>MEEW01000001.1 GCA_001724985.1 Phenylobacterium sp. SCN 69-14
CCGCCATCGTGCTCGCCTTCCCCGACGCGGAGGAGGGGAGGGCAAATAAGCGCGGCGATCCGGCTGGCCGGTCTGGCTGAGAGTGGCTAACTACGTCTTGGGGCGCAAAGCCCAAGCCTCGTTGTCTGACCTGGAATACTGCTTATGTGCATTCATCCGTGGGGCTTCGGCATGGCGGCCGCGACCTGCTTGGCGGTTGGATCGGCGGCGTCTGCGGGCTGTGTACACTCTGTCCAGGTGTTCAATGATCCAGCTCGCAGTGCATCAGGCGACATCTCGCCGTTGGTCCGATTCGCAGACCTGGGCTTGGGGCCTAACGCGGTTGGTTACGGCGCAGCGGGGCACCGCCGTGATGAGATCACAATCGCTGACGGGCAGCTCTATCTTGTCCGCCCCGGCGATGCTGGCGGCGCCAAGACAAGGCATCGGGCCGCGATGGACGAGGGCGCGCTCATGCTGCAACTCGTTCCAGTCGAAGAGTGGGCGCAGGCCACGGAGCTTGGAAGCGTCCCCTCGCTCGAGGCGCTTGGCGCCGTGCTCGACGACGCTGTCCGAAGCGCCGGTTGCGGCGGCGGCGCCAAGCTAGCGTTCCGCATCGAAACCCGTGTTCGCCGCGCGGTGTGGAGTCTCGACACCCTGCCGGCTCGGGCGGAGCTCGTGACGGAGAGCGAGCCCGCTGTGATCGTCGGGCTCTATGCGACAGAGGACGCGGCGCGTCACGCTATGCCAGCGGGACGGCGCTTCCACGCTCACATCGTCTTCCCCACCCTGGACCTGGCCGGCCACCTGCGGGAGGTCGACCTCGAAGGCGGAAGCAACCTTCAGCTCCAGGCGCGCTAGGCGGGCGCAAGCACCTGGGCGATCTGGCGCGCCGTGTCGCGGGCCGACCGCATCACGCCGGTGAGGGTAGCCGAGGCAAAGCCGGTCCATTCCCCGTAACCGACCAGCCAGAGGCGGGGCTCCTTCACCGACCGTGTTCCCTCGACTGCCACGCGGCCTGACGGCTCGACTACCCCAAGCCCTGCCAGGTGCCGCAGCGCCGCCCGGAAGCCTGTGCACCAGATGACCGCATCGACCTCTGTCTCGCGTCCGTCGGGCCAGACAACGCCGCGTGCCTTGAAGCGATCGAAGGGCCTGACCGCCTTCAGCACGCCGCGCTGGCGCGCCGCCTTGACCGGCGGGACCATGACGATATCGCCGAGGCCGCCAGGCGGCGGGGCATCGACCGCAATGCCCTGCTGGGCCTGCCAACGGGCGGTGGCGCGTTCGAATAGCACGCGGCCGTCCACGTCGTCGGGCAGGAAGATGGGCGGCTCCGGCGTGACCCAGATCGTCTCGGCGACCTGCGACACCTCGGCGAGGATCTGGGCGCCGCTGTTGCCACCGCCAACCACCAGCACGCGCTTTCCTTTGAACGCCTCGGGGTTCTGATATTGCGCCGAGTGGATCTGCAGGCCTTCGTAGCGCGCCTGCTCGGGATAGGCCGGCCAGTTGGGCGCGCGCCACGTGCCCGTGGCGCTCACCACGGTCCGCGCCCGCCACGTGGCGGCGCAGGTTTCCACGACGAGCGCCTCCTTCTCGGCGCGCACCAGGTCGACCTCGGCGGGCCGGATCACCGGCAAGTCGTAGCGCCCCTCGTAGGCCGCCAGGTAGGCGATGACCTCGTCCCGGGCTGGATACGCCTCCCCGCTGGAGAGCATCGGCCAGCCCGGGAGCGAACTCCATTGGGCTGGCGAGAAAAGGCGCAGCGAGTCCCAGCCGTGCCGCCAGGCGCCCCCCGGCTCGGGTTCGCCATCAACGATGGCGAAGCGGAGGCCCGTCCGGCGCAGGAAATACCCGATGGCGAGCCCGGCCTGACCTCCGCCCATGACGAGTACATCGAAGCTCGTTTGAGCCGTCTTCATGCCTTGCGACTCCTTTGAGGATGCGATGGTAATCTGCACGCTTCTGATCAAATCGCCGCGCTGTCCATGAGCCCTATCAAATCTGATGAGCTTTGGGGCAGTAACGCGTGCCTCCTGGGAGTAGGCACGTCGTGCGTTGCTCTTCGTGGGCGGGCACAGGGAGGAGGGCGATCAGTCCCAACTTGGGGTCTTGCCGTTACGTGGGGCGATCGAAGGCGAGGGCGCGCTGCTGGCCGCCCTACGGGGATAGAGAGCCTCTGGCCAGGGGCCTGGAGCAAGTGGAACGACCCGGCGGCCGTCTTTGACGCCGAGCCGCCACGGCTCAATTCGCAGGATGTTGAGGCGACGGAAGCCCGGTTCGGTGGGCTCGAGTGGCATGGGGCGCTGGCCGTAGTAGATCCAGAGTTTGTAGGCTTCCTCGCCGACGCGGCCGAGTTTTAGAAGGGACTCGTGGCGCCAGCAGCTGTCGATCTCGAATATGATCGGGAGCCCTTCATCGCGCGGCGTCCAAACTACATCGAAGCGGCCCGACCTCTCGAACCTGCGATAGCCAGTTTCAACCTCGATCCGTGAACCGTAGCCAAGGTAGCCGCCGAGTTCCGCCAGTCGCTTCTGAAGATGGTTGTGGCGCTCGAGCTTCGAGATCCCACCGGGCAAAGGTTTGGTGAGCTCGGCGTTGATCACGGCGATGAGGTCGTCGGCCAACCGCCAAGCTGTGTCGTGCGCCGGCCAAAAGGACGGAGGAATGGGCATCGGGAGAACCTTTTCGAGAGCTGTTTTCGCTCTCCTCGCCCTCCCTTCCTGCTTTTCGGAGCTGAAGGCTGCAGCCGTGCTTCAGTGCACACGATGATGCTTGCGGCTGTCGAGGCGTGTCCTGACGGACGCACCGCGCCGGAAATGTCTGCGCAAGCGCGGCCAACTCCCGACGAGCGCGACCTATTCGCGACCTGGCGCGGATCGCTCGAATCTCTCCGGGAAAAATGTGTTGCTAAAACAAAGGTCTGGTTGGCGATGTGCGAGGTTCACAACATCATGGCCAAGATGGTGCTGGGCCTGTAGCGGACGCTTCCGGCAGGTTGCGGGGCGCCCGCAACCTGCGAAGGTCGAACGGCAAATCCGGGGTCAGCCGGCCGCCGGCGCGGGTTGTCGGGCGCCAATCTCGACGGCGCGGCGATACTCCTGGGCCGCCTCGGCCACGGCGGGCTCGACATCGCGAGGCGACATGACGCCGGCCTCGACCGCGGCGGCCGCGGCTTGCCTGAACTTGGCTAGATAGTCCGCTTCGTCGCGGTAGAGGGCGGCCAGGGTCGCAGGGTCGAACGGCCGGTTCGTCCCGCGCAAGCGGCCGGCGAAGTCGTCGGTGACCGGGGCGGAGCTGTTCACGGCGACGGGGGCTGCGACCTGGGGCAGGCGGATGCCGCCCGTGGCGAGGCCGTACTTGTCGCGGATCACCTCGCCGTCGCCGTCGAAATCGATCAAGGGCTGGCTGGGCGGCGGGGGGCCGCCGTTCACCCATCGGTTCAGGTGATGCAGGGCCGCGTCGTAGAGCGGCTGGAGATAGATCCGGTTGATCTGCTGGGAGGGCGCGGGCGGCGCGACGCCGAAGTCGCGCAGGTACTTCTCATTGCGCGTGAGCTGGGCCTGGAAGGAGACGTGGGTCAGCCCCGCCGCCTCCCAGGTGCGGAAGCGATCGGTGTCGGGCTGGCGGACGGTCTGGCAGGAGATCGCCTCGAGTTCGGTGTTGACGATCATGACCGGCGCATCGAGGTCTTCGCGGATCAGCACCTCGCCCCGCGGGAGGCGGATATTGGCGGCGGCGGCGTTGATCGGGCGATCGCTGGCCTCGAGAGCCGTGCCGCTGCCGAAGTAGATCTGCAGCATGTAGCCGTCGAAGGCGTGGCCGCCTTGCTCGGGCGCCAAGGGATGCACGGCGTTGATATAGGTCGCAAGCCGGCCGGCCGACTGCGAGGCGCCAAGCCCGATGACCCTTTTCACGTCCAGCCCGCCCATGGGATCGATCGTGCGGTCGCGGCCCGGGCCGACCGCGCGGGCGACCTGGGAGAAGATGTCGTACGAGGCGTCGTCGCTCGGGATGGCGAGGTCGCCGTACCGCTCCGGATCCCAGGCCGCGAGGCCCTGCGGATTGGCCTCGAAGCCGTGTACCCCAACCCTCTGCACCGTGGCGCAGACATAGGCGTAGCCCTCTTCCAGCACCTCGGGGCTCTCGCCGAAGAAGAGCTCGTAGCCGGCGGTGACATTGTTCCAGCAGACCACGACCGTGCCGTTGAACTTCGCCGGATCGCCGGGCCGATAGACCAGGAAGCGGGTCTTGAACGGGACCTTGCCCTTGGGCTGGGCCCGCCATTGGCCGTCCCGGCTGAACTCCGCCCCCGGCGCCAGGGCGTAGGTCGCAGCCTCGCCGGTCAGGAAGAACTCGGCCTCCACATAGCCTTTCTCGGCGAGGTCGATGAGCGGCCGGTTGAAGGCCCAGCCGTGGCGGCCGCCCGTAACGGGTCCCTGGATCATATCGTGCTCCCTAGAGGTCCAGCCTTGTGGTCGGCCGATCAAGCGATTGGACCTTAGCGCCGACATCGGGGCGTTGGAATGACGACGACGTCGGCGCGCCTGGAAGCTTTGGCAGGCGTAGCTCTGCAGTTTCAGAAAGCCACGATTGTTTTAACAACTGTCTACCCGGACACGCGGGGCCCTTCGCGCCCGGGCGCTATAGCCGGCGCCAATAGATCGCGCAGTGTCAGAGTTCTCTCCTTCGGTGGAATGTCGGCTGACGCCCACCAGAGGTATTGAGAGAACTCTCGATGAGTTTCAACAACGTCAGCTTCTCCAAGAAGCTTCTCGTCTCGTTCGCGGCGCTGATCGCGCTGTCGGTCGCCAGCGACGCGCTGATCTTCAGCAAGATGCAGGTGATCGAGACCGACGCCCGCAACAACGACACGACCTTCACCCTGACGCTGGACGCCCAGACCATCCTGCGCGGCGTGGTCGAACAGCAGAACGCCGCGCGGGCCTATGTGATGGGCGGCGACGCCGACCAGCTCGCGACGTTCAACGAGAACAAGCGCCTGGTGAACGAGGCGCTGGGCCGCTTCGCCGCCAGGACCTCGCGGCCCGACCAGAAGGCGCGGGCCGAGGGGCTGAAGACCGCCATCGCCACCTGGCAGGCCGAGCAGGTGGAACGGCCGATGGCTCTAGCCAGGGATCCGGCCGCTCGGGAAGCGGCCCTTGCGCAACTGAGCGGCAAATCGCTGGCCGACATCCGGCGCGAGGTCGACACCCTGGTGGCGACCCAGGAAGAGGTCCAGGACGAGCGGGTCGCCTCGATGCTGCAGGCCGCCACCCTGGGCAAGCTGGCGCTGCTGGTCGGCGCGGCGCTTTCGATCGCGGCCGCCTTCGCCATCGCCTGGCTGCTGTCGCGGACCATCGCCCGGCCGGTGATCGAGATGACCGGCTTGATGCGCAGGCTGGCCGCCGGCGACAACGCCGTGGAGGTCAAGGGGCGCGAGCGCCGGGACGAGATCGGCCAGATGGCCGCCGCCGTCCAGGTGTTCAAGGACGCGGCGATCGAGAAGCTCGCCCTGGAAGCCGCCGCCGAAACCCAGCGCCAGGCCGCCGAGGAAGAGCGGGCCCGTAACGATGCGCTGCGCGCCCAGGCCGAGCGCGAGCAGGCCGCGGTCGTCGCGGCCACGGCCAGGGGCATGGGGGCGCTGTCGACCGGCGACCTGACCTTCCGCATCGCCGAGCCCTTTCCGGGCGACTACGAGCAGCTCAGGACCGACTTCAACGGCTCGATGGCCAAGCTGGAGGAGACCATGAAGGTGGTGGTCGGCAATGCGTCGGGCATCCATTCCTCCAGCCAGGAGGTCACGGTCGCCTCGGACGACCTGGCCAAGCGGACCGAGCAGCAGGCCGCCGGCCTGGAAGAGACCGCCGCGGCGCTGGACGAGATCACCGCAACCGTCCGCAAGACGGCCGAGAGCGCCGGACAGGTGCGCTCGGTGGCCATCTCGGCCAAGGAAGGCGCCGAGGCGGGCGGCGAGATCGTCTCCCAGGCCGTGGAGGCCATGGGCCAGATCGAGCGGTCGGCCAGGCAGATCAACCAGATCATCGGCGTCATCGACGAGATCGCCTTCCAGACCAACCTTCTGGCCCTGAACGCTGGCGTCGAAGCCGCGCGGGCCGGCGACGCCGGCAAGGGTTTCGCGGTCGTCGCCTCCGAAGTGCGGGCGCTGGCCCAGCGTTCGGCCGAGGCGGCCAGGGAGATCAAGACGCTGATCGCGGACTCGACGGCCAAGGTGGACGACGGGGTGAAGCTGGTCGGCGACACCGGCCGCGCCCTGGAGCGGATCGTCGGCGAGGTGAGCCAGATCAACGCCCTGGTGTCCGAGATCGCCCTGGCGGCCCAGGAGCAGGCGACGGGCCTTGGCCAGGTCAATGTGGCGGTCAACCAGATGGACCAGGTGACCCAGCAGAACGCCGCCATGGTGGAGGAGACTACCGCGGCGAGCCACTCGCTCTCGCGCGAGGCGTCGGTGCTCTCCGACCTGATGGGGCAGTTCCGGCTGGCGAACGCCGGCCGGCCCGCGCCCCAGGCCCGGAGCCGGAACCCGGTGCACGCCGCCCAGGCGCGCCTCGTGCAGATGGTGGCGACCGACCAGGTCAAGCCCGACGCCTGGGAGGAATTCTAGGCGTTGCAGCGGACTAACCGAACCTAAAGCTTGGTGAGGGAACATCGGGACGCGAACGCCCGGGCGGATTTGCCGGGGCGGTGCGGGATGCAGGGGCGATCGATGCGGATAGCGACCAGCCATAGTCTGAAGGCCGGTGCAGGCGAGGGCGGCGGCGAGGCCGTTTCCGCCCTGGTCGCCGCGCTGGGCGGCGCGCCCGACTTCCTGGTGGTCTATGCGACCGAACACCATGCCGATCCGGCCCTGATCAAAGCCCTGGCCGCCGGCGCGCCCGGCGCACAGATCATCGGCGGCACCTCCTGCGGCGGGGTGATGACCGAGGCCGGGTTCCATACCGGCGCCGACGGGGCCATCGGGCTGCTGGGCGTCTGCGACCCGGACGGGGCCTATGGCGTGGGCGCCGCGCCGCTGGCCGCATCGCCGTTCGCGGCGGGAGCCGAGGCGATCCAGAAGGCGCTGAGCGCGGCGGGCCGCGACTATGAGGCGCCGATCCTGATCTGGTGCTCGCAGCCGCCGGGCTGCGAAGAGCAGGTGATCGACGGCGTCCAGTCCATCGTCGGCCCCAAGACCCCGATCGTCGGCGGCAGCAGCGCCGACGAGGCGATCGAGGGCCGCTGGCGGCAGTTCTCCAACGACGGCGTGCTGGCCGACCATGTGGTGGTCGCCGCCCTGTTCCCCAGCGCCCCCTATGGCGCGGCCTTCCAGAGCGGCTATGCGCCGACCGGCGACACCGGCGTGGTGACGCGCGCGGACGGCCGCCGGGTGCTCGAAATCGACAACAAGCCGGCCTCGGAAGTCTACAGTCGCTGGACCGGCGGCGAGGTCTCGGCCTTCGAGGCCGGAATGATCCTGGCCAAGAGCACGCCCACGCCCTTGGGGCGGGTCGCGGCCCGCCAGGACAGCGTGCCGATGTTCGTCCTGTCCCACCCGGCGCTGCTGGGCGTGGGCGGGGAGCTGTCGCTGTTCACCGACATCGCCGAGGGGGACCATGTGCACCTGATGCGCGGGTCGCCCGAATCCCTCGTCAAGCGCGCGGCCGTCGTGGTGCGCGACGCCATGGCCAGCAGCAGCGGGCCGGGCCAAGGCTCGCTCGGGGCGCTGGTGATCTATTGCGGCGGCTGCATGCTGCACGTGCGCGAGCGGATGGACGAGGTCGCCGAGCAGGTCCGCGAGGCGATCGACGGTTCGCCCTTCCTGGGGGCCTTCACCTTCGGCGAGCAGGGCGCGATCATCGATAGCTGCAACCGCCACGGCAATCTGATGGTCTCGGCTGTGACCTTCGGCTGATGAAGCAGGAAGTCGAGGATCTTCGCGAGGCCCTGGCCTCCGCCAACCAGAGGCTGGCGGCCCAGGATGCGCGGCTTCGCGAGCTCGAGCTGGTGCTGAGCGGCCTGCAGGCGATCCGGGTGGATGACGAGCCCGCGGTCGCGTGGGACCGGACCTTCGACCTGCTGAGGTCGGCGCTCGATTTCCGCACCGCCATCGTGCTGGAGCCCAAGGGCGAGGATTTCACCTGCCTGGTCTCGACCGACGCAGCGCTGATCGGCCGGCGGTGG
>MEEW01000002.1 GCA_001724985.1 Phenylobacterium sp. SCN 69-14
CCAGCGCCGCCGCGGGCGCTCGCCCCTCGCCGGTTGCGGCGTCTCGAACTCGGCCCCCCGCGCCCGGGACAACGCCACGCTCTCGGCCACCCCCGCCTCGATCTCGCGCGCCGCGCGGCGCGCCCTGCCCTGTTGCTCGGCCCGGACCAGGCGCTCACGCTCCAGGCGCGCCAGATAGGCTGCTCGGCTCATCACTTGCTCTTCATAGGCTTGAACTCTCAGGCGCCCGTCGCGCGCTCGACCATGGCGTCCGCGAGGCGATAGACCGCCTCGCTCGCCGCACGCTCGCCCTCGGTCGCCGCCAGGCCCGCCGCGGCGGTCGCCATCAGGTCGCGCAGGAACGGCCCGCGCCGCGCTGGCGGCAGGGTCCTCAGCGCCCGCGCCACCACATCGGAGATCGCCGCGCTCATTTCGGCCACGTCAGCGGCAGGCAGACCGCCATGCCGTCCTTGCCCACGCGCCGTTCGGAGAGCGCGCAGAAGCCGCCTTCGCGCATCGCCGCCGCCACATGCGCATCGTGCCGGGCGAACCGCGGAAGCTGGATGTCGCCAAGGCCTGCGGCGGCCCGCGCCCGGAACGCCCTTTCCATCCGGCGCGCCTGGCCGGCGGCGAGGCCAAGCTCTACCTGCGCGCGCAAGGGAGACGTCCCCATTTGACGTAGGGCCGCATATTCTTGGCCCGTGGCGGGCCGCTTGACCTGTGTTTCGTGTCCCATGAGGCGAATGTATGGAACATACAGTGAACGGGCAAGCAGATTCTGTATTTTCAATACATAAGTTCGCCTGTAGGGTGAACGCGACATGGACGAGCGTCACCAACGCCTGCGCCTGGCGCGCACCGGAAAAGGCTTCGAGACGGCTGCCGCCGCGGCCGACGCCTTCGGCTGGAACCGCAACACCTACGCCTCGAACGAGAACGGCAACGCGCCCTTCTCCTATCGTCGCGCCAAGGAGTACGCCGCGGCCTTCGATGTCCGCCCCGAATGGCTCTACGACGCGGTCGGCGTCATGCGCGCCAGCGCCTCGGCCGGACTTGCGCCGATCATCGGCCGCGTCGGCGCCAATCCGGAGGGCGACGTCCTGCTGGCCACCGGCCAGGACGGCCGCGAGCTCACCCCGATTCCGCCCGGCGGCACGGAGAAAGCCGTGGCTCTAAGGGTTTCCGGGCACTCCATGCGGGGCCTCGCCGACGACGGTGCGCTCATCTATTTCGAGGATCAGCGCACCTCCCCCAGCTCCGATATGCTGGGCCAGGTCGTGGTGGTGGAGACCGACACCGACGAGGTGCTGGTCAAGCGCCTGCTGCGCGGCTCGCGGCCGGGCCTCTATGACCTGGAGAGCATCGCCGGCCCCACCCGCCATGATGCGCGCCTGCGCTGGGCCGCCCACATCACCGCGATCATCCCGCCCTATCAGGCGCGCCGGATCATCATCAGCGAGGGCTGAAGTTTTATACAGTTTCGCCTTGCCCGATTGTGTATGAAATATACATTATCTGGATGGACGCTCCCGAACTCGCCCCCTTCCTTGCCGCCGAGATCGAGGCGGAGGCCGCGCGGCGACGCCTGGCTCACAGCGATTTCACCCGCCATCAAGGCGTGTGCTGGTCGGGCCTGGCACCCGAGCCGCCCGCCCCCGTCTCGCTGGCCGAACTGCACGCTCGCGCGCGCAACCGCCAGCTTCGCCAGGCCCAATGGCGGGCCGGCGCGGACGGCGCCCTGTTGACGGCGGTTGCGGAATGCCAGGCCGCCGCGCGGCAGGCCTATCAGATCTCCGAGCGCATCCGCGCCGGCCTCGCGCGCGGCGAAGGCCACGCCTGGCGCGCCCAGGCCATCGCCGATCTCCACCGCTCTGCGCGCGCCGCCCTGGCCGGCGCCCGACGCGCCCGGCGCGCGCTCGAATCCTAAAGGCTTCCGCGAGATTTTCGCTTCAGGCGCCTCGCGGCCCGCACGCCGCGCCCCAGCCGCGCTCCTCCTCGCGCCGCGCGCGGATGGCGTCGTGCAGCAGGTCGGCCAGTTCGAGCATCTGGTCCCGCGACAGCCGCCGCGTCGCGCCGCGCACCTCGCGCCTCAGCAGGTCCATCTGCGGTCGGGGCAGTTCATGTCTGAACGCCATCGCTGTCGTCCTCCGGCGCCTTCCTTACCTCCTGAACGAGACTCCCCGGCAGATGTTCCCGTTTACCGGGAATGGTTGACCGCCCGCTTGCATCGCGCCTAGATATAGTTAGTTAGTCTAACTAATAAGATGCCCGTTCCGGCCGATCCCCCCGCCCTCGCCGAGGCGCTTCGCGCGCCGCTGCTGCAAGTCTCCCGGCGCCTGCGCCAGGAAGCGCAGCGCGTCGGCATGTCCGCCCTCGACGCCCTGCTGCTCGGCCATGTGCGCAAACGGCCCGGCGTCACCGCCTCCGAACTCGCCGACATCGAGCGCATGACCCGCCCGAGCATGAGCAGCCATATCAAGCGCCTCGAGGCCGCAGGCTGGATCACGCGCTCGGGCGACCGGGCCGACGGCCGCCGCGCCGACCTCCAGATCACCGCGGCCGGGGAGGCCCAGCTCGCCGCCATCCGCCAAAGCCGCAACGACTGGCTCGCCGCGCGCCTGGCGCGCCTCGATCCCGACGCCCGCGCGGCCCTGGCCGCCGCCCACGAGCCGCTGCTCCAACTGCTGAGTCTGGAACCATGAGTCCCGTCAACGACGCCCTGGCGGCCCAAGGCTCGGCGACCCGCCGCGGCTGGCTGATCCCCGCCATCATCGGCTCGGCCATGCTGATGCAGACGATGAACGCCACCGTCATCGCCAACGCCCTGCCGACCATGGCCGTGGCCCTGGACGAACCGCCCCTGCGCCTGAACCTCGCCATCACCATGTATCTGCTGGCCTCGGCGGTTTTCCTGCCGATCAGCGGCTGGGTGGCCGACAAGTTCGGCGCGCGCCGGATCTTCGTGCTGTCGATGATCCTGTTCGCCGCGTCCTCGGCCGCCTGCGGCTTCGCCCAGGACCTGACCCAGCTCGTCATCGCCCGCGTCTTTCAGGGCGCGGCCGGGGCGATGATGGCCCCCGTCGGCCGCCTGGTCCTGTTGCGCACCACGCCCAAGGAGGAACTGGTCGGGGCGATGTCGGTGATGACCATGCCGGCCCTGCTCGGCCCGGTCATCGGCCCCATCGTCGGCGGCGCGATCGTCACCTTCGCCGACTGGCGCTGGATCTTCTTCCTGAGCATGCCTGTGGCCGTGGTCGGTGTGTTCCTGGTCCTGCGCTACGTTCCCGACGTACGCGAGCAGGACGTCTCGCCCATCGACGTGAAGGGCGCGCTCCTCACCGGCCTTGGGCTCGCCGCCCTCATCTTCGGCTTCGAGAACCTCGGCCGCGCCATGCTGCCGCCGCTCGGCGTCGCCAGCCTGTTCGCCGGCGGCGCCCTGGCCCTGACGCTCTACTGGCGCCACGCCCGGAACAACCCGCACGCGGTCCTCGATCTCTCGGTCTTCCGGCTGCAGACCTTCTCGGCCTCGGTGATCGGCGGGGCCTTCATGCGCATCGCCATGGGCGCCAGCCCCTTCATGCTCGCCATGTTGCTCCAGGTGGGCTTCGGCCTCTCGGCGATCCAGGCCGGGCTGATGACCTTCATCTCCGCCGCCGGGGCCCTGGTCATGAAGACCGCCGCCCCGCCGATCCTGCGCCGCTTCGGTTTCCGCACGGTGCTGATCGCCAACGCCTTCATCGTCGCCGCCAGCTTCGCCGCCTACGGGCTATTCAAGCCGACCACGCCTCACTGGCTGATCATGCTGGTCCTGGGCGTCGGCGGCTTCTTCCGCTCCCTGCACTTCACCAGCCTCAACGGCCTGGCCTTCGCCGACATCGAGCAGAACCGCATGAGCCGCGCCTCCACCACCTCCTCGATGGCCCAGCAGCTCGTCCAGTCGATCGGCATCGGCCTGGCCGCCGGCCTGATCCACGCCTTCATGGTCGCTCGCGGCGAGGACCAGCTCACCGCCGGCGCCGTGTCGCCGGCCTTCGTCGTGGTCGGGGTGGTGTCGCTGATTTCGCTGGTGTTTTTCATTCCGCTGCCGCGCGACGCCGGCGACGCCCTCAACGGCCGGCGTTAGGCCGCACGTTCGGAGGCGCTCGCCATCTCCGCCTCGAGGTCGCCGGACGCGGCGTTGTAGACGGCCATGTCCAGAATGCCCTCCTGCTTGGCGACCAGCGTCGGGACCAAGGCCTGGCCGGTCACGTTCACCGCCGTGCGCCCCATGTCGAGGATCGGGTCGATGGCCAGCAGCAGGCCGACGCCCTCCAGCGGCAGGCCCAGGGTCGACAACGTCAAGGTCAGCATCACCACCGCCCCGGTCAGCCCCGCCGTCGCCGCCGAGCCGATCACCGACACGAAGACGATCAGCAGATAGTCGGTCAGGTGCAGCGGCACGCCATAGAACTGGGCCACGAAGATCGCCGCCACCGCCGGATAGATCGCCGCGCAGCCGTCCATCTTGGTCGTGGACCCCAGCGGAACGGCGAAGGCGGCATAGGCCCGCGGCACGCCCAGGGCCGACTCCGTGACCGTCTGGGTGACCGGCAGGGTTCCGATCGACGAGCGGGAGACGAAGCCCAGTTGCATGGCCGGCCAGACCCCGGCGAAGAACCGCATCGGATTGAGCCCGTTAGCCAGCAGCAGGCTGGGATAGACCACCAGCAGCACCAGGGCCAGGCCCAGATAGACCGCCAGGGCGAACGCGCCGAGCTGGGCCAGCGCGTCCCAGCCGTACCGCCCGACCGCATTGCCGAACAGGCCGATGGTGCCGATGGGCGTCAGCCGGATCACCCACCAGAGGATCTTGCGCACCACCGCCAGCGCCGAGGCGTTGAACGCCAAGAACGGCTCGGCGGCTGCTCCGGACTTCAGGGCGGCGATCCCCGTCACCAGCGAGATCACCACGATCTGCAGGACGTTGAACGACAGCGTCGTCGTCGCTTCCCCGTCCGAGACCGAGGTGCTGGCCGCGATGCCCAGCACGTTCGACGGGACGAGACCGGTCAGGAAATCGAGCCACGACCCGGCGGTGTGCGGCGTCTGCGCCGCCGTCGCCGCCACGCTGGTGTTCACGCCCGGCTGCAGCAGCAGGCCCAGGCCGATCCCGATGCTGACCGCGATCAGGGCCGTGACCGCAAACCAGAAGAGCGTGCGCCAGACCAGGGCCGCGGCGTTCTGCAACTCCCGCAGATTGGCGATGCTGGCCACGATCGCCGTGAACACCAGCGGCGGCACCAGCACCTTCAGCAGTTGGACGAACATCGCGCCGGCCAGGCTCAGC
>MEEW01000003.1 GCA_001724985.1 Phenylobacterium sp. SCN 69-14
TCAATCGAGAGGGTCAGCCCAACCGGACGGGGATCGAAGAAATCTGCAAGGTCGCCAACTGGAAGCCGGAAGGGGGAGCTACGCCGACACCATCGCCTTCCACAGCGATGGCCGTGCTTCCGACGGCGCAGCCTCTCATCCGGTTGCCAGTTCCAAGTCAGCCCGAGACGACCGGCCCGCGCGAAGACTTTTCAGCCGATCTGGACGACGAGATTCCGTTCTAGGGCCTTGTGGATGGGGTGGGTTAACTCCGATCCCCCTCCCGTGTTCGGCCGAAACCCTCCCCTGGGTTCGGCGAAACCCACCCCCTCCTTTGGATCGCGTTGACGTTAAGGATGGGGCGGGATCAACATATTGACGGGAAAGGGTTTTCTTCAACCTTCCCAGCTATTCGTCCGGCAGCAAGCACCCGAGGCTTTGCCCGTTCAACCCCGAACGGAGCCAAGCCATGCAAGCCATCACCGCCTCCATCAACGACACCGCCAAGGCGCTCGGCCTGGGCCGCACCTCGATCTACGCCCTGATCCGCGAAGGGCGGCTCGAAACCGTCAAGCTCGGCCGCCGCACGCTGATCAAGGTCGAATCGGTCCGCAAGCTGATCGACGGGCGGTAGGGCGCCGCCTTGCCCCGCACCCGCATCGATCCGCGCCGGGCCAAGCTGCACCGGAGCTACACGGTGGAGGAAGCGGCCCGCCTGTTCGGCGTGCATCGCAACACCGTCCGCGCCTGGAGGAAGGCCGGGCTCGCCGCCATCGACGACGGTAAGCCCGCGCTGATCCGGGGCGAGGAGCTGCGCCGGTTCCTGACGGCGCGCCGCACGGCCGCCCGCCGACCCTGCCCGCCGGGCACGCTCTACTGCTTCCGGTGCCGGGAGGGCCGCGCCCCGGCCCTGGGCATGGCCGATTTCATCGCCCGCCCGGCCGGCGCCGGCAATCTGCGGGCGCTGTGCGAAGTCTGCGGCACGGTCATGCACCGGCGGGCGCGCGAGGGCGACCTGGCGGCGATCCTGCCCGCCGTCGCCGTTCGGATCATGCGCGGCGAGGGGCGCATAGCAGAGCGCCCCAACCCCTCCCTGAACCGTGCCGAACGAAGGCCCGAAAGAACATGACCAGACACAACCCCAAGAACGAGCGGATCAAGCGCGCCTATTTCGTCTATCTGCGCGAGGCCCGGCGGCGCGACGAGGCGTCGGTGGATGGCGTCGCCAAGGCGCTGAGCCGATTCGAGGAGGGCACGGGCCAGCGCGACTTCGCCGCCTTCCACCGCGAACAGGCGGTGGCTTTCAAGCGCAGGCTCGACACCCAGCTGAACGCGCGGACGGGCGAGCGGCTGAGCCGGGCCACCGTCCACTCGACGCTCTCGGCCCTGCGCGCCTTCTTCATCTGGCTGGCCGATCAGCCGGGCTATCGGCGCAAGATCGGATACTCGGACGCCGACTACTTCAACCTGCCGGAAAAGGACGTGCGGATCGCCAAGGCGGTGCGCGAGAAGCCGGCGCCGACGCTGGAGCAAATCCACCACGTCCTCGCCACCATGCCGGCGGCGAGCGACCTTGAGCGCCGCGACCGCGCCCTGGTCGCCACCGCCATCCTGACCGGCGCGCGCGACGGGGCGCTGGCCTCGCTGAAGCTGAAGCACATCGACATCGCCCGGCGCCTGCTGACGCAGGACCCGAGGGAGGTGAACACCAAGTTCTCCAAGGCCATCTCGACCTGGTTCTTTCCGGTGGGCGGGCAGGCGCGCGAGATCGTCGAGGACTGGGTCGCCCACCTGCGCGGCGAGCTGAAGTGGGGCGAGGTCGATCCCCTGTTCCCCGCCCCGCTGATGGGCCTCGGCGAGGACGGTGGGTTCGTGGCCAGCGGGCTGAAGCGGGCGCACTGGGCCACGGCCGAGCCGATCCGCCGCGTGTTCCGGCAGGCGTTCGCGGCGGCGGGCCTGCCCTATTTCGCGCCGCACTCGTTTCGCCACACCCTGGCGCGGCTGGGCGAGCAACGCTGCCGCACGCCGGAGGAGTTCAAGGCGTGGTCGCAGAACCTGGGCCACGAACAGGTGCTGACCACGTTCACCAGCTATGGCGCGGTGTCGCCGCACCGGCAGGCCGAACTGATCCTGGGGCTGGCGGACACGTCCCCCGCCGAGCCCCCCGAGACCGTGGAGGGCAGGCTTGCGCGCCTGGAGCGAATGATCGCGCCCAGCGCCCTTGCAGCGACGCCCTAGACGCTGCTATGCCTCACGGGGCTGGGGAGCCCACATGAAAACCGAGCAGACAGCCGCCTTCATCCGCGGGTTCGAGCTTCAGACGCCTGTCATGCAGGCGCCGATGGGCGGTATCGCCGGCGCTCGGCTTGTCGCCGCGGCCGCGAACGCGGGGGCCTTGGGCAATCTGCCCATCTGGTTTCTATCCGCCGAGGCCGCCCGCAAAGCGATCCGCGACGTCCGGGCGCGCACCTCGCGGCCCTTCGCCGTGAACCTGCGGGCCGACCTGGACCAGAGCGACCTGATAAAGGCGGCGGCCGAAGAGGGCGTGCGGCTGTTCCACCTGTTCTGGGGCGATGCGCGATCATCCAGCCCGGCTGTTCGCAAGGCCGACGGGCGGCTGATCGCGACGGTCGCGGACCGGGACCAGGCGCTGGCCGCGCTGGACGCCGGAGCCGAGGCGTTGATCGCGCAAGGCGTCGAAGCCGGCGGCCATGTCTATGGGACAACGCCGATACGCCAGCTTGTCCGCGAGGTCGCCGAGGCCGCCGGCCGGACGCCGGTGCTGGCGGCGGGAGGCGTTGTGTCGCGGGGCGACGTGGCCGAGATGTTCGGCCTCGGCGCGGCCGGCGTGGTGCTGGGAACCTGCCTGGTGGTCACCGAGGAATCGGAGGCGCACCCCGACTACCGCCGGGCCATTCTCGACGCTCGCGCCGGGGATACGGTGCTGTCGGAGTGCTTCGACGGCTTCTGGCCGAACGCCCCGCATCGCACGCTGATCAACTCGACCTATCGCATGTGGCGCGATGCGGGGTTTCCCTCCCGCGGGGCGCGGCCCGGAGAACAGGACATCGTGATGCGCGGGCCGGAGGGCCTGGCGATCCCGCGCTACCACGCCTCGACGGCGGGCGCCGAAATGACCGGCGATGTGGAAGCGGCCGCGCTCTACGCGGGAACCGGCGTGGGCCGGATCGGATCGGCGCGGTCCGTGGCGGCCGTGCTTGACGATCTGGGGCTGGCCCCGCCCCGCGCCCTTGGAGCGACGCGCTAGACGCTGCTATGCCTCTCAGGGTCAGGGGAGGGCGCGCGTGACGGAACTGGTCTTCAAGGGCAAGGAGTTCGTCTTCAACCATCACCTGACGGTGCCGTTCCGGCCGCTGGAGATGCACCCGGAGAAGGGCGTCGGCGCGCCCTCGCTGGACAGCAATCTGATCATCCACGGCGACAACCTGCACGCCCTGAAGGCGCTCCTGCCGACGCACGCCGGCAAGGTGGACTGCATCTTCATCGACCCGCCCTACAACACCGGCAACGAGGGCTGGAGCTACAACGACAACGTCAATTCGCCGATGATCAAGGAGTGGCTGAGCGCCAACCCCATCGGAGTGGAGGACGGCCTGCGCCACGATAAGTGGGCATGCATGATGTGGCCAAGGTTGAAGTTGTTGCATGAACTTCTGGCCGAAAGCGGGAGCCTGTGGGTTACTCTCGATGACAACGAGGCTCATAGAGCCAAACTCATATTAGACGAAATATTCGGAGAAAGTAACTTCCTCGCAAATTTCGTTTGGCAGTCAAAAGATACTCCAGGAAATAACAGTTCTGGGGTAGCTGAAACTCACAATCACATTCTGTTTTATCGAAAGTCGGAATATTTTTCCTCGAATATGAAGGATAGATCAGAGGATCAGATTGCAAATTATTCAAATCCTGACCGCGATCCACGCGGTCCCTGGCTTGGGACACCGCTAACCCGCGCAGAACATCGGGACCGAGATTTCTATCCTATAGATGGGCCTAACGGACGCAAAGTTTCCCCGCCGACGGGAACGAGTTGGCGGCGCCCTCCGGAAAAGATGGCTTGGCTTGAGACCGACAAGCGAATTTGGTGGGGCGTGGACGGCTCTGCTGAGTTTCCAAAGGAGAAGAAGTTTCTATCGGAAGTGAAGGATCAGGTCGTCAATCAGACGTGGTGGCCCTATCAGTTTGCGGGAAGCACTCGCAACGCGGGTTCAGACATAAAAGACATTTTTCACGGTGAGAAGGTGTTTGATACGCCAAAGCCGAAAAGGCTTTTGGAACGGATTTTGGATGTCGCGACTGACCCTTCATCCGTTGTTCTCGACTCCTTCGCCGGTTCAGGCACGACGGCCCACGCAGTTCTTGCGGCTAACGCTCGCGACGGCGGCAACCGCCGCTTCATTCTGGTGGAAGGTGAGAACTATGCTGACACCCTGACCGCCGAACGAGTTCGCCGCGTCATCAACGGTTACGCCTTCAAGGGAACTCAGCGAGAAGAACTTCTGCGCGAACCCCTGACCCGGGCCAAGCTTCGCAACGCCACCGCCCTGCACGAGAAGGTGCAGCGGTGCGAGACCCTGGACGGTCGGAGGTTCGACCGGATCAAGACCGAGGTGAAGGACGGCGCCCTGATCGTCACCGGCGAGCGGGCGGTGAAGGAAAGGGCGCCCGGCCTGGGCGGTGGCTTCACCTACTGCACCCTCGGCGCGCCCATCGACATGGAGGGCCTGCTGACCGGCGCGGACCTGCCCGATGCGCGGGCGGTGGCGGCGTTGCTCTATCACACGGCCACCGCCAAGCCGTTCGACCCCGCCGCCATGAGCGAGGCTCCGGAGATCGGCGAGGGCGTGGCGCGGCTGGGCGAGGGCGCCGGGCGCACCCTGTGGCTGATCTACCGCCCGGACCTGGAGTGGCTGAAGTCCGGCGCGGCGGCCCTGACCCTGGCCCGCGCCCGCGCCATCGCCGCGACCGCGCCGGGGGACCATCTGGTGTTCGCGCCCGCCAAGTTCGTCTCGCGCGAGCTGCTGGCGGCCGAGAAGCTGGCCGTGGAATACGCGCCCCTGCCCTTCGCCCTCTACCGGGTGGAAATGGCCTAGATGGCCTTTCGCGAACTGGACTATCAGACCCGTGCGCTCGCCGCGCTCGACACCTGGCTGTCCGGGCTGGCGGCCGAGAAGGCGGATTTCGAGCGCACGGAGAAGCTGGCGCGCGACAACCCGACGGTAAGGGTTCTGCTCCCCGACTATCCGGCCGATGCCTGGGCGCGGCCGGAGGTCGCCGCCCTGGTCCCCGCGAGGCGGGGCGACCTCGGCTATTCGCCGCGCCTGACTGGCGACGGCAGGCCCTCGCCGAACGTGACGCTGAAAGTGCCCACCGGCGGGGGGAAGACCTATCTGGCCTGCGCGGCCATCTCGCGCATCTTCGGGCGCTACCTGTCGGCCAACACCGGCTTCGTGCTCTGGATCGTGCCCAACGAGGCCATCTATTCGCAGACGCTGAAGGCGCTGCGCGACCGCCAGCACGCCTACCGCCAGACGCTGGACCGGGCGGCGGCCGGCCGGGTGCTGGTGTTGGAGAAGACCGACACCCTGAACCGCGCCGACGTGGAGGCGAACCTCTGCGTCATGGTGCTGATGCTGCAATCCTCGAACCGGGAGAACCAGAGCACCCTGAAGCTCTTTCAGGACCGGGGCGACGTTCACGGCTTTACCCCGCCGGAGGGCGATCAGGCGGCGCACCGGGCGCTGGCCGAGGCGGTGGGCAACCTGGAGGTCTACGATCTGGCGGACGGCCCCGGCTGGCCGATGATCAAGGATTCGGTGGGCAACGCGCTCAGGATCATCCGGCCGGTGGTGGTCATGGACGAGGGCCAGAAGGCGGTGTCCGACCTGGCCTATCGCACGCTCTACGGCTTCAACCCCTGCCTGGTGCTGGAGCTGAGCGCGACGCCGAAGGACGTGACGGCGCGCCCGGCCACGGCCGCGCGGGCGGCGATCCCCGGCCGCACCGCCAACATCCTGGTGGAGATCACCGGCCGCGAGCTGGAGCGCGAGGGCATGATCAAGATGCCGCTCAACATCGCGCCCCTGCCCGGACCCGACTGGCAGGCGGCGCTGCGCGCGGCGCTCACACGGCTGGATGGGTTGCAGGGCGAGGCGGATGCGTGGGCTGCGGACGGCGGGCGCTATATCCGCCCGATCCTGCTGGTGCAGGTGGAGCGCACCGGCGCCGACCAGAGGGACGCCGACTTCATCCACGCCGACGACGCCAGGGACTGGCTGATGAAGGCCGGGCTGGAGGAGGCCGAGATCGCCTTCAAGACCGCCGAGATCAACGACCTCGACAAGCCGGAGAACCGCGACCTTCTCTCGCCTCACTGCCGGGTGCGGGCGATCATCACCAAGGCGGCGCTGGCCGAGGGGTGGGACTGCCCGTTCGCCTATGTCCTCTGTTCGCTGGCGGCGAGCGGGAACGAATCGGCCATGACCCAGCTGGTGGGCCGCATCCTGCGCCAGCCGCACGCCGCAAAGACCGGCGTGGCGGCGCTTGACGAGTGCTACGTCTTCACCCATCGGGCCGACACGCAGGCGGTGGTGGCGGCGATCAAGAAGGGCCTGAGCGAGGACGGGCTGAGCGATCTGGTCCGCGACGTGGTGCTGCCCGATCCGGTGGCGGGCGCGGCGGTGAAGCGGGCGGTGGGGCGCCGCGACGCCTTCCGCACCGCAGACATCGCCCTGCCGCAGGTGCTGTGGCGCGAGGACGGCCACGAGGCTCGCCCCATCGACCCGGAAAGCGACCTGCATCCGCTGATCGACTGGAGCGGTTGGGACGCCGAAGCCTTCGCCGACGGCCTGCCCGCCGACGCCAAGGCCGCCGAGGCGCAGGTCATCCGGCTGCACACGGCCGAGGCGGCGGGATTCGAGACCGAGGTCGGCAAGGGCGCCGACCGCGAGCGGCGCTTCGATGCGCCCTATGCGGTGCGGATGATTTCGGACTTCGCGCCCAACCCGTTCGTGGCGCGAGCCCTGATCGGCCGGGTGATGGCGCGGCTGGAGGCGCGCGGGTTCGACGCGGCGCTGATTGGCCGGCTGTCGGGCTTCATCGTCGATGAACTGCGCCGGGCGCTTGGACCCTGGCGCGACGAACAATCGGCGACGATCTTCCGCGCGCGGCTCGCCGACGGCCAAGTCGAGTTCCGCCTGCGCGGCGACGGCGGCGACTGGATCATGCCCAAGGCGGTGTGGACCACGGCGGAAGCCGGCGCGGTGCAGCTGACCGGCGGGACGGGCGGGCCGCTGGAGCGCAGCCTGTTCCTGCCGATCTTCGCCGCCGACCTCAATGAGGCCGAGCGCAACGTGGCGGTCTACCTGGACGATGCGGCGGCGATCCGCTGGTGGCACCGCAACGGCGCGGACCGGGCGAGCTACGGCCTGCGCGGCTGGCGGCGGGGGAGCGTCTATCCCGACTTCGTTTTCGCGGCGTTGAAGGACGGCGCCGGCGAGCGGATCGTGGCGCTGGAGTCCAAGGGCGATCAGCTGGCGGGCAACCTGGACACCGAATACAAGCGCGAGCTGCTGGAAACCCTGACCGGCGCCTATGGGCGCGGCGGCGACAGCGCGGCGCAAGGGCTTGGACGAGGGGCGGTGGATTTCGAGGCGGCGCTGGTGCTATTCAGCGACATGCACGCCAGATTGCCCTCCCTGATCAGGGGCGAGAGTGGCCCGGCGGCATAGGTCGGCGCCCGAAAAAACTGTGGAGCAAAATCGCGCGCGGGGGTCACTTTGGGGGTCATTCCTTCAGGGTGCTTTCAGAAAGTTATTTGGAAACAGGTGTTTAGGTGGGGTTTTAGATGCCTCTCCTGGGCACCATTCCTTCTCTCCTATAGGGAGAGACAACTTACGAGTTCGGAGCGAGAGGCCCTTGGCCAACTTCCTGCATTTCGGTGACCTTCCCGACGGCGTTTTCGCCGATGCGACGGCTGTCGCGGTCGATTCGGAGACCATGGGCCTGGCGCTCGGCCGCGACCCGCTCTGCGTGGTCCAGCTTTCCGACGGCCAGGGCGATGCGCACCTGGTCCAGCTCGACCGCTCGACCTACGACGCGCCGAACCTGAAGCGCGTGCTGACTGATCCGAAGATCCTGAAGATTTTCCACTTCGGCCGCTTTGATATCGCCATGTTCCACCTCCATCTTGGGGTGATGACGGCTCCGGTCTACTGCACCAAGATCGCCTCCAAGCTGGCGCGGACCTATACGGACCGCCATGGCCTGAAGGACGTCTGCCGCGAACTGCTGGGCGTCGACATCTCCAAGACCCAGCAGAGCTCGGACTGGGGCGCGGCCAAGCTCAGCGACGACCAGGTGGCCTATGCGGCCTCGGACGTCCTGCACCTGCACGCCCTGCGCGCCAAGCTGGACGCCATGCTGGTCCGCGAGGGCCGCGACGGCCTGGCCCGCGCCTGTTTCGACTTCCTTCCCCATCGCGCCCTGCTGGACGTCAGGGGTTGGGAAGGGGTCGACATCTTCGCGCATTCCTGAGGCCGCCATGACCCTGGCCGCCGCCGTTCCAGCGCAGCCGCACGGCCGGGACTTCGAGCGCTGGCGGCGGCGTTCGCGCCTGATCCGCCGCCTGCGGGTGATCCTGCCGGCGCTGATCGCCCTGATCCTGCTGGCCATGGCCGGCTTCGTCCTGCACACCACCTTCCTCGGCCGCGACGCTGCGCCACGCGAGGCGGACGCGCCGATCGAACTGGTCAACCCGCGCTTCGTCGGCAAGGACGACAGGGGCCGCGCCTTCGTCATCACCGCTTCGGCCGCCGTCCGCGACGAGAACGACTACCAGCGCGTGCTGCTGGAGGAGCCGGCCCTGATCCTCGACGCCGAGGGCGTCAATCCCCGGCGCGTCACCGCCAAGTCCGGCGTCTACAGCGAGGACCGCCGCGTCCTGAACCTCGACGGCGGCGTCAGGATGAGCGGCGCGGACACCAGTTTCGACACCCTCAGCTCGATCTTCAACACCGCCACCGGCGAACTGGAGGGCGAGGGGCCGATCTCCGGCTCGTCCTCGCTTGGCGAAATCACCGCGAAGTCCTATGGCGTGTACGACAAGGGCGAGCGCCTGGTCTTCAAGGGCGGGGTGCGCGGACGCATCGATTCGAAGTAGAGCTTTCGGACTCGACCTTTCGGACCAGGCTTCCCAGATGGGCTTCATGAGCATGAGCGGGCTTGAAATGACGAAGCTGGCGGCCGTTGCGGCCTTGGCGCTGGGCCTGGCGGGCCCCGCGGCGGCGCAGATCGCCGGCAGTTCGGACGCTCCCGTCGACATCACCGCCGACGCGCTGGAGGTCGTGAACAACCAGTGCATGTCGATCTGGAGCGGTTCGGCCGAGGCGCTGCAGGATCGCACCCGCCTGCGGGCCGACACCATCAAGACCTATTCCAAGAAGGCGCCCGGCAAGGCGAACGGCCAGGGCTCCTGCGGAGCGCTCGACCGCATGGAGGCGATCGGCAACGTCTACTACGTCACGCCCCAGCAGAAGGTGCGCGGCGACAACGCCGTCTATGACGTCGGCGCCGAGCGCATCGTCATCACCGGCGACGTCGTGGCGGTCTCCGGCCAGAACGTGATCCGCGGCTCGCGCCTGGTGGTGAACTCGGCCACCGGCGACGCCCAGATGGAGGCCGGCGCCAAGGGCCCGGGCAAGGCCCGCCCGCGCGCGGTGATCTATCCGAACCAGAAGGCGGGTCCGGCCGCCTCGCGGCGCTAGGCGACCGCCTTTGCAGCCGGACAGCCGCGAGGCCGAAGCGACCCTGCCGCTGGACGGCCTGGTGGTCGACAACATCGGCAAGTCATTCCGCAAGCGCCCGGTGGTGAAGGGCGTCTCCCTGCGCCTGGCCCGCGGCGAGGTCGTCGGCCTGCTCGGCCCCAACGGGGCGGGCAAGACCACCTGCTTCTACATGATCACCGGCCTGATCCCCGCCGACTACGGCTCGATCTACCTGGACGGCGAGAACATCACCCGCCAGCCGATGTACCAGCGCGCGCGCATGGGCGTCGGCTACCTGCCGCAGGAAACCTCGATCTTCCGCGCCATGACCGTGGAGGAGAACGTGATGGCCGTGGTCGAACTGCGCGAGCGCAGCCAGGCGCGCGCCCGGCAGACGGTGACCGAGCTGCTTCAGGAACTGCGCATCGAGCACCTGCGCAACTCGCCGGCCATCTCGCTGTCGGGGGGCGAGCGCCGCCGCGTCGAGATCGCCCGCGCGCTGGCCAGCGAGCCGTCCTTCATGCTGCTGGACGAACCCTTCGCCGGCATCGACCCGCTGGCCATCGCCGACATCCGCGAGGTGATCGCCTATCTGAAGGGCCGCGGCATCGGCATCCTGATCACCGACCACAATGTCCGCGAGACGCTCGACATCATCGACCGCGCCTCGATCATCCACGCCGGCGAAGTGCTGTTCGAAGGCACGCCCGACCAGATCGTCGACGATCCGGAAGTGCGCCGCGTCTATCTGGGCGAGCGCTTCGGCCAGGAATAGGGAGCGGCGAGCGGCCGCTCCCCATCTCGCGGTGCGTCAGGCCACGCCCGCGAAGGTCAGCAGGTCGACCATGGTGAAATCGTCGCCCTGTTTCGAAGCGTCCACCGTCGGCAGGTTCGGTTGCCAGTCCGGCTCCTGCGACAGGTAGGAGCTGCGGTCCCCTTCCAGCAGGCCGAGGAACACCTCGGTGACGATCCGCCCGCCCACCGGCCCCAGCCGCTCGCCGTTCTCGGCCACCTGGGCTTCGCGCAGGATGTAGAACCAGAGCGGGGTGCGGTCATCCAGGCCGTGCGGTTTCAGGTCCGCCAGGTCGCCCTTGGAGAGCGGCGTCAGCCCCATGGCCTTGGCCACCTTCTGTCCCGAGGGCAGCGAGAAGGTCAGGTGCCGCAAGAGGTTCCGCTGGGCCAGGGACGAGGGGTTGGTCTTCGGGTCCGGATTGGCGACCACCGAGCCGGGCAGCTTGAAGAGGGCGGTCGAGAGCGTGGTGTCGATCTTCTTGTTGGGCCGCACCTGGCCGTCGCCGAAGTCGAAGAAGGTCGGCCAGTCCACGAACCGCCGCGCCGCCCGGCAGCCGCCGGAGAGATCGTCCGGGTCCAGAGGATTGGACGGCGTCGGGGTGAAGATCATGCCGAAGAACGGCTGGCCGCCGGGATTGCCTGTGAAGTTCGCCCGATAGGACGGCCGGATCTGGCTGTGGCCGAAGCGATAGGCCGCGACCGAGAACTCGACCGGGATATAGGGTTCGTTGTTCCACTTGTAGTGCTTGCGCCCGTTCGCCAGCACGTCGTCCACGATCGCCGCCCCGCAGGTCTTCTTGAGGAACTCGTGCACGACGATCCACTGGTAGTGCCAGCGCACGATCCGCTGGGCCTCGGCGAACACCGCATCGGGCCGGGTCAGGCCGAACTTGGCCTTCACATGGTCGACCACCGCATTGTGGAACTTCAGGAACGCGACCTGGAGCTGGCAGATGATCAGGTTCTCGTCGTCGCGCGGATCGCCGATCAGCGCCACGCCCTGGCTGTTGCGCGGCACGTCGAACTTGCCCGGCGTGCCGGTCTCCTCCAGCAGGAACCTGATCCCCTGGCCGGCCGGGCTCTGGTCGTAGAGGTGCGGACTGCCGCCCGGACCCGCGCCATAGACGTTGTCGAGCCCCAGACTCGGCGTGCGGAAGTTCGAGATCTGCTCGGGATCGGCCTGGCGCTCCAGGCTCGACGTCGGGTCCGACGTGATGTCGTGGTCGATGAACTGGCCCAGGAAGGTGAAGCCCGCGGTCAGGGCCGGGTTGTTCGGGTTCTTGGCCGACAAGGGGGCGTCGGTGATCAGCTTGATCGGACCCTCGGACAGCTTGTCCTTGGCGTCCATCACCCCGCCGGCCTTGCCGATCTCCAGCAGGGCCGCGCGGATCTCCGGCGTATCGGAGGCGAAGGGCGGCAAGTCGCCGAACATGCGGCCGAAACGGCCGGAGTCGAAGTATTTCGGCAGCGGCGGAACTATGTCGTGCGGATATATGCCATGACGCGCCATGGGTGTTCTCCCTCGCGGACAGTGGGGGAACCGCCCGCCATTAGTATTAATAACGGCGTTCTCGGTCGACGCCTGAATTCGCCTATAAGGCGAAACCGACGACTTGGAAATACTGGAAAATATACTTAAAAATCAACAGCAGCGCTTGTTATCTATACTTTGGCGCCGCTCGCCCCTCAGGCCGGGGCGTCAGGCCGCATCTTCTCCAGATGCCGCCGGCCCTCCGCCTCGCGCTCGACCCGCCAGCGGGCGCGCAGCAGCGCCGGACGCTCGGGATAGCGCGCCTCCAGGAAGTCGCAGGCCACCACCCGGTCGGTGCGGAAGTTGCGGAAGGCCGCGCGCAGTTCGCACCAGCCGACCAGGATGCGCACCGTCTCGTGATAGCCGACCGTCACCGGCCAGATGACCCGCTCGGTCTCGCGCTCCTGCTCGTCGCGATAGCGCAGCGAGAGCTTGCGCCCGCCATGGATCGCCGCCCGCACCTGGGCCATGTCGAGTTGGTCGGGCGCCGCCGCGCGCCAGGCCGGCACCGCGCGCCCCGCCGGCTCCAGCACATAGGGACGCAGCCGCTCGGGCACCGAGGCGCCGATCTTTGCGATCAGGTCCTGGGCCGCGCGCGCCAGGGACGGGTCGCCCCGGCTGGCCACCCACTGGGCGCCCAGCACCGCCGCCTCGATCTCGTCGGGGGTCAGCATCAGCGGCGGCAGGTCGAAACCCTGGTCCAGCACATAGCCCATGCCCGCCTCGCCGCGGATCGGCACCCTCTGGCCCATCAGGGTGGCGATGTCGCGATAGACCGTGCGCTTGGAGGTCTCCAGCTCCTCGGCGATGGCGTCGGCGGTGATCGGGGCGCGCGCCCGGCGCAGGATCTGAATGATCTGGAACAGGCGGTCGGCGCGTCGCATGGAGATCTGCTTCATGGGGCCGCAGCATCGCCCAGCGGTGCTGACAGGGATTGGCAGCATATTGGCGGCAAGGGCCGCGGACGCCAATCCCGCATCGCCGCGGCGTGGGGCGCGCCGGAAAGCTTGGCCGTCCGGTTAACACTTCGGTTGTGATGCCCGCGCTAACCTGACCAGCAAGATTCAGGCCAGGAGGCGGATTTGGCGCTGGGGGCGCGGTTAGAGCTTCGTCAGGGGCAGGGGCTGGTCATCACCCCGCAGTTGCAGCAGGCGATCAAGCTGCTGCAACTGTCGAACCTTGAGCTCGAAGCCTTCGTCGAGGGCGAGCTGGAGCGCAACCCGCTGCTCCAGCGCGACGAGCGCGATTCCGAACCTGACCGCGAGGAAACTCCGCGCGCCGAGGAGGCCTCCGCCGAGGCCGCATCCGACCACGCCGCCTCGGCCGACATGGACATGGCCCACGACCAGGCCTCGCCCGGCGAGCACGCCACCGGCGACGCCGCCGAGGCCGCCCACGCCGGCGGCGCCATCGACTGGTCCCGCGCCGGCAAGGGCGGCAGCTTCGAGGACTCCGAGGATTTCGAGGGCCGACTGACCCGCGAGAAAACCCTCTCCGAACACCTGCACGACCAGTTGGCCGTCGCCGGCCTGTCGCCGGCCGGGAACGCCATCGCCGCGGTGCTGATCGACGGCGTGGACGAGGGCGGCTACCTGCGCTGCGACCTTGCCGAGACCGCCGAGCGCCTGGGCTGCGAACTGGCCGCCGTCGAGGCGGTGCTGACCAGCCTGCAGGGCTTCGAGCCGGTCGGGGTCTTCGCCCGCGACGTGCGCGAATGCCTGATGATCCAGCTCAAGGACCGCGACCGCTGCGACCCGGCCATGATGGCCCTGCTGGACAATCTCGACCTACTGGCCCGCCGCGACATGAACGCCCTGCGCAAGGCCTGCGGCGTCGACGACGAGGACCTGCGCGACATGGTCGCCGAACTGCGCGGCCTGACGCCCCGCCCCGGCGCGGCCTTCGGCGGCGAGCCCAGCCAGCCCGTCGCCCCGGACGTCTATGTGCGCGAGGGCCTGGGCGGCCTCTGGCACGTCGAGCTCAACACCGACACCCTGCCGCGGCTGCTGATCGACCAGCGCTACCACGCCCGCGTCTCGGGCGGCGCGCGCACCGAGCAGGAAAAGGTGTTCGTGGCCGACTGCATGGCCAGCGCCAACTGGCTGGTGAAGAGCCTCGACCAGCGGGCCAAGACCATCCTCAAGGTCGCCAGCGAGATCGTGCGCCAGCAGGACGGCTTCCTGGCCTTCGGGGTCGAGCACCTGCGCCCGCTGAACCTCAAGACCGTGGCCGACGCCATCGGCATGCACGAATCCACCGTCAGCCGCGTGACCTCGAACAAGTACATCGCCACGCCGCGCGGCCTGTTCGAGCTGAAGTTCTTCTTCACCTCCTCGATCGCCTCGACCTCGGGCGGCGAGGCCCACTCGGCCGAGAGCGTGCGCCACAAGATCAAGCAGCTCATCGACGGCGAACGCAACGAGGCCGAGGTGCATTCCGACGACCGCATCGTCGAGATCCTCAAGGAGATCGGCGTCGACATCGCCCGCCGCACGGTGGCCAAGTACCGTGAGGCCATGCGCATCCCCTCGTCCGTCGAACGGCGGCGGATGCTGAAGGAAACCGCCTAAGGCGCGAGGGCCGCCGCCCACTCCGCACGCACCGCTTCGTCGGCCTCCTGAGCGCGTTCGCCCAGCCGGGCGAAATCGGCCGGCGGCAGCAGCCGCGACAGCGCCCAGACCGCCGCCCCGCGCACCAGCGGCGAAGGATCGTCCAGCAAGCGCTCCGCCGCCGCCGCCAACGCCTGGTCGCCGGAATTGCCCGCCGCATAGAGCACGTTGCGCAGGAAGCGGTCGCGGCCGATCCGCTTGACCGGGTTCTTGGCGAACAGCGCCCGGAAGGCCGGGTCGTCCAGCTCCAGCAGATCGGCCAGTGCCGGCGCCCTCAGCGCCTCGCGCGCCGCCAGCCGCTGCTCGCGCGCCTGGGCGGCGAACTTGTTCCACGGACAGACCGCCAGGCAGTCGTCGCAGCCATAGATGCGGGCGCCCAGCATCGGCCGCAGCTCGGCCGGGACCGGACCCTTCAGCTCGATGGTCAGGTACGAGATGCAGCGCCGCGCATCGAGCTGGTAGGGCGCGGGAAACGCCCCCGTCGGACAGGCGTCGAGGCAGGCCCGGCACTGGCCGCACGAGCCGCCGCTGGACCCGTCGGGCGCCAGCTCCAGCTCCGTCAGGATCGAGCCCAGGAACAGCCAGGAGCCGAACTCGCGGCTGACGAGATTGGTGTGCTTGCCCTGCCAGCCCAGGCCCGCCCGCTCGGCCAGCGGCTTTTCCATCAGCGGCGCGGTGTCGACGAACACCTTGAGCTCCCCCCCGAACCGCGAGGCGACGAACGAGGCAAGCTGCTTCAGCCGCCCCTTGATCAGTTCGTGATAGTCGTCGCCCTGGGCGTAGACCGAGATCACCCCGCGGTCCCTGGCCTTCAGCGCCTCCAGCGGATCGTGGTCGGGCCCGTAATTGACCCCCAGCATGATCGCCGAGCGCGCGCCCTCCCACATGGCGGTGGGATGACGGCGGCGGTCCTCGGTGTCGGCCATCCAGCCCATCTCGCCATGGCGGCCGGCCTGCACGAACTGATGCAGATGGGTTGCGGCGTCCCAGGCCTCGCGCGCGTCGGCGAAGCGGCAGGCGTCGAAACCGAGTTCGACGGCGCGCCTGCGGATCAGCTCGGTCGTTCGGGTGTCAGAAGTCGAGGTCGTCATAGTGCTGCGCCGGCGCGAGGCCGGGCCAGCGGTCGGCCAGCAGCGGCCGGAAGCACGGCCTCGATTTCAGCTTCATGTACCAGGTCTTCACCGCCGGGAAGTCCCGCCAGGGCACATCGCCGAAATAGTCGATGACCGACAGGTGCGCGGCCGCCGCGAAATCGGCCAGCGACAGCCGCCGCCCGGCCAGCCATTCGCGCCCGGCCAGCAGGGCCTCGACATAGACCAGGTGCGCGCGCAGCGCCTCGCGTCCGGCCCGCATGGCGGCCAGGTCCGGCGCGCCCAGGCCCAGCAGCCGCTTTTCCATCTTTTCGTGCAGCAGGAAGCCGCCGACCTCGTAGTCGAACTTGCGGTCGAACCATTGCAGCAGCCGCCGCGCCTCGGCCCGCTCGGCGGCGTCGCGGCCCAGCAGCGGCGGTTCGGGATAGGTTTCCTCGAGGTGGTCGAGGATCGCCCGGCTCTCGCACAGCACGAGGTTGTCGCGGCCGTTCGAGGCGACCAGCACCGGCGTCAGCCCCGACGGGTTCATCTTCACCAGGGCGGCGGGCCGCTCCCAGTAGCGCACCTGCTCCTCGGCGAAGGGCAGGCGCTTTTCCCCCAGCGCGAGGCGGACCTGGCGCGAGGCCGGGTCGAGCGGGAAATGGTGCAGGGTGAGGTCGGGACGCATGAGACGGCCTAGTCTTGCAGATCCTCGTTAAGGCCGCGTTTACCGAGGGCCGATCCTAGCCGATCCGGCTCGACATGCCGCCGTCGACGAACAGCACCGTGCCGGTGATGAACCGCGCCTCGTCGCTGGCCAGGAACAGGGCCGCATAGGCGGTGTCCCAGGCCGTGCCCATCCTGCCCCCCAGCGGCACGCGCGCATTGCGCGCCTCGCGCACCGCCTGTTGCTCCTGGCCGCTGGCCTGGGCGATGCCGGCCACGGCCATCGGGGTGTCGAGCAGGCCCATGGCCACGGCGTTGCAGCGCACGCCCTTGGACGCGTTGGCTTGGGCGATGCTGGTGGTCAGCCGGTTCACCGCGGCCTTGGAGATCTCGTAGGCGGTCTGGTTTCCGCCGGCGATCGAGGCCAGGGACGAGATATAGACGATCGACCCGGCGCCCTGCTCGCGCAGGGTCGGCAGGACGGCCTTGCCGACCTGCCAGGCGCCTTTCAGGTTCACCGCCAGGATGCGGTCGAACGCCTCCTCGGTCAGCCGGTGGGCCGGGCCGTCGCCGCCCCCGCCGATCCCGACATTGTTAACCACGATGTCGACGGCCCCGAACCGCGCCCTGGCCGCCTCGACCATGGCCGCGCAATCCTCGGCCCGCACGATGTCGGCGGCGAGAGCCGCCGCGCGGCCGCCCTCGGCCTCGATCATCGCCATCGTTTCCTGGGCGCGGTCGAGCCGCCGGTCGACGCAGAGCACGTCGGCGCCCTCCCGTGCGAACAGCAGCGCAACGGCCCGGCCGTTGCCGACGGTCTCGCCCGGCGTCTGGCCCGCCCCGACGACGATGGCGCTCTTGCCTGCCAGCCGCATGGTCAGAAGCCCCTCAGGTCGGGATCGAGGCTCTGGCCCGCGTCGAGCTGCACCCCGAACGAATTGAGGATCATCGAGACCTGGGTGTACTGGCCGGCGGTGAACACCACGTCCATGCACTGCTTGTCGGTGAAATGCGCCTTCAGCGCCGCCCAGGTCGCATCGGTGATGAACTGGTCGTGGTGCAGTTCGTCCGAGGCACGCAACAGCGCCTGGTCGGCGGCGCTCCACCCGGGCGCGCCGGCGCCGCCCTTGATCCGCGCCACCTCGTCGTCGGTCAGGCCGGCGCGCTGGCCGATCGGCACGTGCTGGGTCCACTCGTAGCCCGAGCGGCAGAGATAGCCGATGCGCAGGATGACGATCTCGCGCTCGCGTGGCGGCAGGTCGTTCTTCTTCGACAGCACGTAATTGCCCCAGGCGAGGAAGCCCTTCGCCGCCTTCGGCGCCTGGACCATGGTGCGGAAGATGTTCAGCACCCGCTCGCCCATCGGGGCGAGGATTTCCTTCTGCTCGTCGGTGAGGTCGGCGTCCTGGACCGGCGCGATCCGAGGCTTGGCGAGGCGCATGCGGCGTTTTCCCTAATTCGGCTTTTCTGGTTCGGCGTCAGCAAAGCCCGCCCGCGCCGCCCATGCAAGCTTTCGAGCAGCCGGTACGCTCAGGCTTCCAGATCGGCCTTCAGCCTTTCCAGCACGCTCACCGCCCGCTCGGCGTAGGGCCCGATCCAGCGGTCGTGAATCTGCTTGATGGGCATGGAGTTCAGGTGGTTCCAGCGCTCGCGCCCCCGGCGCGTGGCGATCACCAGCCCCGCGGCCTCCAGAACCTTCAGGTGCTGCATCACCGTACAGCGGTCGAGTTCCGGAAACCGTCCGCACAGGTCCCCGGTCGTCAGCGGCGCATCGCGGAGCCGGTCGAGAATCCCCCGTCGGGTGGGCGAGGCCAAGGCTTTGAAAATCAGGTCGTTTTCCGACTCGCTTGACATGTTATAAATCTATAACATAATGGGGTTGGAGACAAGGAGCAGGATCATGGATCTGACCTTCCGCGTGACCGCCCGCATCGCCAGGCCGGTGGCCGAGGTGTTCGAGGCCGTCGTCAATCCGGCCGAGCTGTCGCGCTACTTCACCACCGGCGGCGCCAAGGGCCGCATCGAGACCGGCGCGACCGTCTATTGGGACTTCGCCGACTTCCCGGGCGCCTTCCCGGTCTGGGTGAAGGAGGTGGTCCCGCAGCAGAAAATCGTCTTCGAATGGGCGGCGAGCGAAGGCCAGCCCGACGACGGCGCGCCCGTCACGACCGTCGGCTACAACACCACCGTGACCATGACCTTCGAGCCGCTCGACGACGGCCGCACCCTGGTCGCCATCGAAGAGCACGGCTGGAAGGAGACCCCGGCCGGCCTCAAGGCCTCGTACGGCAACTGCCAGGGCTGGAGCCAGATGCAGTGCGCGATGAAGGCCTGGCTCGAGCACGGCCTCAACCTGCGCGAGGGCATGTACAAATAGCGCCGAAAACCGCTGGCGTCGGCGCGTCCGACGGAGGAGATTGCCCGCCCAAATCAGACAAGGGGCGGAAAATGGCGATCTCTCTCTACGACGTCAGCGTGGCTGCGTTTCTCCAGACGGTGGGCGGCGTGGCCGGCTTCCTCGAGCGGGGACTGGCCCACTGCCAGGACAATGGGATCGACCCGCAGGAGATCGTGACCTCGAAGATGTGCGAGGACATGTTCGACTTCCGCTTCCAGGTGATCTCGGTCGCCCACCACTCGCTGGGCGCCATCGAGGGTGTGAAGGCCGGCGTCTTCTCGCCGGGCGGCGACCAGGCCGCCCAGGACCTGCCGGCGCTGATCGCGCTCATCAAGGACACCCAGGCCAGGCTGGCGGCGATCAAGCCGGACGAGATCAACGCCTACGAGGGCAAGGACGTGTTCTTCGAGTTCCGCGGCACGAAGATCCCGTTCACGGCCGAGAACTTCCTGATGTCGTTCTCGACCCCGAACCTGCACTTCCACGCCACCACCGCCTACGACCTGCTCCGCGCCCGCGGCGTGCCGATCGGCAAGCGCGACTATATGGGCCAGTTGCGCATGAAGATGGGCTGAGGACCCAGCCGGGAAGGCGCCCCCCTTCGTGGCAGGGGCGCCGCATCCAGGTGTCACCCCGGTTTGCGAAGCAAGACCGCGGCCCATGAACGCAGGCGGATCAGTTGGTCATGCCGCTCGTGACGTCAGGTTCTGAAAATCAGGTGTTCATGGATCCCGGACAAGCGCTCCGCGCTTTCCGGGACGACACGAGCAAGGGCCCCGGGGCCGCCGCACGATGGGCGATCACCCCTGCCCGACGCGCCCCGGCGCCGGCAGCACGTCGATCAGTTCGATGCGGAAGATCAGCACGCTGTTGGGCGGGATTTCGCCGGCGCCCTCCTCGCCGTAGCCCATGGCCGGCGGGACGTAGAGGACCCACTCGTCGCCCGGCCGCATGAGCTGCAGGGCTTCCTTCCAGGCCGGGATCAGGGCCGGCAGCGGCATGGCCGCCGGCTGGCCGCGTTCGTAGGAGGAATCGAAGATGGTCCCGTCGACCAGCTTGCCTTCGTAATGGACCTTCACCTCGTCGTCTGGGCCGGGCTTGAGGCCGCTGGCCGGCCCTGAGCGGACGATCTTGTACTGCACGCCCGACGGCAGGGTCTGGACCCCCGCGGCCTTGGCGTTGGCGTCCATATAGGCCTTGGCCTCGGCGGCGGCCTTGGCCAGCACCGCCGGGTCGGCGGTGGCCGCGCCGCGGTTGCAGGCGGCCAGCAGCAGGGCGACGGCCACGGCGGAAAGAACGCGCTTCATCTCGGTGTCCCTCTCAGACGGCGCGCGGCGGATAGCCGTGCTCGCGCAGGGCGTCCATGATTTCCTGCGTATGCTGGGCGTCGCGGGTCTCGATCATGATGTCGAACTCCGCGCCCTTGGCCGGCACGTCGAGGGCCAGGCGGTTGTGGGCCACCTCGATGATATTGGCCCCCATCTGGCCGATCACCGCCGAGACGGTCGCCAGCAGGCCCGGCCGGTCGTCGCCGATGATCCGCAAGCTGACCAGCCGCTGGTCGCGCACCAGTTCGCGCGTCAGCACCGAGGCCAGCAGGCGGGTGTCGATATTGCCGCCGGTGACGATCAACCCCGCCTTCTTGCCCTTGAACCTGTCCGGATAGGCCAGAAGGGCGGCTAGGGACGCCGCGCCCGCGCCCTCGACCACCGTCTTCTCGACATTGCAGTAGAGCGCCACCGCCCGCTCGAAATGCGGCTCCTCGATCAGCAGCACCTCGTCGATCAGCGGCCGGGCGATGGCGTAGGACAGCTCGCCCACCTGCTTGACCGCGATGCCCTCGGCGATGGTCGCCCCGCCGCTGGCGCCGTTCACGCCGCGCATCTTGGCGGTGAAGGATGGATACATCGCCGGCTCGACGCCGATCACCTCGATCCCCGGGTTCAGCGACTTGGCCGCCGTCGCGCAGCCGGCGATCAGCCCGCCGCCGCCGATCGGGATCGGCAGGACCTCCAGGTCGGGAACATCCTCCAGCATCTCCAGGGCGACCGTGCCCTGCCCGGCCATCACCTGCAGGTCGTTGAACGGATGGACGAAGGCCAGGTCCTGTTCGTCGCGCAGCCGCATCGCCACGGCCGAGGCCTCGTCGTAATTGTCGCCCTCCAGCACCACCTGGGCGCCGTGGCCGCGGGTCTGCTGTACCTTCACGAAGGGGGTCGAGCGCGGCATCACGATGGTCACCGGAATGCCCAGCCGCGCGGCGTGATAGGCCAGGCCCTGGCTGTGATTGCCGGCCGAGGCGGCGATGACCCCGCGCCCCCGCTCGTTGTCGGAGAGTTGCAGCAGGGTGTTGAGCGCCCCCCGTTCCTTGTAGGCGGCGGTGAACTGCAGGTTCTCGAACTTCACCCACACCTCGGCGCCGGTGATCTCCGACAAGGTCCGCGAATGGCGGCAGGGCGTGCGCTCGATCCGCCCTTTCAGGCGGTCGGCGGCGGCGCGGATGTCGTCGAGGGAAAGCGTCATGGTAAAGCCGATATGGGAGGTGCGCCACGTCTAGCGGCGCAAGACCCGGACCGCAATGCAGGCGGGGCGATCGCCGCCTCGCCGGTCAGCTCAGGCCGCGCCACAGGTCCATGCGCCGCATGGCCTTTCCGGGCAGGGCCGACACCCGCCCCAGCGGCAGCGCCTCAGCCGCCCGCCGCACGCCATAGGCCGCGCGCCTGGCCAGCAGCGCCGGCGAGGGCAGGCCGACGAAGCCGTGCGTCACCCACTGGCCGCCATTGGAAAGCTCGCGCTTGAACCGATAGTCGCCCGGGCCGAGGTCGAGCCGGGTATAGGGCGTCCCGTCCATCCAGCGCAGGATGTCCTGGAACAGCAGCAGGCCCGGCGAATAGCGGTCGAACCGCGGATCGTGGGCGATGATCCAGCCGTGGATGGTCCGCCGGCCATGCAGGTGCAGGTGGACCGCCGCCAGTTCGCCGCCCAGGTGCAGGGTGAACAGGCCCGCCCCGAAGTCCGGCTCGCGGCGCTCGAACAGCCGCCTCAGCAGCTCCAGCGTCCAGGGCGTCTCGAAGATGTCGGTCTGCCCGGTGGCGCGGTACTGCGCGCTCTTCCAGGCCCGAAGCCGGTCGAAGTCGGCGTCCGAGCCGGAAAAGGCCTGGAACTGCGCCGGCCCGACCTCGCGCTCGGCCTTGCGCCGCTTCTTGTCGCAGTCCTTGAGCACCGAGGTTCCCGCCGCCCGGCGCTCGGCCTCATAGGCCTGGTAACCGTCGTCCACGTCGATGAGGTAGGAGAGGTCGCGCCCCCGGGCATGGCGCGCGAACGGCGCCTGCTGCTCGAGCATGAAGCTGAAGTCGAGCCGGTGAACGCCCAGCGCCGCCACCAGATCGCGCGGGTCGAGGGACAGGTCCGGCTCGGCGACCAGGCCCTGATAGTCGCACATCGGGGCGCCGACCGGCATGGCGATCACCGACCCGACCCGGGCCGGAAAGAAGCCGACCTCGCGCCCACCGTCCTTCAGGATCGCCACGCGCACGCTGCGCACGCCCTGGCGCTGCACGCGCTCGACGGCCTGCGCCCATTGCGGCGACAGGAACGGCGTGTCCAGGGCGATGTCGGCGGCCTGCAGCTCGGTCCAGCGCGCGATGCTGGCGGGCGTCAGGTCCTGCGGCCGAACGATCTCGAAGTCCAAGAAGATGCTCCGGCGCTTCCCGCGTCTCGAAAGTGCGCGGAGCCTAGCAGCCAACTCTTTCCCGGAGGTTGCCGCCGGGCGCTAAAGCAGGTCTTCGCGGCCGGCCTTCCGCACCGCCTCGACGGCGGCGCGCGGCGCGCCCGGCGCGTCCTTGCGGGTCACCAGCACCACGCCGTTCTCGACCACCACCACCAGGTCCTCCACCCCCGCCAGCACGACGACAGGTCCGTCCGTGCGAGCCAGGCACCCTGAGCTGTCGACGGCGATCACCTCGCCGTCCATCACGTCGCCGCGTTCGGTCTTGGCCGACAGCTCCCACAGCGCGCGCCAGTTGCCGACGTCGGCCCAGCCGATATCGGCCTCCACCACCCTGGCCCGGCCCGTCCGCTCCATGATCGCCACGTCGACCGCCACGCTGGGCGCCTGCAGGAAGGCCGGGCCCAGGACGACCACGTCGCCATGACGCGCCGCGCCCGCCAGCCCCGCCTCGGCCGCCCGCGCCACCTCCGGCGCCAGCCGCCGCGCCTCGTCCAGGAAGGCGCCGGCCCGGAACAGGAACATCCCGCCGTTCCAGCTATAGTCCGGATCGGCGACGAAGCGCCTTGCGGTCTCCAGGTCGGGCTTCTCCGCGAAGCTCACCACCTTGCGCGCCGGCCCCTCGCCCTCGGCACGGATATAGCCGTAGATCGTCGCCGGCCCGGCCGGCCGCAGCCCCAGCAGCACGATGTCGCCGGCGACGGCCGCCTCCCGGCCCGCCTCGATCGCCCGGTGCAGCGCCGCCACGTCGGCGACCAGGTTGTCGGCGTGCATCAGCACCATCAGCGCGTCCGGATCGCTGGCGGCGCCGAAGGCCGCCGCCGCCACGGCCGCCGCCGCCGTGTTGCGCGGCGCGGGCTCGGTCAGGATCGCCGCCGGCGGGACGCCGGCCTCCGCCAGTTGCGCGCGGGCCAGGTCCGCGTGCGCCGCCGCGCAGATCACCACCGGCGGGGCGAACATCTCGCCGGTCAGGCGCTGGGCGGTGTCCTGGATCAGGCTGCGCTCGCCGCCCAGGCGGTGGAACTGCTTGGGCCGCGCGCGGCGCGACAGCGGCCAGAGCCGCGTGCCCGCGCCCCCCGACATCAGCACGGGAATGATCTTGCCCAACTCGACCTCGGCGCTGGAATCTCCGTCCGGGCGGACCATAGCCTCCGCCGCGGCGAAACGCGAAAGCCCGAGCCACGCCGCGAGAGGCGGGGTATAAATCGCGCCATCATGACCACGCCCCGACCCGCCCTGTTCCTCGACCGCGACGGCGTCCTCAACGAGGACCCCGGCTATGTGCACCGCTGGGAAGACTTCCGCTGGATCCCCGGCGCGCGCGAGGCGGTCGCCGCCTTCAACCGCGCCGGCTGGTGGGTGTTCGTTGTGACCAACCAGTCGGGGGTCGGCCGCGGCTACTACGCCGAGAACGACGTCATCGCCCTGCACGCCAGGATGAGCGAGAGCCTGGCCGAGGTCGATGCGCGCATCGACGCCTATTACTACTGCCCGCACCATCCCGAGGCGCGGGTCGAGGCCTATCGCCATCCCGATCCGCCGGACCGCAAGCCCAATCCCGGCATGATCTTGCGGGCGCTGGGCGAATGGCCGGTGGACCTGCCCCGCTCGATCATGGTCGGCGACAAGGCGTCCGACCTGGAGGCCGCCCGCCGCGCCGGCCTGCGCAGCCTGCACTTCACCGGCGGCGACCTGGCGCGGTTCCTGGAAGCCGAGGTCGTCGCCGCATGAGTCCGCCCATGATCGAGGTCGCCGGCGTGGTCTATGACTACCCGGCCGCCCGCGCCCTGCACGGCGTCGGCTTTTCGGTGGAGGCCGGGTCGGTCCTGGCCATGGTCGGCCCCAACGGCGCGGGCAAGACCACCCTGCTGCGCTGCATGGCCGCGCTCGATTCCCCGACCGAGGGGAAGATCCGCATCGCCGGCCTCGACACCCAGGACGATCCGCGCGGGGTGCACGAGGCCATCGGCTACCTGCCGGACTTCTTCGGCCTCTATGACGATCTCACCGTGCGGCGCGCCCTGACCTATGCGGCCCGCTCGCGCGGAATGGACGCGGCGGCGACCCCGGCGGCGGTCGAGGAGGCCGCGGCCCGCGTCCAGCTCTCCGACCGCATGGAGACGCGGGCCGGCGAGCTTTCCCGCGGCCTGCGCCAGCGGCTCGCCATCGGCCAGACCATCGTCCACCGGCCGCGGGTGCTGCTGCTGGACGAACCGGCCGCCGGCCTCGATCCCGAGGCCCGCCGCGCGCTCTCCGAGCTCATCCTGCGCCTGGCGCGCGAGGGCATGACCATCGTCGTCTCCTCCCACATCCTCGCCGAGCTGGAGGACTACTCGACCCGGATGCTGATGATCCGCGACGGCAAGGTGGCGGGCGGAGGCGTCGTCGCCGCCGGCGCCGGAACGCGCGACGGCCTGCGCGTGGAGGCGAGCTTCGCCGACGCGCCCGCCGACCTGGCCGCGCGGCTGGCGGCCCTTGGCCTCACGGTCGAACGGCTCGACGGCGAGGTCGCGGTCATCCTCGCGCCCGAGGGCGAGGACGACTCGGCCCTGCTCGCCCGCCTGGTCGGCGCCGGCCTGAAGGTCCGCGCCTTCCAGCCGGTCCGCCGCACGCTGGAAGACGCCTATCTGGCCGAGGTCGCCCCATGAACCCTGAATTCCAGCGCAACCTCTGGCTGGAGGCCTCGCCCCGCCGCCTCGCCTGGGCCGGCGTGGTGCTGCTGCTGATCTATGGCGCGACGCTCGCGGCCACCCGCGACAATCCCCTGGGGCCGCTGCCCGCCTTGGGCGGGGTCGGGGCCGCGGTCTTCGTCGCCTGCGCCATGATCTGGGGCGCGCGCGCCGCGGCCGGTTCGGTGCTGTCCGAGATTTCCGACCGCACCTGGGACTTCCAGCGGCTGTCGGCGCTCGACCCCTGGGCCATGACCTGGGGCAAGCTGGCCGGGGGGGCGAGCCTGGCCTGGCTGTGCGGCCTGACCGGCCTGCTGCTCTCGGTGATCGCCGGCCTGCAGCGCGGCTTGCCAGGCCTCGGGGTCTCGGTGGTGTTCATGGTCGCCCTGGCCGTCCTGCTGCAAGGCGTCTCGCTGGGCGCGGCGCTGATCGGGGTGCGCAAGGCCCGCGCCGAAGGCCGCGCCGCCCGGGCCGGCGGCGTGCTGGTCGGCCTGGTGGTCGGCTTCATGCTGCTGTCCTGGGTCGCCGGCTCCTCCGGCTTCCAGCACGGCGCCGGGCTGGAAGGCTTCCAGGCCCTGGCCAGCGCCCGCGGCTTCGTCGACTGGGGCGGCAAGATCTGGCCGGCCGACGGCTTCCGCGCGGTCGGGGTCTGCCTGTTCGCCGCCTGGGCGGTGATCGGCGCCTGGCGGCTGATGCGACTGGAGCTGCAGATGCAGGCGAGCCCGCTGGTCTGGCCGGGCTTCCTGCTGTTCGTCGCGGTCTTCGCCGCCGGCTTCCCGCTGCGGACCGGCGGGCTGGGGGCCGCCCTGGTGACCGCCGCCCTGGCCGTCGCGCTCTGCGCCTATGCGGCGGCCTTCGCCGAGCCGGCCGACCGGGTGCGCGCCCGGCAGTTCCTGGCCGCGGCCCGCGTGCGAGACCTGCCGCGGGCCGGCCGCTTCGCGCCGGCGACGCTGGCGCCGTTGCTGCTCGCCGCCGTCCTGGTGCTGGCGGCCTTCGCGGCCGGCGCGCGCGAGGGGACGGGATTGCCCCAGGCCGGCGCCCTGATCGCCTTCCTGCTGCGCGACCTCGGGGTCATCGCCTTCTGCCGCATGGGCCAGCGGCCCGAGCGGGGCGACTTCGCCGCCATCGTCGCCCTGGCCCTGCTCTACGGGGTCGGCGGGATCGTCGGCTGGTCGATGGGCGGCGCGCAGGGCGCGGCCCTGTTCGCGCCCTTGAGCGCCGCGCCGCTGCTCAGCCTCGTCTCCGGCCTCGTCCAGGCGGGCGTCGCCTGGGCCCTGGCCGCGCGGCGCATCCGCAGGATGGATTAGCGCCCCTCGATCTGGGCCAGCATCCGCTCCAGACTGGCCAGTTCGTCGGCCTCGCCGGCCGGCTTGTCCCAGCGGATGCGGCTGATGCGCGGAAAGCGCATGGCCACGCCCGACTTGTGCCGGGTCGAGCGCTGCAGCCCCTCGAAGGCCACCTCGAACACCAGGCCGTGGCGAACATCGGCGCGCACCGCCCGCACCGGGCCGTAGCGGTCGACCGTATGGTCGCGCACATACTTGTCGATCGCCTTCAGCTCCTCGTCGGTGAAGCCGAAATAGGCCTTGCCGACCGGGGTCAGCACTCGCGCGCCGTCGACGGCCTGCGTCCAGACCCCGAAGGTGTAGTCGGAATAGAAGCTCGAGCGCTTGCCGTGCCCGCGCTGGGCGTACATCAGCACCGCGTCGATCAGGAACGGATCGCGCTTCCACTTGAACCAAGGCCCCTTCGGACGCCCGGCCTCGTAGGGGGAATCCCAGCGCTTCAGCATCACGCCCTCGGCGACCTGCGGGTCGCCCGGCGGCGGCGCGGCGCGCAGGCCCGCCAGTTCCTCCCAGCTCTCGAAGGGCTGCAGCGGCGAAAGGTCGATGCGGGTGGTCTTCAGCCCGGCCACGAAGGCTTCCAGCCGCCGCCGCCGCTCGGCGAACGGCAGCGGACGCAGGTCCTCGCCGCCTTCGGAGAGCAGGTCGTAGGCCCGGACGCCGGCCGGATAGTCGGCCAGCATGGCGTGGGTGACGCTCTTGCGGTTCAGCCGCTGCTGCAGGTCCCCAAAGCCGGCGATCGCCCCCTCGCGCAGCACCAGCAGCTCCCCGTCGACGGCGCCCTCGAAGTCCAGCGCCTCCAGCACGTCGGGAAAGGCGCGCGAGATGTCGTCGCCGCTGCGGGCGTAGAGCCGGCGCGTCCCGCCTTCGCTGACCGCCTGGACGCGGATGCCGTCCCACTTCCATTCGGCGGCGTAGTCGGCCGGGTCGAGCTTTCCGAAGTCGACCGCCTCGTCCAGCGCCTGGGCCAGCATCACCGGCCGGAACCGGCCCGGCGCGTCCGAGGTCGGCCGCTCCGAGCGGCCCTCCAGCCAGGCGAACAGGTCGTCGTAAGGCGGGCGCAGGGCGTGCCAGACCTCCTCGACCTCCGCGGTCGCGACCGGCCCCAGTTCGGCCACCGCGGTCTTGGCCAGCCTGGCCGACACCCCGATCCGCAAGCCGCCGGTCATCAGCTTCAGCAGCGCCCAGCGCCCGGTGGGGTCCAGCGCGTCCAGCCAGCCCTCGATCAGCCGCTGGACCTCCGCGCGCGAGGCGTTGCGCAGGGCGTCGACCACCTCCGACAGCTCCGGCTCGCGATTGGCGCCCGGCCGCGCCGGCCAGACCAGGGCCACCGTCTCGGCCAGGTCGCCCACATAGTCGTAGGACCAGCCGAACAGCACCGGGTCCATCCGCGCCTCCACCGCCTTGCGGATGAAGGCCGGCTTGGCGGCGTCGAACGTCAGGTCGCCGGTCAGGGCCGCCAGCGCCCAGCCACGGTCCGGGTCGGGCGCGCCTGCGAAATGGTCGCGCAGCAGGGTCAGCTTGGCCTTGCGCGAGGCGGTCAGCGACAGGCGATCCAGCAGTTCGGCGAAGGCGCGCATCAGTCCTCCGCCTCGTCCTCGTAGCCGACCAGGGCCAGGGCGCGCGCCTTCACGCCATGCAGCTCGGCCCAGCGCAGCAACGCCTCCTCCCGGCCATGGGTGATCCACAGCTCGCCCGGCGCCAGTTCGTCGACCGTGGCGGTCAGCTCGTCCCAGTCGGCATGGTCGGAGATCACCAGCGGCAGCTCGACGCCCCGCTGCCGGGCGCGCGCCCGCACCTGCATCCAGCCCGAGGCGAAGGCCGCCACCGGATCGGGAAACCGCCGCGACCAGCGGTCGGCCAGGGCCGAGGGCGGGGCGACGATGATCTGGCCGGCGAAGTCCCCTCGCGCCTCCGAGGTGGCCGGGGCCAGCGGCCCCAGCCCGATCCCCTGCGCCTCATAGAGCCGGTTCAGCCGCTCCAGCGCGCCATGGACATAGATCGTCCGGTCCCAGCCGGCCTCGCGCAGCAGGGCGATGATCCGCTGCGCCTTGCCCAGCGCATAGGCGCCGACCATGTGCGCCCGCTGCGGAAACTGCTCGATCGAGCGCAGCAGCCTGGCGATCTCGCGCCGGTCGTCGGGATGGCGGAACACCGGCAGGCCGAAGGTCGCTTCCGAGATGAAGACGTCACAGGGAACCGGCTCGAAGGGCGGGCAGGTCGGATCGCGCCGGCGCTTGTAGTCGCCCGAGACCACCATGGTCAGCCCCTTCCAGCGCACCACGGCCTGGGCCGAACCCAGCACGTGCCCGGCCGGGACCAGCGTCACCTCCACCCCGTCGCGCGAAACGCTCTCCCCGTAGGCCAGCGGCTGCTGCGAGCCGGCGAAGTCCTCGCCATAGCGCTCGGCCATGATCGCCAGGGTCTGCGGCGTGGCGATCACCGTCCCATGTCCCGCGCGGGCATGGTCGGCGTGGCCGTGGGTGACCACCGCGCGCGCCACCGGAACCACCGGATCGACGAAGAAGTCGCCCGGCGCGCAATAGAGGCCCTCGGGCCGGGGGCGCAGCAGGGTTTCGGGACGGATCATGTCTCAGCATATGGGTGAGGCGGCCGATGGTTGCTTGGCGAGGCCGCCCGCGCTTGCCCTACCGTCACGTTGACCCATCGGCGCGGGCGCTGCAAACACGCAGGATGACGATCTCCCCGGAGACCCTTATCGAGGCGGCCCGGCGCATGGTGGAAGCCGTGCCGCAGGCCGCCGCCCTGGGCTTCAAGCTGCTCTCGGTCGAGCCGGGCAAGGGCTCCATCCTCACCCCTTGGCGCGAAGACCTGGTGGGCGATCCCGACACCGGCGTCATCGCCGGAGGCGTGGTCACCGCGCTGCTCGACCATTGCTGCGGCCTGGCGATCACCTCTCGGAGCCTGGAAGGCGGCTTCCTCTCCACCGCCACGCTCGACCTGCGCATCGACTATATGCGCCCGGCCGCGCCGCGCGCCGACGTCACCGCGACCGCCCATTGCTACAAGCTGACCCGCAGCATCGCCTTCGTCCGCGCCCACGCCTTCGACGCCGATCCGGACGACCCCATCGCCACGGCCCAGGGGGCCTTCGTGCTGAAGCGGGCGCAGCCATGAGCCAGGCCGCCGCCCAGAGGCTGGAAGCCTTCCTCGAGCGCGTGCCCTATGTGCGCTTCCTCGGCATGCGCGCCGAACTGGCGGGCGACGAGATGACCGCGATCCTGCCCTTCGCCCCGCACCTGATCGGCAATGTCGCCCTGCCGGCCCTGCACGGCGGGGTGATCGGGGCCTTCATGGAGATGACGGCCCTGGCCCAGCTCTCGGTGATCGCGCCCAGCCCCAAGGTCCACAAGACCATCGACATCACCATCGAATATCTGCGGCCCGGCAAGGCCCAGGTGATCTACGCCCGCGCCGACGTGCGCAAGATCGGCCGCCAGATCGCCAACGTCCATGTCGAGGCCTGGCAGGACCATCGCGACAAGCCGGCCGCCGCCCTGCGCGGCCACTTCCTGCTCAGCGGAACCTGATGTCCTACTGCGCGGCCTTGCGGTCCTCGTGCGGATGGCGGCTGGCCCGCGCGGCCACCACCACGTCGAACACCGCGATCGCCGCCACCGCCCCCAGGGCGACATAGGCCGCCCGCTTGCGCGGCTCGGCGCGGCCGATCGCCCGGCCCAGCGCCACCAGGTCCATCACATCGCCTCCGGCCCGCATCCAGAACCACGGCCCCGGCTTGACCGGCGCCAGCAGGCCCGCGCCCGAAGCGATCTCCCGCGCGCCGAACGCGCTCATCGCCTGGTCGTCGAACCGCAGCCCCAGGAACCGGCTCACCCGGTCGGGCGCGGCCACGGCGACCACGCCGGCGGCGATCGACAGCAGGCCAAGCGTGCGTTTGACGGCGAGCAGGTCCATGGCGGCTCCTTCGGAAGGCTCCGCTTAAGGACGCCGAACCCGGCCGCCGGTTCCCGGCCCTAGTTCTGGCCTGCGGCTTTCCGGTCCTGGGCGATCCTGTTCAGTTCGGCCTGGGCGGCCTTCATCGCCGCCGCATCGCCCTTGCTGCGCGCCTGGATCAATTGGCCGGTCGCCTCCATCTCGCGCACCGGGATCAGGTGGGTGTCGTCGGCCGGCTTGAAGGGCAGGGTCTGGATGCGTTCCAGCACCTTGCGCTGGCGCTCGGCTTCCGGCCCCTCGCCGGTCCCGTAGCTGAACATGAAGGCGTCGATCTTGGCCTTCAGCGCCGGATCGAGGTCCTTGCGCCGCACCATCGGGTCTTCGGGAATCCGCGGCGAGGTCCAGATCACCTCCAGGTCCGCCAGCGTCTTCTTCGACATCTGCGTGCCCAGCATCGCCATCCGGTCCATCGAAGCGGTGTTGTTGGTCGCCGCGTCCAGCAGGCCCTGGGCCACCGAGAACAGGTTGGCCTCGTGATTGGCCGAGCGCACGGTCTTGAAGCAGGTGTTCGGATCGGCCCCGCGCGGCGCGAACAGATAGGTCATGGGCGCCAGCGTGCCCGAAGTCGACTTGGCGTCGCCCATGCCGAAGTTCAGCTTGCGGTCGCATTTGAGCAGGCGCTCCAGCGTGATCCCCGCGCCCTTCTTCACCACGATCACCGCCTGGTAGCCGTCCGTTCCCGAGGGATTGACCGTCCGGGCGAAGACCTCGCCGTTCGCCCGGCGCACGGCCTCCAGCCCCGACTGGTTGGTGAACCAGCCCAGGTCGGTCTGCTTGAAGCGCATCGCCTCGATCAGCGAGGTGTAGTTGGTGCCGAAGAACGGCTTCACCGGCACGCCGACGGCCTTTTCCAGATCGGCCAGGAACGGGCCCCAATCGTCCATCTGGGTCTGGCGGCCCTCGGTGGACATGATCGAGAAGTTGACGACCTGCGGCGCGGCCGGTTCGGACGCTTCCTGCCGGGCGCAGGCCGCAAGGCTGAGCGCCCCTGCGATGGCGATGACGGTGCGGCGCGTGAACATGCGATTTTCCCCCGAAGCAGGTCCGGTGCGGCTTCTGCGCCGTTTGCGTGACAGCTCCGCGACGGAGATGAGCGTAAAAGTCTGCTTGAGGCGAGCGCCCACTGGCGTTAGGCCGCGCGCATGTCCGACATCTCGCTCCAGACCCCCTCCCTGCGCGGCCTCTCGGCTCAGGCGCGCGAAGCGAAAAGCTGGCCCTTCGAACAGGCCCGCATCCTGCTGGACCGGATTCTGAAACTGCGACTCACCGACGCCGAGCGCGACCTCGCCGCCAGCCTGATCGGCGAGGGCAAGGCGGCCGAGGCGGTCGCGACCTTCCCCGCGCTCAACCAGCCGGTGGTCTTCCAGTGCGGATTCGGCGCCTCGGGCCTGCCGCACATGGGCACCTTCGGCGAGGCGGCCCGCCCGACCATGGTGCGCAACGCCTTCCGCGCCCTGACCGAGGACGCCGTGCCGACCAAGCTGATCGTCTTCTCCGACGACATGGACGGCCTGCGGAAGATTCCCGACAACGTGCCCAACCGCGAGATGCTGGAGGAGGACCGCGACAAGCCGGTCTCGGCCGTGCGCGACCCGTTCGGCGAGTACGAGAGCTTCGCGGCCCACAATAATGCGCGCCTGCGCGCCTTCCTCGACGGCTTCGGCTTCGACTACGAGTTCATGTCGTCGACCGACACCTACAAGTCCGGCCGCTTCGACGAGGTGCTGCTGAAGATCCTGGCCCGCTTCGACGCCATGCAGGCGGTCATGCTGCCGACCCTGGGCGAGGAGCGTAGAGCCACCTATTCGCCGTTCCTGCCGATCAGCCCCAAGAGCGGCCGCGTGCTGCAGGCCCCGACCCTGGAACGCAATGTCGAGAAGGGAACCATCGTCTTCCCGGACGAGGACGGAACCCTCACCGAGGTTCCGGTCACCGGCGGCCACGTGAAGCTGCAATGGCGCCCCGACTGGGCGGCCCGCTGGTATGCGCTCAGCGTCGATTTCGAGGCTTCGGGCAAGGACCTGGTCGATTCCGTGCGGGTCTCGAACAAGCTGGTGAAGGTGCTGGGCGGCACGCCGCCCGAGGCCTTCCACTACGAGCTCTTCATGGACGAGAACAACCAGAAGATCTCCAAGTCCAAGGGCAACGGCCTGACCATGGAGGAGTGGCTGCGCTACGGCGCGCCCGAGAGCCTCGCCTACTACATGTACCAGTCGCCGAAGTCGGCCAAGCGGCTCTATTTCGACGTCATCCCCAAGGCGACGGACGAATACCTCCAGCAGCTCGAGGCCTTCAACAAGGCGCGCGCGGCCTCGAACGCCACGCCGATCGACAACCCCGCCTGGCACGTCCATCGCGGCGCCCCGCCGCAGAAGGGCTCGCCGCTGTCGTTCTCGCTGCTGCTGAACCTGGTCTCGGCCGCCGACGCATCGACCAAGGACATCCTCTGGGGCTTCATCAGCCGCTACATGCCAGGCGCGAGCGCGGAAACCGAGCCGATGCTCGACCGCCTGGTCGGCTATGCGATCAACTACTACGAGGACTTCGTGAAGCCCTCCAAGCAGTTCCGCGCGCCCGACGAGAAGGAGCGCGCGGCGATCGGCGAACTCCTGGCCCGGTTCAAGGCCCTGCCGGCCGACGCCGACGCCGAGACGATCCAGAACGCGGTGTTCGAGGTCGGCAAGGCCGCGGGGTTCGAGCCGCTGCGCGCCTGGTTCCAGGCGCTCTACGAGGTGCTGCTCGGCCAGAGCCAGGGCCCGCGTTTCGGTTCCTTCGCCGCCATCTTCGGCCTGGAGCGGACCATCGCCCTGATCGAACGGGCGCTGTCGGGCGAGCTGGCCGCCGCCTGAGGCCGATACAATTGGTGATCGCGTTCCTGGGCCGCGCCTATGGAACGCAATCCCTCGCGCGCGCATTTCCCAGCAAAGCTTGTTCGCCCCGTCAGCCGGGGCGGGTCCAACCTGCGTCAGGAAAATCCGCCATGCGCGTTTCGCAACTCACCGCCGCCCTGCTGGCCGTCTCCCTCGCCGTTCCCGTGACGGCCGGCGCCCAGCCGACCCTTCGGCAAGGCAATCCGCTCTCCTCGATCTTCGGCTGCGACGCGACCGGCAACAAGCAGGCCGGCGGCGCGGTGATCGGCGGCCTGGTCGGCGGCGTGGTGGGCAGCAACCTCGCCAAGAACGAACGCACGCTCGGCACGGCGCTGGGCGCCGCGGTCGGGGCCGCGGCCGGCTCCTATATCGGCTGCCGCATGCAGCGCAGCGACCAGGCCAAGGCCCAGGCCGCGACCCAGTACGCCCTCGACCGCGGCGGCAATCGCTCGTGGACCAATCCGGAGACCGGCGCCTCGGGCGACGTCCGCGTGGTCTCCACCCAACCCTATGGCGAACCTGTCTCGCTCGGCGGCCTGCGCTTCGCCCCGGGCGTCGAGCCGGCCTCGGGCTACGAGAGCGACGGCGGCCGCTACGCCCCGCGCTCGACCGTCAACCTGCGCGGCCAGCCCACCACCGCCGGCCCCATCGTCGGCAAGCTGAGGTCCGGCGAAAGCGTCGAAGCCCTGGCCCGCGTCGCCGGCTCCGACTGGATCCTCGCCGGCCGCAATGGCGAGGCCATCGGCTATGTCGCCGGTTCGGTCGTCCGCCCGGTCGGCGGCGGCGCCTATGCCGGCGCGCCGGTCTGCCGCACCTTCGACCAGACCATCCGCACCCGCGACGGCGGCCCCCAGACCGAGCGCTACACCGCCTGCAAGGGCGCCGACGGCCAATGGGTCGTGCAGAGCTGAGGACGGCAAAATCCTCCGCGCCGGGGGAGGTGGATCGCCGCAGAGCGGCGAGACGGAGGGGGCTTGCTGAGTCAGCAGTCCCCTCATTCGGCTTCGCTGACAACTCCCCCGCGGGGGAGCCTCCAAATCCTTGACCTGAACCCTCCACAGGCGCATAAGCGCCCACTTCCGGCGCATAGCATTCGCGCCCTCCACCGCCACGACCCCTGCGACGGATGCAGGACGAGGGCGGCGAGGCCCCCCGTCGACGTGATCGTCCACGGGGGTCGATTGCGTTTGGGCCTATAGGAGATTTGCGTGTTCGACGCACTGACAGATCGACTTTCCGGGGTCTTCGACCGCCTCTCCGGGCGGGGCGTGCTCTCGGAAAAGGACATCGACGAAGCCCTGCGCGAGGTTCGCGTCGCCCTGCTCGAGGCCGACGTCGCCCTGCCGGTGGTGCGCGAGTTCATCTCCAAGGCCAAGGAACGGGCCGCCGGCGAGGAGGTGATCCGCTCGATCCGCCCTGCCGACCAGGTGGTGAAGATCACCTATGACGGCCTGGTGGAGATGCTGGGCGGCGAGACCGCCGAGGGGCTGAACCTCGCGCTCAACCCGCCGACCGTGATCCTGATGGCCGGCCTGCAGGGCTCGGGCAAGACCACCACCGCCGGCAAGCTGGCCCTGAAGCTGGCCAAGGACCGCAAGAAGGTCCTGCTGGCCTCGCTCGACACCCGCCGCCCGGCCGCCATGGAGCAGCTCGCCCTGCTGGCCAAGCAGGCCGAGGTCGACAGCCTGCCGATCGTGCCGGGCCAGTCGGCGCCGGACATCGCCCGCCGCGCCATGTCGGCCGCCAGGCTCCAGGGCTTCGACGTCGTCATCCTCGACACCGCCGGCCGCACCACCCTCGACGAAGCGATGATGGCCGAGGCGGCCGAGATCGCGAAGATCGCCAATCCGACCGAGACCCTGCTGGTCGCCGACAGCCTGACCGGCCAGGACGCGGTGCGCACCGCCAAGGCGTTCCACGAGCGCCTGCCCCTGACCGGCCTGGTGCTGACCCGGGCCGATGGCGACGGCCGCGGGGGCGCGGCCCTGTCGATGCGGGCCGTCACCGGCCTGCCGATCAAGTTCCTTGGCGTCTCCGAGAAGATCGACGGCCTCGACATCTTCGACGCCCGCCGCGTGGCCGGCCGCATCCTGGGCCAGGGGGACGTGGTCGCCCTGGTCGAGAAGGCCGCCCAGGACCTGGACGTGGCCCGCACCGAGGCCATGGCCAAGAAGCTGGCCAAGGGCCAGTTCGACCTCGACATGCTGGCCGAGCAGTTCGGCCAGATGAAGCGCATGGGCGGCATGGAAGGCCTGATGGGCCTGCTGCCCGGCGTGCAGAAGGTCAAGAAGCAGATGGCCGAGGCCAATGTCTCGGACAAGACCATCGACCGCCAGCTCGCCATCATCTCGTCCATGACCAAGGCCGAGCGGAAGAAGCCCGACATCCTGCAGGCCTCGCGCAAGCGCCGCATCGCCGCCGGGGCCGGCGTCGACGTGGCCGAGATCAACCGCCTGCTGAAGCAGCATCGCCAGATGGCCGACGCCTTCAAGATGATGAGCCGCGACGGCGGCAAGGGCTTCGCCCGCATGGCCGGCATGATGGGCGGCGGCGGCATGGACCGCCTCAAGGCCCTGGGCGGCGGCAAGCTGCCCGCGCCCGATCCCAAGCAACTGGAAGAGCTCGGCAAGCTGGCCGGCCAGGGGGGCGGTCTGCCCGGCCTGGGCGGCCCCGGCGCCCCGAAGCTTCCCGGCCTCGGCGGCCTGCCGCCGGGCTTCAACCCCTTCAAGAAATCCTAGATCTTACAAAGGACTAACCCATGCTCAAGATCCGTCTCGCCCGTGGCGGCGCCAAGAAGCGCCCCTACTACAACATCGTCATCGCCGACTCGCACTCGCCGCGCGACGGCCGCTTCATCGAGAAGGTCGGCGCCTACAACCCGATGCTCAAGAAGGACGACCCGACCCGCGTCACCCTGAAGGTCGAGCGCATCGAGGAGTGGCTGAAGAAGGGCGCCCAGCCGACCGACCGCGTCGCGCGCTTCCTCAGCACCGCCGGCCTGGTGAAGTGGCAAGCCGGCAACAACCCGCAGAAGGCCGAGCCGGGCCGCAAGGCCAAGGAACGCGCCGAAGAGCGCGCCCAGCGCGAAGCCGACCGCGCCGCCGCGGCCGCCGAAGCCGCCGCTGCGCCGGCTCCGGAACCGGAAGCCGCCCCGGCCGAGGAAGCTCCGGCCGCCGAGGCCCCGGCTGCGGAAGAGGCCGCCGCCGAACAGACCGAAGGCTAAGCCTTCACGGCCATGGGCGATGAAAGGCGCAATCTGATTTTCGTCGCCCAGGTCGGCGCCGCCCATGGGGTGCGCGGCGAGGTGAAGGTCACGACCTTCACCGCCGACCCCATGGCCCTGGCGGACTACAAGACCCTGCTGCGCCAGGACGGCTCGCCCGCCCTGACCATCGCGTCGGCCCGCCCCGCCAAGGGCGGGATCGTCGCCCGCCTGAAGGGCGTGGCCGACCGCAACGCCGCCGAGGCCCTGCGCGGCCTGAAACTCTATATCCCCCGCGACAGCCTGCCCGAGCCGGAGGAGGACGAGTTCTACCTCGCCGACCTCATCGGACTCTTCGTCGAGACCGCCGAGGGCGAGGCGCTCGGCACGGTCAAGGCGGTGCAGGACTTCGGCGCCGGCGACCTGCTGGAGATCCAGCCCCGCGCCGGTGCGACCTGGTGGCTGCCCTTCACGCGCGAGGCCGTGCCCGAGGTCCGCCTCGCCCAAGGCAAGCTCATCGCCGCCCCGCCCGCCAGCCTCGAAGCCGACCCGGACGAGGGGCGAGAGGAATAGCCTTTTCCTCCCCACAACGGGCTGGGCGATCGCAAGAGGTGTCACCCCGGTTTGCGAAGCAAGACCGGGGCCCATGAACACAGGCGGATCGGGTTCTGAAAAATCAGGTGTGATGGATCCCGGACAAGCGCGTACCGCGCTTTCCGGGAAGACACGAGCAAGGCCCGCCGCATCCTATCCGACAGCCCTCCCCACGACAGGGAAACAGCCCCCCCTACTTCTTCAGCCGCATCAGGCCTTCCTGCGCCACCGAGGCGATCAGGGTTCCGTCCTGGCCGTAGATCGCGCCGCGCACGAAGCCGCGGCCGCCCGAGGCGCTGGGGCTGTCCTGGGTGTAGAGGTGCCAGTCGTTGAAGTTCGAGGCCTTGTGGAACCACATGGCGTGGTCGAGGCTCGCCGACTGCAGGCCCGGCGTCTGCCAGACCACTCCATGCGGGCGCATGGCGGTCGACAGCAGGTTCATGTCCGAGGCGTAGGCCAGGATCACCTGATGCATGCGCGCATCCTCGCCGATCGGCGCCACGGCCCGCATCCAGGTGTCGCTCTTCGGCTCGCTCGGCTGGGGCTTGCGGCCGAAGCCGTAATTGTCGCGGCCGACCATCTCGATCGGGCGCGGCCGGTTCATCATCCGGCGCATCTCTTCGCTCATGCCCTCCAGCACGGCCTGCTTCTGCGCCTCGGCCTCCTGGGCCATCTCATTGACGCTGCGCACCGCCGGCATCGGGGCCTGGTGTTCGAAGCCCTCCTCGGCGACCTGGAACGAGGCGGCGAGGTTGAAGATCTGCTTGCCGTTCTGCACGGCGATCACCCGCCGCGTGGTGAAGCTGCCGCCGTCGCGCGAGCGGTCGACGTCGAACAGGATCGGGATTCGCGGGTCGCCCGGCCGGATGAAATAGCAGTGCAGCGAGTGGCAGATGCGATCCTCGACCGTCTCATAGGCGGCCAGCAGCGACTGGGCGATCACCTGGCCGCCGAAGATCCGGCCCGGCCCGTCGTCGGGCGAGACGCCGCGGAAGGTGTTCACCTCGATGCGCTCCAGCGCCAGGGTCTCGGTGAGGATTTCGGGCGTTTCCATTGCGGTCTCTGAAAATGCTGCGAGTGCGAAAGGGCTTGGCTTAAGCCCAAGGTCCACGCCCGGCAAGTCGTCGCGAAGTCGCGTTCTGCTGACGGCGGCCATAGAAAACCTGCGGCGTTTGGTCCAAAAGCCGCGCCATGTCCTTCGACGCCACCGTCCTGACCATGTTCCCCGAGGCCTATCCCGGCCCGCTCGGCGTCTCGCTGATCGGCACGGCCTGGCGCGAGCATGGCCTCTGGACTCTGGAAACAGTGGACATTCGCCAGTTTTCCAAGGATAAGCGCGGCTTCCTCGACGACACCCCCGCGGGTGGCGGTCCGGGGCAGGTCATGCGGGCGGACGTCATCGCAGCGGCGCTGGACAGCGTCGAGCGGCGGGGACGGCCGCTTTTGTACATGAGCGCACGGGGTCGGCCCCTGACCCAGGCGCGCGTGGCCGAGTGGGCGAAAGGCCCGGGACTGATCGTCCTGGCCGGCCGCTTCGAAGGGGTGGACCAGCGGGTGCTCGACGCCCGCGGGTTCGAGGAGATCAGCGTCGGAGACGCGGTCCTCGCCGGCGGCGAGGCGGCGTCCCTGGTGGCGATCGAAGCGTGCGTAAGGCTCGTGCCCGGCGTCCTCGGCCAGGCCGAAAGCCTCAGTGAAGAGAGTTTCGAGGACGGGCTCCTGGAGCATCCGCAGTACACCAGGCCGCGGGAGTTCGAGGGACTTGAGATACCGCCCGTGCTGCTCAGCGGCCACCACGCCGATATCGGCAAGTGGCGCCGGGCCCAGCGCGAAGCGGCCACGCGGGAACGACGCCCGGACCTCTGGGCGGCCTATCTCGCCAATCAACAGGCAAAGGGCGAGTAAAGCCCAGTAGGACAAGGACGACCGACATGAACATCATCCAGCAGCTCGAAAAAGAAGAGCTCGACCGCCTGGCCGCCGCCCGCCAGGTCCCGGACTTCCAGGCCGGCGACACCCTTCGCGTCAACGTGAAGATCAAGGAAGGCGACCGTGAGCGCGTGCAGGCCTACGAAGGCGTCTGCATCGGCCGTCAGGGCGGCGGCGTGAACGAGAGCTTCACCGTCCGCAAGATCTCCTTCGGCGAAGGCGTGGAACGCGTGTTCCCGCTCTACTCGCCGAACATCGACTCCATCGAAGTCAAGCGCCGCGGCGTCGTGCGCCGCGCCAAGCTGTACTACCTGCGCGACCGTCGCGGTAAGTCGGCCCGCATCGCCGAGCGTCAGATGACCGCCAAGGAAGCCCCGCCCTCGACCACCGAAGGCTAGGCGCCCGCGTCCATTCCGGACCTATCGAAGCGGCGGCTGGAGTGATCCAGCCGCCGTTTTCGTTTGCCCGCCCCTTGCGCCTCGCGCTCCACCCACTAACTCTTATCATAAGAGTTACTCGGGAGCCCGCCCGCATGCGCGCCAAGTCCTTCGCCGGAATGACCTGCTCGGTCGCAGGCGCCTTGGAGGCGATCGGCGACCGCTGGGCGGTGCTGCTGCTGCGCGACCTGGCGCTCGGCCTCTCGCGTTACGACGACCTGCAGGCGTCGACCGGCATGCCGACCACCACCCTTTCCACCCGGCTGAAACATCTGGAAGGCGCCGGCCTCGTCGCGCGGCGTCCCTACCAGGACAATCCACCCCGCTTCGAATACCGCCTCACCGAGAAGGGCCGCGACCTCTGGAAGGTGACGACGGCGCTGCGCGAGTGGGGCGATCGCTGGAACACCAACGGCCTGGGCGCTCCGACCATCGAGATGGTCGACGCCCGCAGCGGCCGCCCCGTGGTCCTCGCCCTGGTCGACGCCGAAACGGGCGAGCCGGTCCCCCGCGAACGCGCCCGCCTGCGCCCCGGACCCGCCGCCAGCCCGGATGTCAAAAGATTGCTTGGAGAAACCCGATGACCGAAGCCCTGACCCGCACGACCTTCTTCTTCGATTTCCGCAGCCCCTACAGCTACCTGGCCAGCACCCAGCTCGCCGACCTGCCCGGTGCGTTCACCTGGCGGCCGTTCGACGTGCTGGAGCTGATGAAGCGGGTCGGCAACGCGCCCACCAGCGTGACCTGCAAGCCCAAGCAGGCCTACGCCCGCCAGGACCTCGCCCGCTGGGCCGGGCTCTATGGCGTCGGGCTCAGCCCCAATCCGGGCATGGGCGGCATAGACGGCCGGCGACTGCTGCACGCGGCCCTCGCCGCAGAGACCCACGGCAAGGGCGAAGAAGCCTCGCGCCGCCTGTTCGCCGCCATGTGGGCGGGCGATGCGCCGCTGGCGACCAGCGACAACCTCTCCGCCCTGCTGGCCGATCTCGGCGTCACGCCGAGCCTCGTCGACGCCCCCGAGCGCGCCGCCGAACTTGAGGCCAACACCGCCGCGGCCGTCGAGGCGGGCGTCTTCGGCGCTCCCAGCTTCCTCACCGAGGGCGGGCTGCTGTTCTTCGGCAACGACCGCCTGGACTTCCTTCGCCGCGCGCTCGCGGCCTGATCCTCCCCGAAAGGAATCCGCATGAAACCGCTCGCCATCGTCACCGGGGTCGGCCCCGGGACGGGATCCTCGCTCGCCCGCAAGTTCGCCGCCGAGGGCTATCGCGTCGCCATGCTGGAGCATTTTACGATCAGTCTGCATCGTATCCAGCGGCGGTGAAGTAGTTGGCGCATTCGTTGGGTGTGAAGGTGTCGATGATCTGGGCGATGGCCTTCC
>MEEW01000004.1 GCA_001724985.1 Phenylobacterium sp. SCN 69-14
AGGGAACCGTCAGCACCGTCACCTGCCGCGAGCGCCGCAGCCACGGCATCGCCCGCCGCACGGCGCGGGCCGCCTCGCGCCCTCCGTCCCAGGCGATCGCCGCCGGGGCGTCCGGCGGCGGGACGTGGTCGGCGATCAGCGCCGGGCGCTGCTCGTCGATCAGCACCTGCTGGAAGGCGTGCGAGAAGAAGCCGCGGCTGCGCGCGGCGCGCGGCGGCCAAACCACCACGTCGGCCAGACGCGAGGCGATCCGCAGCCCCAGCCAGTCGTCGCCGGTGACGTTGTCGAAGCTCTTGTAGCGGTAGTCGAGCCTCGCCAGGGCCGTGCGCGCATTGGCCTCTCCGACCCGCGTGGCCTGTTCCAGCTCGCCGATCGCCAACGCCGTCGTGCTGACGCCCGCCTCATTGACCCAGGTGATCAGTTCGCTGGCCGGCGTCGAGGTGTAGGCCGCGCTGACCGTCGCGGAGAACGGCTCGGCCAGCGCCCTGGCCACGGCGAGGGTCCGGGGGTCGGCGCCTCCGCCCGACAGCGGGGCGAGAATGCAGGTCCAGTCCATTTCCCGGAAATCTCAGCGACGCATGGTCCTGAAATTCTGGCGCGATGAAAGGCCAAGGCAAACGAATGCTATTGCTCTTTAAGTACAATTATTTTCACACATGAACCGCCGGGCCGCATGTCACCATGAGGGCGGAGGAAGCGCATGCCCGTGAAGATCAAGCGCATCTACGAGCCTCCGGCCCAGAGCGACGGCCAGCGCATCCTGGTGGACCGGCTGTGGCCGCGCGGGGTGGCCAAGGCGCAGGCGCGTATCGACCTCTGGCTGAAGGACGTGGCGCCCAGCGCCGACCTGCGCCGCTGGTTCGGCCACAAGCCCGAGCGCTGGGCCGAGTTCCAGAAGCGCTACCTCGCCGAACTGGCCGGCAATCCGGCCTTGGAGGAGTTGCGGCGCTTGGCGCGCGGCAAGCCGACCACGCTGCTCTACGGAGCCAAGGACGAGATTCACAATCAGGCGAGAGTGCTGGCCGACCGCCTCAACGGGCCTTGAACCCGGTCAGCGGTGGAATTCCACATAGAACCGCACCGGGCCCAGCGGTTCGACCTCGTGCAGGATGGTGGGCTCCACCACGCCCGGCGCGCCAGGCGCCAGCACGCTCTCGTGCGCCAGGCGCCGCGCATCGCGGATGCGATAGGCCAGGCGGCCCTCCAGCACGTGGATCAGGCCCCAGACCCCGTCCTTGGTGGAATGGCTGCGCCGCAGGGCCGCAGGGACCGTCTCCTCGGTGAAGGTGTCGGTGCGGCGATAGGGGCTCACGCCGGCCGGAAGCTGGGCCAAGGTCAGGCCTCGCCCGCCACCGGCCGCCGCTGCGGCGTGAGCGGCGGGAACTCGCCGCGGCTGGCGGCGATGCCGAGCTGCAGGCTCTGGGCGATCATCTCGGACTTGGCGATGAACAGCTCCGCCGCCGGCGGCGGGCAGACGGCGCGGGCCGTCTGGGCGAACAGATGCAGCCAGCGCGCGAAATGCGTCGGCCGGATATCGGGGATGCCCACATGCGCGGCCATGGGCGAGCCCTTGAAGCGTCCGGTCATCAGCAGCACCGACGACCAGAAGTCGCACATCTTGTCCAGGTGCGTGTCCCAGTCGTCGATGATCCGGTTGAAGATCGGCCCCAGGGCCGGGTCGCGCCGCACCTGGCCATAGAAGGTGTGGACCTGCTCGTGGATCATCGCCTCGGTTACCCCGGCCTCGACGCCCGGTCCCACTCTCGGCGGCGTCCCACGCGGCGGCTTGGTCATGGCGAACTCCTCTTAATAAGCAGTATCTATAATATTGCTTATCGCGAGCGTAAAGGAGTATGAGGAATCCATCTTTATCGAGGAGGCGGTCAGATGGCGGAAGGTTCAGGGGCGCTGCACGGCGCGGAACAGGCGGGTCGCGATACGCCGTCGTTCATCGCCCGATGGTTCTTCTCGACCAATCACAAGGACATCGGCGTCCTCTATCTGATGTTCGCCATCTTCGCCGGCGTGATCGGCGGGGCGCTGTCGGGCCTGATGCGCTGGGAGCTCTACGAGCCGGGCCTGCAGGTGTTCGCCGAGGGTTCTTGGCTCTCCCAGCTCGGCGCCTTCAACGGCAAGCACGGCTTCAACGTCGCGGTCACCGCCCACGCCCTGGTGATGGTGTTCTTCGTGGTGATGCCGGCCCAGATGGGCGCGTTCGGCAACTATTTCATCCCGCTGATGATCGGGGCGCCGGACATGGCCTTCCCGCGGCTGAACAACATCTCCTTCTGGCTGCTGATGGCCGCCTTCACCCTGCTGATGGTCTCGCTGTTCGTCGATGGCGGGCCGGGGATAGGGTCTGGCACCGGCTGGACGCTCTATCCGCCGCTCTCGACCAGCGGCCATGCCGGGCCGTCGGTCGACCTGGTGATCCTGTCGATCCACCTGGCCGGCGCCTCCTCGATCCTCGGCGCCATCAACTTCATCACCACCATCTTCAACATGCGCGCGCCGGGCATGACGCTCGCCCGCATGCCGCTGTTCGCCTGGTCGGTGCTGATCACCGCCTTCATGCTGCTGACCACCCTGCCGGTGCTGGCCGGGGCGATCACGATGCTGCTGACCGACCGCAACTTCAACACGCACTTCTTCGACGCGGCCGGCGGCGGCGACCCGATCATGTACCAGCACCTGTTCTGGTTCTTCGGGCACCCGGAGGTCTACATCATGATCCTGCCGGGCTTCGGCGTGATCAGCCACGTGGTCGCGACCTTCTCGAAGAAGCCGATCTTCGGCTACATGGGCATGGTCGCGGCCATGGTCGCCATCGCCTTCCTGGGCTCCATCGTCTGGGCCCACCACATGTTCACCGTCGGGATGAGCCTGCAGCTCACCATCTACTTCTCGGCGGCCTCGATGGTCATCGGCGTGCCGACCGGCATCAAGGTCTTCTCGTGGATCGCGACCATGTGGGGCGGCTCCATCGAGTTCAAGGCGCCCATGCTGTGGGCGATCGGCTTCATCTTCGTGTTCACCGTCGGCGGCGTCACCGGCATCGCCCTGGCCAGCGCCGGTCTCGATAAGACCTTCCACGACACCTATTACGTCGTCGCCCACTTCCATTACGTGCTGTCGCTGGGCGCGATCTTCAGCCTGTTCGCGGCCTTCTACTACTGGTTCGAGAAGATGTCGGGCCGCCGCTACAACGAGGTGCTGGCCTGCATCCACTTCTGGGTGTTCTTCATCGGGACCAACCTGATCTTCTTCCCGCAGCACTTCCTGGGCCTGCAGGGCATGCCGCGCCGCTACGCCGACTATCCGGAAGCCTTCGCCCTCTGGAACAAGGTGTCTTCGATCGGCTACGTGGTGATGGCGGCCAGCATGGTGGTGTTCTTCATCCTGATCGCCGAGGCCTTCCTGCGCGGCCGCCGCGGCCGGGCCAACCCGTGGGGGGAGGGGGCGACCACCCTGGAATGGACCCTGTCCTCGCCGCCGCCCTTCCACCAGTTCAACGAATTGCCCCGGATCGACTCTTCCCACCAGCATTGACGCCCTGGCGAGTAGACCAGGCCTGACGCCCGCGGGTAGATGTCGGCGATGCGATCACAAGGACGATCATGCGTCTGACCGTCTATACCGACTACGCCCTGCGGGTGCTGATGTACGTGGCGGTTCGTCCCGAGCCGCTGCCGACCATCGGGCAGATCGCCGACGCCTACCAGATCTCGCGCAACCATCTGATGAAGGTGGTCTACGAGCTGGGCCAGGCCGGCTATCTCGAAACCGTCCGGGGCAAGAACGGCGGCCTGCGCCTGGCGCGCAAGCCGCAGGAGATCGGCCTTGGCCGGCTGGTGCGCGAGACCGAGCCGGACATGGCGCTGGTGCCGTGCTTCGACCCGATCCGCGCCCAGTGCGCCATCACCCCGGCCTGCCGCCTGCGCGGCGCGCTCGCCGAGGCGAGGGCGGCGTTCCTGGCGGTGCTGGACGGCTACACCCTGGCCGATCTGGTCGGCAATGGCGCTTCGCTCCAGGCCCTGCTCGGCCTCGCCCCGGCCGAGCCTTGAGGCGCCCTCCGCAGAACCTGCCGCGGACGTTGCGCCGCGCGCGCAGGTCTCGCAGTATGATCTGCTCCGGGGCGCTTCGGATACGTCGCCTTCAGGGCCGGGTCGAATACAGGGGGACGATTTGCTGCAAGCTTATCAGATCGTCGCGCTCAACCATCTTGGCGAGCCGATCGAGCGGCGCGAGACGGCCGCCGCGTCCCTGAGCGACGTCATGGCCCGGCTTGCCGCGTTCGGGGCGAACGGACACCGCTTCCAGGTCTGGCGGGAAGGCCGGCTGCTGTGGGAAGGGCCCCGCCCGCGGCGCGACTTCCGCCGCCAGCTTGCGGAGATCTGGCCGAGCCTGGACTGGCCCGCCTTCGGCGGCATGTCCGGCTGGCGCGGCGAGCGGCCCACCAACGCCTGACGCGGCGGGGCGAAGTATTCGCTCTTGCGCAAAATTTGCGGAAGCCTTGCTGTGCAAATTACGCAGGCTTCCCGGCCATCCGCATATTTGCATTGCGCGAGGCGAATATTGGCTCTCATCTTTTCGGTGCACGCAGCACCGTCTGCGTGCGCTTGAAGTAGCCTGCCGTCACCCAGCTCTCCGGCAGGTTCGCCCCCGACCGGCTCAGCCGGTGCTCCGAGCGGCCGGGTCGTCCTGGCGGCCGCTCGGAGCTGTCGGGCGCGATGCGCCAGCCTAGATTTCGACGCCGACCACGGCGATGGCGATGCACGCCCCATCGCGGCGGATGGGCGCGCACGACACCTTCAGCCGGCAGGCCCCTTGCGTCCGCATCATCAGGTTGAACACCCCGACATGGCTCTCGGTCGTTCCGCAGACCAGGGTGTTCAGCGTGCGGGCGGTCTCCTCGCGGTCGGCCTCGGCGCACACGTCGATCAGGCGGATGCGTTCCAGGTCGCTGCGGGAAAAGCCCAGGATGTGACAAAGATAGTCGTTGGCGTAGCTGAAGAACCCCATAGGGTTCACATGGAAGATCGAGATCTCGCAGAGGTCGTTCAGCGCCCGGTGCTCGGTGCGCCAGACCTCCGAGGCGCGCCGCAGCTCGTGCAGTTCGGTCTCCTGCAGGAAGGTGTAGGCCAGCCCGCCGCGGAACGGGAAGATGCAGACGCTGTAGAGGCGGCTCGGATCGTTGACGCCGGTCATCTCGAAGCGGACGGCCTCGGCGGTGCGCAGCACCCGCCGCATCCAGGACACCAGCGTGGCGACGGCCTCGTTTTCCCGGGCCAGGGTCTCGAAGTCGAGCTGCATGGCCGCGTCGGCGTCCAGGCCCATATTGGCCGCGGCCACCGCGTTCAGGCCGCGGATGCGCAGGTCGCGGTCCAGCCACACGAACCCTTCGCGCATGTGCGCGGCCAGGGTGGTCACGCCGTCCATGCCCAGGTCGAAGTCGGCGATGTCCGGCGCGACGTCGCCGCGAGCGCTCAAGGCGAAGTATTCGCTCGCGGACATCAGGACGACCCGGGGTCGGCCGTGATGGGTCACAAGGACTGGGTGCGACGCAGCCACGTCCTGCCAATGCCCGAAATTTCGACTGATCTCGGCCGCCGATATTCTGCCGCCCGGCTGATCGAATCCTTTCGGCATAAATCCCCTTTGGGCCGCTGCGGTTATTAAGCCCGACGGAGCATGCGGCGGACCGCCGCACCTGTTCAAGATGATCGGATGATGAATTTTACCTTTCGAGGGGCGGTGTGCAAAATGCACGGAAAATTTCTGCGTAAATTGCGTGACTTGTCGACGCAGGATTTGCGCGGCCGCAGACGCGACTGACCTTACGACGATCTTAAGCCTGCTCGGCCAAGCTGGCGCTTCGCGGACCGAACCCAGGGAGATTCCATGTCCGAGTTCTTCCGATCGGGCCTCGCCGCGGCGCAGGCGCGCCAGCCGGCCGAAGCCCTGGCCTGGTTCGAACGCGCGGTCGCGGCCGATCCGGCCGACACCCAGGCCCGCGCCTGGCTCGGCCAGTCCCTCTGCGCCGTCGGCCGCCGCCTGGAAGGCGTCGAGGCCCTGCGGCGCGCGGGCGGCGACCTTCTCGACCGCGGCGACCTCGACAAGGTCTGCACGGTCATCGGCCAGTTGCACGGCTGGGGCGATTTCCCCGGCGCCCTCGTTCTGGCGCGCTCGGCGGCGGCTAAGGCCCCGGAGAACCTTCAGGTCCAGCATCTGCTCGCCATCACCTGCGGCCAGCTCAACCTCACGGACGAAGCCTTGGCCGCCGCCGAGGCGGCCGACGCCCTGGCGCCCGGCAACGTCATGCTGCAGGTCTTCCGCGGCGCCCTGGAGGCCGACGCCCGGCGCTTCGAGGCCGCCCGGCCTCGCCTGGAACAGGTCCTGGCCGCCAGTCCCGGCCCCCGCGAAGCCCACCGGGCGCACAAGGAGTTGGCGCGGGTCCTCGACGCCCTGGGAGACTATGCGGGCGCCTTTGCGCATCTCGACGCCGCCGCGCCGCTGGCCCAGGGTCTGCCCGAATTCCAGAGGCACGATCCGCGGTTCATTCCGGCCATGGTCTCGGCCAACCGGCAAGGGTTCACGCCCCAGCTCATGGGCCGCTGGCGCGCCCACGCCTTCGACGACCCCGCGCCGGTCTTCCTGCTCGGCTTCTTCCGCTCGGGCACGACCCTGGCTCAGCAGGTGCTGGACGTGCATCCGGACGTCTTCGTCTCCGACGAGGCGGGCCTGCTGGGGGAGGTCACGCGCGAGTTGCACGCCATGGTCCCCGGCATGGGCAATATTCACAGCAAGCTGGACCGCCTGGACGCCGCCGGCGTGGCCGAGCTTCGCCGCGCCTACTGGCGCGCCGCCCAGGGCCGCTACGGCGAGGCGCTGCAGGGGCGCATCCTGGTCGACAAGTTCACCCTCAGCACCGTGGACCTCGGCCTCATCAACACCATCTTCCCCGATGGGAAGGTGATCTTCGCCCAGCGCGATCCGCGCGACGTCTGCGTCAGTTGCTACATGCAGCTCATGCCGCCGACCCCCGCCACCCGGCACCTTCAGGACTGGGAAGGCGCGGCCCAGTTCTACGCCCTGGTCATGGACTGGTGGCTGTTCATACGGCCGCGGCTGACGCTTCCGGTCTTCGAGCTGCGCTATGAAGCGGCGGTCGGCGATTTCGAGGGGACGTTCCAAGCGGCTTTCGAATTCCTCGGGCTGGATCGGCCCGAGGGCGCCGAGACCTTCTACCGGAATGCGCGCGGCCGCTATGTCGCCAGCCCCAGCCGCAACCAGGTCTCCCAGCCGATCTATGGCTCTTCGGTGGCCAGATGGCGGCGCTACGAGGCGCCGGTCGCGCGCATCGCCGACCGCCTCGCCCCCTTCGTCCAGGCCTTCGGCTACGCCTGACGCCTTATCTGGTGGGGGGCGGATGCGCCGGACACCACTTTTGGGGCCGGGCTTCTTATGCTTCAGGCTTCGCGCGCGGGTGAGAAAACATCCGAACACGGACAGTCCGCCGCGAAGTTACTACTGAAATGATATTTCATAACAGCGTTCCAACCTGTCGATATCTCGCAGGATACTACGCCTAATAGGCGAGTATGGTTGACTCTTCCTTAAATGGGGCGTTCGTTCGCCGTATTCCTGCCATGGTCGAGGATAGCGATCAGGGTAGGTTGCTCGGAATCAAAGGTGAACTCTATGAACAAGAGCCTGCTTTTCGGCTCAGTCGCGCTGCTGACATTCGCAGCCGCGTCGAGCGCCGGCGCCGTCGGCTTCATTAACGGCGGCTTCGAAGATGGTAACGCCAACGGTTGGACGGAGACCGGCGGCTATCGTGGCAGCATCACTAACGCTGGTCTGAAAACCGCAACCTTCGCTGCTGGCGGTGGTCGGTCCTCGGTTATCAGCTCGAGCTATGTCGACCCGAATCTCGGTTCGAAGCTCGGCTCCACAGTTGCCAATGGCAATTATGCCTATCGGGTCGAAAACACCTACAACGGGGGTTATGCGTCGGTCCTGAGCCAACAGGTGAATGGCTACACGGACTCGCAAATCTATTTCGCTTGGAAGGCGGTGCTTGAAGGCGCGCACGGGACCAACGATGCGGCGACCCTGATCATCACGCTCAAGGATTTGACGAGCGGGAGTACGCTGATCAGCCGCGAATACAATGCGGCGAGCAGCGGCGGCGGAGTGGATAGCCGCTTTACGTACGATAATGCGTCGGGCGCCTTTTACACGGCTAATTGGCAGATCGAGCAGCTCAACATCGACGCATCCTTGAGCGGCCATGACTTCCTGCTCTCGGTGCTTGCGGCCGACTGCCAACCGACCGGCCACTATGGCTATGCCTATATCGACGGCTTCGGCAACGCTCCGCCTCCGGTGAGCGGCGTGCCGGAACCGGCGACCTGGGCGATGATGATCCTGGGCTTCGGCGCGGCCGGCGCGGCCATGCGCAACAACCGTCGCCGTCAGGCCGCTCTCGCGGTCGCCTAAACCCTTGGCCCGGTTCGGGTGACGATCACCCGAACCGGCTGACAGGGTCTTGCTTCAAGAGTTCGGCCGCGGCGTTCAGCGTCGCGGCCGTTCTTTTGCGCCTGCGTCGCGCGCAGGCGCCTTCGCGACTAATCATCGAGGGAATTTGGAGGCCTGACCCGGAATCGAACCGGGGTGCACGGATTTGCAGTCCGCTGCGTCACCACTCCGCCATCAGGCCGCCGCCGGGTCGAACCGGGGAGGGCGGATCGCTAACAGAACCCATCGCCCGCGGCAATCCTCTCTCATGCGCCGATTGCCTTCATGTCGGGGCCGGACCTATAAGCGCGCGATCGTTTCGCCGCTTCGGCGGCGCCCGCCCTACGTACTGTCCCTCGAGGAAACATGGCCGCCGATTTCGCCGCCGCCCGGCTCAACATGGTCGAGAGCCAGGTGCGCACCAACGACGTGACCGACGTGCGCCTGCACGACGCCATGCGCGCCATCCCGCGCGAGGCGCTGATTCCCGCCGACAAGGCGTTCCAGGCCTATGCCGACGCCGATGTCGAATATGCGCCGGGCCGCTTCCTGCTGCGCCCGCGCGAGGTCTCCAAGCTGCTCCAGGCCCTGCGCCCGGTGGAGGGCGAGAAGGCCCTGGCCATCGCCGCGCCCTACGCCGCCGCGGTGTTGGAGGCCCTCGGCCTGGACGTCGCCCGCCTGGAGGGCGAGGACCTGAAGGCCGTGCCGGGCGCAGGCTACGATCTGGTCGTGGTCGAGGGCGCCGTCACCCGCGCGCCGCAGGCCTGGCTCGATGCGCTGTCGCCGGACGGCCGGCTGGGCGTGATCGAGCGCGACGGGCCGACCGCCAGGGCGGTGATCTATGTCCGCGCCGAGGACGGCTTTGGCCGCCGCGTGCTGTTCGACGCCATGGCCCCGGTGCTGCCGGGCTTCGAGCCCGAGCCGGGATTCGCTTTCTAGGCGAGACCTCCGACGCCGGCGACAGTACAGTCCTCAGGTCGCCAAAGGCCCGTCCCGAACGGCGCAGATGAAACACCGGCGAAACCTTCGGGTGAAAAAAGCTTAAGGTCGCGCCCTCTAGTCCCGCGTCAATTAGCCGGTCATATAGGGCCGGGTTCTCTTCGCCGTTTCGAGGATAAGCATGTTCAACAGTCGTCGCGGAGGTTTGTTGGCCGCGGTCTACGGCGCAGGCCTTGCGCTCGGGCTGGCGGCTTCGGCCTCGGCTGAAACCCTCGCCGACGCCATTGCGCTGGCCTACGATTCCAACCCGACGCTGCAGGCCCAGCGCGCGACTCAGCGCGCCCTCGACGAGAACTGGGTCCAGGCCAGGGCCGGCTATCGCCCGACCCTCACCGCCCAGGGGCGCCTGGCCTATGACAAGACCAATACGCCCGGCGGGGTTCGCGTCCTGGGCGTTCTGCAGCCCAACCTGCAGAACGAGACGGAGAACAATGCGCTCAGCGCCACCCTGCAACTGACCCAGCCGATCTACACCGGCGGGCGGGTGGCCTCGGCCGTCTCGGCCGCGGAGGCCGACATCCTGGCCGGGCGCGAGGGCCTGCGCCGCACCGAGGCGAGTGTGATGCAGGCGGTGGTCCAGGCCTATGGCGACGTGCGCCGCGACCAGGAGGGCCTGCGCATCCGCGAGGAGAACGTCCGCGTCCTCCAGCGCCAGCTCGACGAATCGAACGCCCGCTTCGACGTGGGCGAGATCACCCGCACCGACGTCGCCCAGTCCCAGGCGCGCCTGGCCGCCGCCCAGGCCCAGTTGACCCAGGCCCAGGCCCAGCTCGCCGCCAGCCGCGCCAGCTACGCCGCCGTGGTCGGCCAGAACCCCGGCGACCTGGCGCCCGAGCCGGACCTCGGCGCCCTGCTGCCGGCCGACGTCGCCCAGGCCTACGAGGCCGCCGAGATCGACAATCCCCAGATCCGCCAGTCCGAATACGCCCAGCAGGGCAGCCGCGCCCGCCTGGCCGCCGCCCGCGCCGAGCGCATGCCCACCCTGGGCGTCAGCGGCACGGTGACCAACAGCGGCCCGGCCGACCCTTATGAGCGCGACATGTTCGGCCGCGGCGTCACCGCCGGCGCCACCCTGACGGTGCCGCTGTTCACCGGCGGCCTGACCTCCTCGCGGGTGCGCGCCGCCCAGGAGCGCCACAACGCCGACCGCATCGGCGTGGAAGCCTCCCGCCGCGCGGTGATGCAGAGCCTGACCCAGGCGTGGAACCAGCACATGGCCAGCAAGGCCAACATCACCTCCACCGAGGAGCAGGTGAGGGCCGCGCGAATCGCCGCCGAAGGCACCCGCCAGGAGCAGCAGGTCGGCCTGCGCACCACTCTCGACGTGCTGAACGCCGAGCAGGAACTGCGGCAGGCGGAATTGTCGCAGGTCAGCGCCCAGCGCGACGAGTTCGTGGCCGCGGCCCTGGTGCTGGCCCAGATGGGCCGCCTGGAAGGCCCGATGCTGAACCCCGGCGTCACCCGCTACGACCCGACCACCAACTTCCGGAAGAACCGCATCACCTGGGGCTGGGTGCCCTGGGAGGAGCCGATCGCCGTGGTCGACGGCGCCTTTGCGCCCAAGGCGGTCGAAAAGCCGATCAAGGGCCCGCCGGCGGACTCGAACTAGGGTCAGGTTTCCGGGCGCCGTTTCGCCTCATGGGCGAATAGGCGCTTGCACCGACGGCGGACTTTGCAGGATCATCCCCTCGCGCCGGTTCCGGCGTGACGGATTCTCTCTACGCACCAGCGGCGACTCTCCACATGTCCGAACAGACTTCGCAAGAACCGACCATGGAGGAGATCCTGGCCTCCATCCGGCGGATCATCTCGGAAGATGACGCGCCGGCGGATGGCGCCGCGCCCGAAGCCGAGCCCGAGGCGGAGCCCGCCCAGGCGGCCGCCCCGGCCTTCGAACCCGAGCCTGAGCCCGAGGCGGAGGACGACGACGGCGCCCTGGAGCTGACCGAGCGGGTCGAGACCCTCGGCGATCTCGACGTCTATACGCCCACCGTCAACGAGGAGCCCGAACCGGCCTATGCGCCGCCGCCGCCGCCGGCCGCGCCCGTCGAGGTGGGCGAGGGGCTGGTCGGCGCGGTCGCCGCCAACGCCGCGGCCACGGCCTTCGGTCAGTTGTCGGCGGCGATCCAGATGCCGGCCGACGGCCGCACGCTCGAGGACGTGGTCCGCGAACTGCTGCGCCCGCTGCTCAAGCAGTGGCTCGACGACAATCTGCCCCCCATCGTCCAGGCCACCGTCGACAAGGAAGTCGAACGCATCGCCCGCGGCCGAGTACGCTGATCGCGTAAGAAGGCGGTCATCCCGGTTTGCGAAGCAAGACCGGGACCCATGGACACCGGTGGGGCAAGATGGGGTTCGAGCCGCGCCCCGTCTCCACGATCAGGCGACAATGGATCCCGGTCTTCGGCTTCGCCGAAACCGGGACGACACGAGTCCGGGTCATCGCGCTTCCACGCGCGGGGCCGAAACGCTATGCAGCCCCGACATGCTTGAAAAGACCTTCGACCCCAAGTCCGCCGAACCGCGCCTCTACGCCGCCTGGGAATCCTCGGGCGCCTTCGCGCCGTCGTCCGATCCGTCCGCGCCGACGTTCTCGATCGTCATCCCGCCGCCGAACGTGACCGGCTCGCTGCACATCGGCCACGCCCTCAACAACACCCTGCAGGACGTGTTGGTCCGCTTCGAGCGGATGCGCGGCAAGGCGGCCCTTTGGCTGCCCGGCACCGACCACGCCGGCATCGCCACCCAGATGGTGGTCGAGCGCCAGCTCGCCGCCGCCGGCAATATCGGCCGGCGCGACATGGGCCGCGACGAGTTCATCGCCAAGGTCTGGGAATGGAAGGCCAAGAGCGGCGGGACCATCACCAACCAGCTCCGCCGCCTTGGCGCCTCCTGCGACTGGAGCCGCGAGCGCTTCACCCTGGACGAAGGGCTGTCGGCCGCCGTCCGCAAGGTCTTCGTCACCCTGCACAAGCAGGGCCTGATCTATCGCGACAAGCGCCTGGTGAACTGGGACCCGCACTTCCAGACCGCGATCTCGGACATCGAGGTCGAGCAGAAGGAGGTCGAGGGCGCCTTCTACCACTTCGCCTATCCGCTGGAGGACGGCTCGGGCGAGATCGTCGTCGCCACCACCCGGCCCGAGACCATGCTGGGCGACACCGGCGTGGCCGTGCATCCGGGCGACGCGCGCTATGCGGGCATTGTCGGCAAGGACGTGATCCTGCCGATCGTGAACCGCCCGGTCCCGATCATCGCCGACGACTACGCCGACCCGGAAAAGGGCTCTGGCGCGGTGAAGATCACCCCGGCCCACGACTTCAACGACTACCAGGTCGGCAAGCGCAACAACCTGCCGATGATCAACATCTTCACCGAAGAGGCGAAGATCAACGAGAACGCCCCGGCCGAATACCGCGGCCTCGACCGCTTCGAGGCCCGCAAGAAGGTGGTCGCCGCCTTCGAGGAGCTGGGCCTGCTGCGCGAGATCGAAAAGACCCGCCACGCCGTCCCGCATGGCGACCGCTCGGGCGTGGTCATCGAGCCCTATCTGACCGACCAGTGGTACGTCGACGCCAAGGTCCTGGCCCAGCCGGCGATCAAGGCGGTCGAGGACGGCCGCACTGTCTTCGAGCCCCGCCATTGGGAGAAGACCTATTTCGAATGGATGCGGAACATCGAGCCCTGGTGCATCTCGCGCCAGCTCTGGTGGGGGCACCGCATCCCGGCCTGGTACGGCCCCGACGGCAAGATCTTCGTCGCCGAGAACGAGGAGGGGGCCAAGGCCGCCGCCCTGGAGCACTATGGCCACGAGGAATATCTGCGCCAGGACGAGGACGTCCTCGACACCTGGTTCTCCTCGGGCCTCTGGCCGTTCTCGACCCTCGGCTGGCCCGAACAGACCGAGGACCTCAAGCGCTTCTACCCGACCAGCACTCTGGTCACCGGCTTCGACATCATCTTCTTCTGGGTCGCCCGGATGATGATGATGGGCCTGCACTTCATGGGCGAGGTTCCCTTCGACCGCGTCTTCATCAACGCCCTGGTCCGCGACGCCGAGGGCAAGAAGATGAGCAAGTCCAAGGGCAACGTCATGGACCCGCTGGAGCTGGTCGACGACTATGGCGCCGACGCCCTGCGTTTCACCTTGACCGCCATGTCGGGCCAGGCGCGCGACATCAAGCTCTCGCGCCAGCGCATCGAGGGCTATCGCAACTTCGGCACCAAGCTCTGGAACGCCGCCCGCTTCACCCAGGTGAACGGCTGCGCCCGCGCCCAGGGCTTCGACCCGGCCGGCGTGAAGAACGTCCTCAACCGCTGGATCGTCGGCGAGACGGCCCGCACCGCCCAGGCGGTGACCAAGGCGCTGGAGGACTGCAGCTTCGATGCGGCCGCCACCGGCCTCTACCGCTTCATCTGGAACACCTTCTGCGACTGGTACGTCGAGCTTTCCAAGCCCATCCTCAATGGCGCGGACGAGGCGGCCAGGGCCGAGACCCAGGCCACGGCCGCCTGGGCGCTGGACGTGATCCTGAAGCTGCTGCACCCGGTCATGCCGTTCCTGACCGAGGAACTGTGGGTCCAGACCGCCGACCTGGGCGCGCCGCGCGAGGAGGGGATGCTCATCACCTCCGCCTGGCCCGCCCTGGCCGACAGCCTGATCGACCCCGAGGCCGACGCCGAGATCGGCCTGATCGTCGCCGCCGTCAGCGAGGGCCGTTCGGTGAAGGCCGAACTGAACGTCCCCCATTCGGCGCGCCCGCCGCTGCTGGTCATCGAGGCGAGCCAGGCCCAGCGTAAGGTCTTCCAGGCCAACGCCGCGGTCATCGCCCAGACCCTGCGCGTCGAGGGCGTGCAGTTCGTCGACCAGGCGCCGCAAGGGGCCATCCCCTACGTGGTGAGCGGCGCGACCCTGGCCCTGCCGGTGGCCGAGTTCATCGACCTGGCCGCCGAACGCGCGCGCCTGGCCAAGGAGATCGCCGGCCACGCCTCGGACATCGCCCACGTGATGAAGAAGCTCGGCAACCCCGCCTTCGTCGCCAACGCCAAGGAAGAGGTGGTCGAGGAGAACCGAGAACGCCTGGCCGATTCCGAAGCCGCCAAGGCCAAGCTCGAACACGCCCTCTCCCTGCTCGAAGCGGTGGTCTGACTCCGAAGGTGTCGTCCCAACCGTCCCGGCCGATGGATTCCCATCGCCGGGTCGAACGTCCGTTTGCCTCTGACGCTGGGTTATGCTTGTTCACCTACGAGATGCGGGCGCGTGTACGCCCGCGCGAGCATTAGGAGAACGCCCATGTCCGAGCCCGAGCTGCCTGCCGGTTGGCCTGCCATGTCCATCGCCCAGGCCCATGCGATGATCACGCAGCCCGGCTCTCCCGCAGAGATCGAGACCATCGAGATCCGCGGCGTTCCCACCAAGGTCTGGAAGAACCTGCCCCCGTCGCTGCGCTCGGTGGTCGAGGCGGCCCGCGCCCACGGCGGCAAGGACTTCCTGGTCTATGAGGACGAGCGCGTCACCTTCGAGGCCTTCTATCGCGCCGTCTCGGCCTTCGCCCGCAAGCTGCAGGAGGACGGCGTCGGCAAGGGCGATCGCGTGGCGATCATCATGCGCAACCTGCCCGAATGGGTGGTGGCCTTCTATGCGGCCTCGTCCCTGGGGGCCATCGTCACCCCGCTGAACGCCTGGTGGACCGGGCCTGAGCTGGAATATGGCCTGACCGACTCCGGAACCAAGGTCGCGATCATGGACGCCGAGCGCTATCAGCGCATGGCCGAGCATTTCCCCAACTGCCCGGACCTGGTGCGGGTCTATGTCAGCCGCGAGGTCGAGGAGATCGCCCATCCGTGGGTGTCCAAGCTGGAGGACGTGCTGGGCGGCGGCGCCGGCGACTGGGCGAACCTGCCCGACCAGCCGTTGCCGGAGGCCGAGATCGGCCCCGAGGACGACGCCACCATCTTCTACACCTCCGGCACCACCGGCCGGCCGAAGGGGGCGCTGGCCACCCAGCGCGCCGTCAATTCCAACATCATCACCGCCGCGGCGGCCGGGGCGCGCAGCTTCCTGCGCCGCGGCGAGGCGCCGCCCGCGCCCGATCCGAACGCGCCCCAGCGCTCGTCGCTGATCTCGATCCCGTTCTTCCACGTCACCGGCTGCATGGCGGTCCTGAACCCCAGCCTGTTCTCCGGCGCCAAGCTGGTCATGATGTACAAGTGGGACGTGATCCGCGCCTTCGAGCTGATCGAGCGCGAGAAGATCCAGTCGGCCGGCGGCGTGCCGACCATCGCCTGGCAGCTCATCGAGCATCCGGCCCGCGCCAATTACGACCTCTCGTCGCTGGAAAGCGTGGCCTATGGCGGCGCCCCTTCGGCGCCTGAGCTGGTCCGCCGCCTGCGCGAGGTGTTCCCCAAGTCGCAGCCCGGCCAGGGCTGGGGCATGACCGAGACCTGCGCCACCGTCACCTCCAACGGCGCCGAGGACTATCTGAACCGCCCCGATAGCTGCGGCCCGGCCGCCGCTGTCTGCGAGTTGCAGATCCGCGACCCGGGCGACGGCGTCACCATGCTGCCGGCCGGCGAGGTGGGCGAGCTTTGGTCCTTCGGCCCGATGAACTGCAAGCTCTACTGGAACAAGCCCGAGCCGACCGCCCAGACCTTCGTGGACGGCTGGGTCCGCACCGGCGACCTCGCCAAGCTGGACGAGGAGGGCTTCTGCTACATCATCGACCGGGCCAAGGACATGCTGATCCGCGGCGGCGAGAACATCTACTGCGTCGAGGTCGAGAACGTCTTCTACGACCACCCCGCCGTGATGGACGCGGCCGTCGTCGGCATCCCCCACCGCACCCTGGGCGAGGAGCCGGCCGCGGTCGTCACCCTCAAGCCGGGCGCCGAGGCCACCGAGGAAGAGCTGCGCGCCCACGTCGCCGAGCATCTGGCCGCCTTCAAGGTGCCGGTGAAGGTCAAGTTCTGGCACGAGACCTTGCCGCGCAACCCGAACGGCAAGATTCTCAAGAACGAGCTGAAGAAGCTGTTCGTGGAGGAGCAGGCTTAAGCTTGGGCAAGAAGCGCGCGGATGTCGTCCTGGTCGAACGCGGCCTGTTCGACAGCCGCGCCAAGGCCCGCGCCGCCATCGAGGCCGGCGGGGTCAGCCTCGCCGGCCGCGTTCTCGCCAAGCCGTCCGAACTGATCGATGAAGCCGCCGCCCTCGAAGCGGTCGCCGCCCATCCCTATGTCGGCCGCGGGGCGCTGAAGCTGGTCCACGCGTTCGATCTTTGGCCCGTCGGGGTCGAGGGGCGCACGGTGCTGGACGTCGGCGCCTCGACCGGCGGCTTCACCGAGGTCTGCCTGCAACGCGGCGCGGCCTGCGTCTACGCCGTCGATGTCGGCCGCGGCCAGTTGCATCCGAAGCTGGCGGCCGATCCGCGCGTGGTCAGCCTGGAAGGCGTGGACGCCCGCAACCTGACCTCCGGCCTGATCCCTCGGGCGCCGGACCTGATCGTCACCGATGTCAGCTTCATCGGCCTCGCCAAGGCCCTGCCGGCCGCCCTGGCGCTCGCCTCCGCCGGCGCGGACCTCGTCGCCCTGGTCAAGCCGCAGTTCGAAGTCGGCCGTGAGGCGGTGGGGAAGGGCGGTCTGGTCAAGGACGAGGCCGCGCGCGCCAAGGCCCTGGCGGACGTCGCGGCCTTTCTGACATCGAGCGGCTGGATCGTCCGCGCCAGCACCGGCAGCCCCATCGCCGGCGGTGACGGCAACCGCGAACATCTGCTCTGGGCGCAGAAGGCCTGAGGACGAAAAAAAGAAGGCCGCCTGCGTTTCCGCAAGCGACCTTCTCCACCCCAGAGCGGTCTTGAGAGACGTCTGTTAGTCGACGACTTGATAGTTGCCGTTGGCGTCCGGGCAGACGCGCACGAAACGCTTTTGGGTCCGGCCGTCGGGCAGGTAGATCGGGCTTTCGGCCAAGGTGCAGCCGTCGGTCGCCGCCGGGCGCTCGACCACGCGATAGGGCTCGCCGCGGTCGTAATAGCGGCGCTCGTCGTACGAGCGCGAATAGTAGCCGTCGCTGTACTGCGGCTGGCCGTAGCTGTTGTCGTAATAGCTGGTGCGCGGCTGGCGATAGGTCGAGCCGCAGGCGGCCGAGTTCTTGCCGACCGTCGCCCCGCCCAGGGCGCCCAGCGCCCCGCCCAGCAGCGCCCCTTCGGTGCGCGCGTTGCGGGCCGCAGCGTTCGAGCCGATGGCCGCGCCCAGGGCGCCGCCGATCAGAGCCCCGACCGTGCCGCGGTTGGTCGAATCGCGGCGGCACGGATCGTAGTAGCTATCGCCGTAATAGCCGGCGCTCTGGGCGGCGGCGAAGGTCGGGACGCTGAGCGCCCCGCCCAGGGCCATGACGCCGGCCACGCCGGCAAGCGCGCTCTTGGCGAAGGTCGAACGCAAGTTCATCGGAATTTCCCCTCTGGGACTTGAACCAGTGACGTGGATTTGGGTTTAGCCGCGCGGACGCCAGACGCCGTCGCGGTCACGGCACACCTGGAAGCTCTGGGTGCGGCCGTTGTAGCTGTCCTTCACCCAGCGGCAGTTGCTCGAGGCGGCGTAGTTGCTGCGCTGGACGGTGTTGTTGCGATAGGCCGCGCGCGGCGCGGGGCGATAGCGGTCGCACTTGGCGTTGCGCTTGCCGATCTCGTGGCCGGCCACCGCGCCCACCGCGCCGCCCAGCAGGGCGCCTTCGGTCTTGGCGCCCTTGGCCGCCACGCCGCCGCCCGCCAGGGCGCCGACCAGGCCGCCGACGATGGTGCCCTTGTTGGCCTGCTGGCGGGTCTGCTCGCGGCAGGGATCGTAGGACTGGGCCGACGCCACGCCCGGCAGCGCGACCGTGGCGGGGACGGTCAGGGCCATCATCCCGGCGGCGGCGAAAGCAAGAGCTCGTTGCATCGGTCATCTCCTTCGTACATTGCGTAGGCGGCGCCGGAGCACCCCCTGCGCTGCGAAACTTGGCTGAACGAACCTGAACGCCGCTTGAGCGGGTCGTTCATCTTCGTTCATCTTCCTTGACGCCTTGTCCCGCTTGGGATTGCGGCGAGGCAGCCCCGAAACGAGCCTGACCATGCGACGCCACCGGCCTCAACGGGCCCGCCCCATCGATGTTCCCGCCGGCCCGGCGGTCGAGACGGTGATCGAAGCCGTGGGGGGCGAAGGCGACGGGATTGCGCCCGGCCCGCTCTATGCGCCCTTCACCCTGCCGGGCGAGCGGGTGCGCCTGGCGCCGGGCCCCCAGCGGCGCGAGGTCGAGGCGATCCTGGCGCCGAGCCCGCAGCGCGTGACCCCGCCGTGCCCGCATTTCGGGGTCTGCGGCGGCTGCGCCCTGCAGCACTGGGAGCACGGAGCCTATCTCGCCTGGAAGGTCGAGCGGCTGGTCCGCACCCTGGCCCGCGAGCGGATCGAGACGCAGATCCTGCCCGCCTTCGCCGCCGCGCCGGGCGCGCGCCGGCGCCTGGCCCTGCACGCGCGCCAGGGCCGCAAGGACGCCGCGCGCCTGGGCTTCAAGACCCGCAAGTCCTGGGACGTGGTCGATATCGCCGCCTGTCCGATCGCCGATCCGGCCCTGGAGGCCGCCTTGCCGGCCATGCGCCGCCTGGCCGCCCCGCTGTTCGAGCATCCGAAGTCGGCCCCGACCCTGCATGTCACCCTGACCTCGACGGGCCTCGACATCGACATCACCGGGGTGGAGCGCAAGAGCGGCGGCCTCTCGGCCGATGCGCGCATGCGCCTGGCCGAAACCGCCGCGGAGGCCGACTTCGCCCGCGTCACCCTTGATGGCGAGATCGCCTATCTCGCCCGCCAGCCGACCGTGCGCTTCGGGCCGGCGACCGTGGCCCTGCCGGCGGGCTCCTTCCTGCAGGCCGTGCCGGAGGCCGAAGCCGTGATGACCGCCATGGCCGTGGAGGCCGCCGCCGGCGCCGAGCGCATCGCCGATCTCTTCTGCGGGGCGGGGGCCTTCACCTTCCGCCTGGCGGAGGTCGCGCCGGTCCTGGCCGCCGATGGCGCGGCGCCCGCCATCGCGGCCCTGCAGGCGGGAGTCGCCACCGCGCCGGGCCTGCACGGGATCACGGCCCAGGCCCGCGACCTCGTGCGCCGCCCGGTCCTGGCCGAGGAGATGAAGCGCATCGACACCGTGGTCTTCGACCCGCCGCGGGCCGGCGCGGCCGAACAGGCCGCCGAGATCGCCCGCTCGGGCGTCTCGCGCGCCATCGGCGTCTCCTGCAACCCCGCCACCTTCGTCCGCGACGCCCGCACCCTGATCGATGCGGGCTTTCGTCTGGAGCGGCTCAAGCCCGTCGACCAGTTCCTGTGGTCGCCGCACGTCGAGCTGGTCGGCGTGTTCAACCGCTGAAGCGCAGCGGGGTCAGGCCTCGATCAGGCACGCGGCTCCGCCCGCAGGCCGCAGGTTCAGCGCCTGGGCCTGCGCCTCGGTCACGCCGCGGACCACCTTGCGCAGCACCAGCACCAGCGGGACGGCGGTCAGGGACGAGGCCAGGGTCAGCATCTCGCCCAGCGCCAGGGCGCCGGGGCTTTCCATCAGGAGACCGATGCGCGCGCCCGCCATGGAGAGGAAGTTGGTCAGCAGGAAGAGCCCCCACCACAAGGGCAGCAGGCCAGGCGTGGACAGGTTGCGCCAGTCGGCCGGCGACAGGCTGATCCGCCAGGCCTCGCTCATCGCCCGATAGGGCATCACCAGGCTGGCGAACGGTATGAAATACCAGCCGACGGCCCAGCCGGGGCCGGTCGCCTTGTCCGGGGCCAGCAGCTTGGCGTTCAGATTGACCCGATAGATCCATTTCAGGGTCAGGATGGCGGTCACCACATAGATCGCCAGATAGGCCAGGCCGATAAACCCGCCGGCCACGACCGTGCCGGGAGCCTCGGCCCCGCCGCCGCCCAGCCGGCCGATCTCCGCCAGGGACACCAGCCCCATGAACGCCTCGCCCACGAGATAAACGATCAAAACCGTCCGCACGGTCCTGGCCAGAGGCCGCGGATCGATCGGCTGACGCTCGCCCTTGTTGTTCATTCGCTTTCGCCCCCGCATGGCCCTTGGCGCGGCCCCTGGACCTTTCCTGAATTCAAATCGACAACGGCGTGCATTTCGTTAAGCGCCGTCAAACAGATCGCCTTGATCGCCCGGCTTCGGCGGGACCTTGAACTGCGTGAGGTCCAAGCCGCCGAACCGCCCCTCCAGGCCGAACCGCTTGCGGGCTGCGGCGAAGCGCCGGGCCAGCAGTTCGGCGATCGGGCCTTCGCCGCGCATGCGCGTCCGCCATTCGAAGTCGTAGTCGGCGCCGCCGCGCATCTGGCGCACCAGCGACATCACCCGCGCCGCCCGGTCCGGATGGTCGGTGGCCAGCCATTCGCGGAACAGGTCCTTGATCTCCCGCGGCAGGCGCAGCACCACATAGCCTGCGCCGCTGGCCCCGGCCCGCGCCGCCCGTTCCAGCACCGCCTCCAGCTCGTGATCGTTCAGCGCCGGGATCGCCGGGGCGAACATCACGCTGACCGGCACCCCGGCGCAGCTCAGCGCCTCGATCGCCCCGATCCGCCGCTCGGGCGTGGCGGCCCGCGGCTCCATGCTGCGCGCCAGCCTGCGGTCCAGGCTGGTCACCGAGATCGCCACCCGCACCAGGTTGCGCGCCGCCAGCCGCGCCAGCACGTCGAGGTCGCGCAGGATCAGGGCCGATTTGGTGATGATCGAGCAGGAATGGCCGAACCGCTCCATCACCTCCAGCACGCCGCGGGTGATCCGCGTGTCGCGTTCGACCGGCTGATAGGGGTCGGTGTTGCCGCCGATATGGATCGTCTCGGGCCGGTAGCGGGGGCTCGACAGCTCCTTCTCCAGCAACCTGGCCGCCTCCGGCTTGAAGAAGAGCTGGCTTTCGAAATCGAGCCCCGGCGACAGCCCCATATAGGCGTGGGCCGGCCGCGCGTAGCAGTAGATGCAGCCGTGCTCGCAGCCGCGATAGGGGTTGATCGAGCGCGAGAAGCCGACATCGGGGCTGTCGTTCCTGGCGATGATCGTCCGCGCCGTCTCGGCCGTCAGGATGGTGCGGATCTGGGCGGGTTCGGGGTCCTGGCTGGTCCAGCCGTCGTCGAACGCCTCGCGGACCTGGCTTTCGAACCGCCCGCTGGCGTTGGACCGCGCCCCGCGGCCCCTGACCATGATCTGTCGGCTGAAGTTGCTCACGGCCCGAGCATAGGGTGCGAAAAGAACAAAACAAGAACAATCTTGACGTAGCCCACAGGTCGCGGCCTCTGGCGTGATGATCTCCGTCGTCATTCCCGCCGCCCAGGCCGTCCGCGACCTCGCCGGCCTGCTGCCCGCCCTGGTGCCGGCCGTCGTGAGCGGGCTGGTGCGCGAGGCGATCCTCGTCGATCCCGCGCCGGACGGCGCCATGCTGGCGATCTGCGAGGATTCGGGCGCCGGCCTCGCCTCCGATCTCGCCTCCGCCCTTGAGCGGGCGAGGGGAGAGCTGATCCTGGCCCTGCCGCCGGCCTTGCGCCTGCGTCCCGGTTGGGAGGAGAGCCTGCGCCGTCATCTGGAGTCGGGCGGCGGCCCGGCCCTGGTCTGCGCCGCCCCGCCTTCGCTGATCGAGCGCCTGACCGGCCCGCGGCTGGCGGGCGTCCTGCTGCCCGCCGATCGGGCGCGCGAGCGGAAGCCGGCCGACCTCGCCGGCCTGCGCCGCCGTCTCGGCCGCGCCGCCCTGCTGACTTGATCCGTTGAACCTGCCCGCTGATCCGGGCGAAGGCCGGGGTCGGGGTTAGCGGTCCAGCCGAGCGTCCACGAACGCCGCGCCCTTGGCCAGGGCGTCGAGCGTGTGGGTGTCCATCCCGAACTTCTTGCGATAGGTCCAGTAGCCGGCCATCACCTTCTCGACGTAGTTGCGCGTCTCGGCGCTGGGCAGGCATTCGATCAGCAGCAGGCTGTCGGCCTCGTCGCCCACCATCTTGGCGGTCTTCAGCAGGGTTCCGGGCCCGCCGTTATAGGCCGCGACCGTGCGCAGGATGTCGTAGCCGACCCCCCGCTCCATCAGCCAGGTCAGATAATCCTGCCCGACCCGCAGGTTGAAGGCCGGGTCGAACATCGGGCTCATGTCGGTCTTCAGCTTGTCGTCGCCGGCCGCCCGAGCGGCCGCCTCGGGCATGAGCTGCATCAGCCCGACCGCCCCGGCCGACGACACCGCGGCTGGATTGAAACGGCTTTCCTGCCGCACGATGGCGTAGACCAGGGCCTTGTCGATGGTGAAGCCGAACTTCGGCGCCAGGTCCGGCGTCGGATAGTCGATCTCCAGCGTGCCGCGCGTCACCGGCAGGGCCTTGGCGATGTCGGCGTCCGAGGTCAGCGGCGCATTCAGCGCCAGGATCAGCGACATCCACTGCGAACGCTCGGCCTCGCCACGGGCCAGGGTCAGGCCAGCGCGCAGCTCCAGCCCCGCCTCGACCGGCAGGCCGACCTGGGCCAGCGCCGTGGCGCGGTGGGCGCGGATGTTCTCGCGGATGAACGGCGTCAGGTGCGCGCTGGAGGTCGAGGCCGGCGCGCTGGGCGCCGCCAGCGTCGGCGCCGAGGCGCTGGAGAACACCGCCGGGGTGAACTCGCCGGTCGGGGCTCCGGCGGCGCGGTCGACGGCCTCCAGCCGCACGCGGCGCGCGGCGATCATGCCGTAGAACGTGTCGGGATGGCGCGCGGCCAGCTTCAGGAAGCCCTGGGCGCGGCCGGAGTCGCCTGCCTGCTCCAGCGAACGCGCCGCCCAATAGGCCGCGCCCGAGCGCAGCCAGGGGTCTTCCTTGTCGTCGCGCGCCACCTGGCTGAAGAAGCTCTGCGCCAGGTCGTAGTTCTTGAGCCGGAAGGCCGCCAGGCCGGCGATCCAGCGTTCGCCCGCCGCCGGGGCCAGGTCCAGCGCACGCTTGACGTCGCCCGAATAGAAGGCCTCGCGCGCCTGGCGGCTGCGATCGGCCGGCGCCTTGCCGGAAATGCCCTGGGCCGTCACCTCGACCCGCCGCCAGTCGGCCCCGGCCAGCACCGGCGCTTTCGGCGCCGCGCCGCCGACCGGCCGGCGCTTCTGGGCCAGCATGTAGATTCGTTCCGCGCCCGGCAGGTCGCTGTACTGGTCCAGCCACTTGGCCAGGTCCTCGTAGCTGGCCTGGAAACCGGGGCGCATCAGTTGCCGGAACGCCAGGTGCCCGGCCAGGGATCGATCCTTGATCTCGGCCGTTTGCATCTCGGCGTCGATGAAGTCGCCGCGGTCCACCGCGTCGAACGCGGCGGCGTAACGCTTCGCGTCCCAGGGGCTCAGGGCCATTGGGGCGGCGTGGCTGTTTCCGGCGATGGCGGCGCAGATCATGGTCAAGACCGCGATCCGCATGCCTTTGCGTCTCCGCATGCGATCCTCACGTCGGCCGCCTCTGCGCGCGGTCTGGACGTGACCCTCAGTTCTCGTGACGCGGGAGTCTTATGCGCCCCGCTCCGGGCGATCAAGCCGCTCGGTCAGGGTCAGAAGGTCGCTCCACGCCTTCTTCTTCGCGCCCGGTTGCCGCAGAAGGAATGCGGGGTGCAGGGTCGGCATGGCCGGCAGCTCCAGATTTCCCGCCTCGGAACGCCATTCGAACCAGCGGCCGCGCAGCGACAGAATCCCTTCGCTGCGCTTCAGCATCGACTTGGTCGACGGCGCCCCGACCAGCAGCAGCATCCTGGGCGAGACCAGTTCGATGGCCCGTTCCAGGAACGGCTGGCAGGTCGCCTGCTCCTGCGGCGAGGGCGTCCGGTTGCCGGGCGGGCGCCAGAAGACGGTGTTGGTGATGAACACCCGGTCGGTCAGCCCCGCCGCCGCCAGCATCCTGTCGAGCAGTTGGCCGGCGCGGCCGACGAAGGGCTCGCCGCGCGCGTCCTCCTCGGCGCCGGGGCCTTCGCCGATCACCATCAGCGGCGCATCCGGCGCGCCGCGGGCGAACACCGCCTGGCGCGCGCCCTCGAACTTCAGCGGGCAGCCGTCGAAGCCGGCGATGGCGGCCTTCAGGGCCTCCAGGTCGGGCGCCTGCGCCGCCAGCCGCCGCGCCTCCAGCACCGCCGAGGCGACGTCGGCGCCGGGCCCGCGCGGGGCGGCCGGGGGCGGAGGGGGCGCCGGCTTGCGGTCGGCCGGCCTGGGCGCGACGAACTTCCCGGCCTCGATCCGGTCCAGCGGCTCATCGAGCAGCATGGAGTCGATCCCGGCCTCGGCCCAGAAGGCGAGCAGGCTCTCGGCGACGCGGTCGAAGGGGGCGGCGGGGCTCATTCGGGCTCTTAAAGGGCGTCCATGGCGGAGTTCGCGCTTGACCGCCCTAATACAAGCTTCGGATAAGTCGCCGGACGGATCAACGCTGCGACAAACAAGGGGTAGGGGAAATCCCCGGCGCGGCCAACTGGGAGTAGGGGATCATGAGCGACGCCATCGAGACGGTCGAACGCGAGGCGATGGAATACGACGTCGTGATCGTCGGGGCCGGCCCTTCGGGCCTGTCGGCGGCCATCCGCCTGAAGCAGCTCGCCGAGGCCGCCGGGACCGAGGTCTCCGTCGCCGTCCTGGAAAAAGGGTCCGAGGTCGGCGCCCACATCCTCTCCGGTGCGGTCATCGACCCCAAGGGCATCGATGAGCTGCTGCCCAACTGGGAGGAGCTCGGCGTTCCGCTGGAGACCAAGGTCACCCGCGACAAGTTCGTGATCCTGGGCCCGCATGGCGACCTCGACATCTCCTGGCTGCCCTTCCCCAAGTGGATGCTGAACCACGGCAACTACATCGCCTCGCTGGGCAATGTCTGCCGCTCGCTGGCCCAGCACGCCGAGGCGCTCGGCGTCGAGATCTATCCCGGCATGGCCGCGTCCGAGGTGGTCTATAACGAGGACGGCTCGGTGAAGGGCGTCGTCGCCGGCGTGTTCGGCATCGACAAGGACGGCAATCAGACCGCCGACTACCAGCCGGGCATCGAACTCCACGCCAAGTACACCTTCATCGGCGAGGGCGTGCGCGGCTCGCTGGCCAAGCAGCTCCAGGCGCGCTTCGGCCTCACCAACGGCCGCGAACCGCAGAAGTTCGGCATCGGCATCAAGGAACTCTGGCAGGTGCCGGACGAGAACTTCGAGCCGGGCCTCACCCAGCACAGCTTCGGCTGGCCGCTCGACAACACCACCGGCGGCGGCTCGTTCATGTACCACTTCGGGGACAACTACGTGGCCATCGGCTTCGTGGTGCACCTGAACTACAAGAACCCCTGGCTCTCGCCGTTCGACGAGTTCCAGCGTTTCAAGACCCACCCGGCGATTCGCGGCTATCTGGAAGGCGGCAAGCGTATCGCCTATGGCGCGCGCGCCATCACCGAGGGCGGCTCGCAGTCTCTGCCCCAGCTCTATTTCCCCGGCGGCGTGCTGCTGGGCTGCTCGGCCGGCATGGTCAACGTCCCGCGCATCAAGGGCAGCCACAACGCGGTCAAGAGCGGCATGATGGCCGCCGAGGCCGCCTTCGAGGCGATCTCCGCCGGCCGGTCCAGCGACGAGCTCGTCGCCTACGAGGCCGCCTACAAGAAGTCGTGGATCCACAAGGAGCTGTGGGCCGTCCGCAACTTCAAGCCGCTGTGGTCGAAGTTCGGCACCATTCCGGGCATCGTGCTCGGCGGCGCCGACGCCATGATCGCCAATCTCCTCGGCGGGTGGTCGCCCTGGGGCACGCTGAAGCACGGCAAGTCGGACGCCGAATCGACGGGCCTGGCCAAGGACTACAAGCCGATCGTCTATCCGAAGCCGGACAACGAGTTCAGCTTCGACAAGCTGTCCTCGGTCTTCCTGTCCTCGACCAATCACGACGAGAACCAGCCGGCCCACCTGAAGCTGAAGGACCCCAAGGTTCCGATCGAGGTGAACCTGCCGCGCTACGGCGAACCGGCCCGCCTGTTCTGCCCGGCCGGCGTCTACGAGGTGCTCTACGACGAGCAGGGGAACAACCCGCGGTTCCAGATCAACTTCCAGAACTGCGTCCACTGCAAGACCTGCGACATCAAGGACCCGTCCCAGAACATCAACTGGACCACCCCCCAAGGCGGCGACGGCCCCAACTACCCGAACATGTAGGTCCCAATCCTTGCCCCTTGCGGGGGAGGAGGATTGCATACGGGGGTGTCATCCCGGTTTGCGAAGCAAGACCGGGACCTATGAACACATGCGGTTCAGAAGCCGTCTCGGTGGTGCAAGAGCCTGAAAGCTCAGGTGTTCATGGATCCCGGACAAGCGCTGCGCGCTTTCCGGGACGACATGCGAGGGGGGCTGCCGCCGCTTATCCGCGCCATATGCGACAGCCCTGCGCAGGGCGGCCTGCAGAGATTGCGGTCCCCTCGGTCAGCCATTCGGCTGACGGCTCTTCCAGCGGGGGAACAACTTAACGCCCCCGCCGGGCCGCTGCCGCCTTGAACTCGCCGTGGAAAGCCGCAAGGGTCGGCCCATGCGCCGTCTGCTTGTCGCCATCGCCCCGCTTGTCATGCTCTCCGCCTGCGCGACCGCGCCGCGGCAGGAACTGTCCTGGACCCCGCCGACCCAGCTTGGCATGGGCGGCTCGGCCTATGGGGCCTTCCTTGCCGGCCAGGGGGCGCTGAACGACGGCGCCGGCGCCGAGGCGGCCGCCTATTTCGCCCGCGCCGAGATCGAGGGCGGGGCCAGCGACATGCTGCGCGACCGCGCCTTCACCGCCGCCGTTCTGGCCGGCGACATCACCAAGGCCGCGGCCTTGGCGCCCGACGGCCCGGAGGCCTCGGAGGCGACCAAGCGCCTGGGCAAGGTGGTCCAGGCCGTCGAACTCATGGCCGTGAACAAGGGCAAGGACGCTCACGCCCTGCTCGCCGGCGATTCGATCGGCTTTCCGCACCGCGGCGTCGCGGCCCTGCTCAGTCCCTGGGCCGCGGCCATGGCCGGCGACCGGGAAGGCTCCCTGGTGCGGCCCGAAATGCGCGGCGACCGGGTGGTCGACTATTTCGGCCAGCTCGGCCAAGCCTATCTCTACGAGCGCGCGCGCCGCTACGACGAGGCCGAGACCGATTTCAAGGCCCTAACCGGCGGCGAGACGCCCGGCGATATCGCCGTCCTCGCCTATGGCGGCTTCCTGGAGCGGCGAGGCCGCCGGCCCGAGGCCATCGCCCTCTACGACCGGGGCCTCGCCGTCCAGCCGCTCAGCGAATCCCTGACCCTGGCCAAGGCGCGCGCCGTCGCCGGCAAGCCCGCCCCGCCGCCCCCGACCCTGCGCGAGGGCGCCGCCCAGGTGTTGATCGCCCCGGCCGCGGCCATGCTGGCGGCCAAGCAGCAACAGCTCGGCCTGGCCTATCTGCGCCTGGCCCTGCGCCTCGACCCGGCCCGCAACGAGGCGTGGCTGATGGTCGGGGACATCATGGAGGCGGCCGGCGACGTCGAAGGCGCGCGCCAGGCCTATTCGAAGCCCAGGCCCGGCGCGCCGGAGTTCAGCAGCGCCCGCACCAAGCTCGCCTGGAGCTACCAGAACGCCAAGCAGCCGGACGTGGCGCTGAAGATGGCGCAGGAGGCGGCCGCCACCGGCGATCGCGAGGCCCGCATCACCTATGCCGACCTGCTCCGCGCCAACGACCGCTACGCCGAATCCGCCGAGTTGATGAGCGGGCTGATCGCCGAGACGCCGTCGCCCGACTGGCGCCTGCTCTACATGCGCGGGGTCGCCTATGAGCGCTCCGGGCGCTGGCCGCAGGCCGAGGCCGATTTCCAGGCGGCGCTGAAGATCCGGCCCGACGAGCCCGAACTGCTCAACTATCTCGGCTACACCTGGATCGACCGAGGCGAGCACCTGGCCGAGGCCCTGGGCATGGTCGAGCGGGCGGTCGCCGCCAATCCGCAGTCGGGGGCCATGGTCGACTCGCTCGGCTGGGCCCACTACCGGCTCGGCGACTACAAGAAGGCCGTGCAACTGCTCGAACAGGCGGTCGAGCTGGAGGCCGGCGATCCGGAGATCAACAACCACCTGGGCGACGCCTACTGGCGCGTCGGGCGGCGGATCGAGGCCGAGTATCAGTGGAAGCGCGTCCTGACCCTGGCGCCCGACGCCAAGATCAAGGCCGATGTCGACGAAAAGCTCGCCTCCGGCCAGGGGCCGAAGGGCCCGTCGGCCGCGCCCAAGGTGGCGGGGAACTAGCGGTCCCATGCGCCTGACCGCCTTCGCCCCGGCGAAGATCAACCTCTTCCTGCACGTCGGCGCGCCGGGCGGCGACGGCTATCATCCGCTGTGCAGCCTGATGGTGTTCGCCGATGTCGGCGACCGCCTGGCCCTGCACGACGCCGACGTCCTGTCGGTCCGCGTCCACGGCGCCTTCGCCGCCGATCTGGCGGGGGAGGGGGACAACCTCGTCCTGCGCGCGGCCCGCGCGCTGCTGGCCCGCGCCCGCGGCCCCCAGCCGCCGGTCGGGATCCTGCTGGACAAGGCCCTGCCGGTGGCCGCCGGCCTCGGCGGCGGCTCCAGCGACGCCGGTGCGGCCCTGCGCCTGCTCCGTGACGCCCTCGGCCTGCCGGTGGACGAGGCGGGGCTTGAGGAGGTCGCCGCCTCGCTGGGCGCCGATGGGGCAGCCTGTTTCCACGCCGCTCCCGTCCTCGCCGAAGGGCGCGGCGAGCGGCTCTCGCCGGCGCCCGGCCTGCCGCCGATCGAGGCGGTGCTGGTTAATCCCGGGGTCCAGGTCTCGACCCCGGACGTCTATCGCGCCCTCGACGCCTCGGCCGCGTTCGGCGACGTCGCGCCTCCGCCCATGCCGCCGGCCTTCGAGAGCGTGGAGGAACTGGCCGCCTGGCTCGGTTTCACCCGCAACGACCTGGAGGCGCCGGCCATCGCCCTGGCCCCGGCCATCGGCGACGTGCTCGCCGTCCTGTGCGCCGAGCCGCAGGTGCTGTTCGCCCGCATGTCCGGTTCGGGGGCCACCTGTTTCGCCATCTGCCCCGGTGACCTGGAGGCGAGCGCCCTGGCCGAGCAGCTTGGCGCCCTGCGCCCAGACTGGTGGGTCGCCCGCTGCCGCCTCGGCGGCCCCTGGCCCGAAGCCTGATCCCATAAACGAGAACAGGGGCCCCGCATGGGACCCCTGTTCCGCTCCCCCCAGAGCGCTCCCCAGAGCGCGGCCGTCAGTCGTGCAGGGCTTCGCCGTGCTGCGACATGTCCAGGCCTTCGACCTCGGCCTCGTCGCCGACCCGCAGGCCGATGGTGTACTTGACGATCATCAGCAGGATGAAGGTCCCGATCGCCGTGAAGCCGATGGTCACCGCCACGCCGTAGAGCTGGGTGACCAGGTTGGCGCCTTCGCCCAGGCTGTTGACCTTCGGGTCGGCCAGCACGCCGGTCAGCAGGGCGCCGGCGATCCCGGCCAGGCCGTGCACGCCGAAGGCGTCCAGGCTGTCGTCGTACTTCAGGAGCCGCTTCAGCCACACCGCGCCGAAATAGCCCGCTGCGCCGCCGGCGAGGCCGACGATCAGCGCCCCTTGCGGGTTCACGAAGCCGGCGGCCGGGGTGATGGCCACCAGGCCGGCGACCGCGCCCGAGGCCAGGCCCAGCATGCCGGGCTTCTTGCGCTCGACCCACTCGATCAGCATCCAGGTGACGCCGGCCGCCCCGGTCGCGACCTGGGTGTTCAGCATCGCCACGCCCGCCAGGGCGTTCGAAGCCACCGCCGAGCCGGCGTTGAAGCCGAACCAGCCGACCCACAGCAGGCTGGCGCCGATCATGGTCAGCACCAGGTTGTGCGGCGCCATGTTCTCAGAGCCGTAGCCCTTGCGGCGTCCGAGCACGAGCGCGCAGACCAGGCCCGCGACCCCGGCGTTGATGTGCACCACGGTCCCGCCGGCGAAGTCCAGCACGCCGGCCCCGCCCAGGAAGCCGCCGCCCCACACCGCATGCGCGGTCGGCGCATAGACCAGCAGCGACCACAGCACGGTGAAGACCAGCACCGCCGAGAACTTGATGCGCTCGGCATAGGCGCCGGCGATCAGCGCCGGGGTGATGATCGCGAAGGTCATCTGGAACATCACAAACACCGATTCCGGGATGGTCGCGGCCAGGCCGTTGGTGCTCTCCATCGTCACCCCGCCCAGGAAGGCGTTGCCCAGGCCGCCGATGACCGCGTTCAGCCCCTCGTTGGGGTTGGCGCCGAAGGCCAGCGAATAGCCGGCGACCATCCACACCACCGAGATCACGCAGGCGATGGCGAAGGACTGGGCCACCGTGGCGATCACGTTCTTGCGGCGCACCATGCCGCCGTAGAACAGGGCCAGGCCCGGAATGGTCATCATCAGCACCAGGGCCGTCGAAGTCAGCACCCAGGCGGTGTCGCCGCTGTCCAACGCTGGCGCGGCGTCCTGGGCGAAGGCCGCCGGAGCGAGCATCGCCGCCCCGATCGCCAGGCTCGCCAGTCCCGCCAGCTTGGTGAATCCCGTTCTTTTCATCTGTCGCAATCCCCTTGATTCTCTATGTCCGGCGCGCGTCACAGCGCAGCCGAGCCGGACTCTCCGGTCCGGATCCGCACGGCTTCCTCGACATCGAGGACGAAGATCTTGCCGTCGCCGATCTTGCCGGTGGCCGCCGCGGCCTTGATGGCCTCCACGGCCTTGCCGGCGGCGGCGTCGTCGACCACCGCCTCCAGCTTGACCTTCGGTACGAAGTTCACCTGGTACTCAGCGCCCCGGTAGATCTCCGTCTGGCCCTTCTGGCGGCCGTAGCCCTTCACTTCCGAGACCGTCAGCCCCTCGACGCCGGCCGCCACGAGCGCTTCGCGCACGTCGTCCAGCTTGAAGGGTTTGACGATCGCCATGATCAGTTTCATCGCCTGCTCCCGCGCGAGCCCTTCAGCCAGGGATGCGCCCTTCGGTTGGTCCGTCTGCGCCGGGCGGGGCGGCTGGCGCCCGCCGACGACATGGCGACGCTAGGGCGCTGAGCACGTTCGGCGGGCCGACTGCGCGCAGCCGGCGCTCGAAAAGGCGGCGCCCGCGTAATGCGTGGGCGCCCGCGGCCCCCGGCGCCCAAAAATCGGGCGAAATGGCCTGCCACGGCCTTCCGGACCCCGCCTGCGATGGGGAACCAAGCCGCACGCCGGGCGCTTGAACCTCACGCAGCCTGGCTTGCCCGGGCCGCCTTGAGATTGAGACGAGGACGAAGATGATCAGGACCCTGCTCACCGCCGCCGCGGCGACCGCCTTGCTCGCCGGCGCGGCCTACGCCCAGGATGCTTCCACCCAGGAGCAGTCCCCGGCCCAGACCCACAGCGACATGCCCGCGCCGCCGGCGCCGGACACCGCCGTCAATCCGCCGGCCGACTCCATGGCCGCCCCGCCGCCTCCGGCCGCAGGGATGCAGACCACCGGCCCGGCCAGTCCCGACGCCGTCGCCGCCGGGGTTCCGGCCTCGGCCACCGTCACCACGGCCACCGTGACCAACGGCCCGGTCGCCGACACGCCGGAGAACCGGGCCAAGTACACGCCCCTGTCCCACGCAGGGAAACGCAGCAAGGCGGCGGGGAACTAGAGCCAGCCATTCCGCCTTGAAGCGAAGGTCGGCGGGCCCTATGGTCCGCCGACTTTTTTGCGCCTGCGAAACCAGCTCGATGCCATCCGACAAGCCGCTTTCGTTTCAGGGTCTTATCCTGAAGCTTCATGACTATTGGAGCCGCCAGGGCTGCGTGATTCTGCAGCCTCACGACGTCGAGGTGGGCGCGGGCACCCTTCATCCGGCCACGGTGCTTCGCGCCCTGGGCCCCAAGCCGTGGCGCGCGGCCTATGTGCAGCCCTCGCGCCGCCCGGCCGACGGCCGCTATGGCGAGAACCCCAACCGCCTGCAGCACTATTATCAGTATCAGGTGATCCTGAAGCCGAACCCCGACAACCTGCAGGAGCTCTATCTGGGCAGCCTGGAGGCGATCGGCCTCGACACCCGCCTGCACGACATCAGGTTTGTCGAGGACGACTGGGAAAACCCGACGGTCGGCGCCTGGGGCCTCGGCTGGGAGGTCTGGTGCGACGGGATGGAAGTCACCCAGTACACCTACTTCCAGCAGGTGGGCGGCCTGGACGTCTCCCCCGTGGCCGGCGAGCTGACCTATGGCCTGGAGCGCCTGGCCATGTATCTGCAGAACGTCGATCATTTCACCGACCTGGCCTTCAACGACCCCGACGGCCCGCTGCCCATGACCTATGGCGACGTCTTCCTGGAGAACGAGCGCCAGCAGTCGGAAGCCAACTTCCATCTCTATGACGTCGAGACGCTGAAGCGGCAGTTCGCGGACATGGAGCGCCAGGTGCCGCGCCTGCTCGAGGGCAGGGGGCCGCAGGGCCAGCGCACCGTGTTGCCGGCCTACGACCACGTGCTGAAGGCCAGCCACCTCTTCAATCTCATGGACGCCCGCGGCGCCATCGCCGTGGCCGAGCGCCAGAGCTATATCGGCCGCATCCGCGACCTCACCCGCATGTGCGCCGAGGCCTGGGTGGAGAACGAGGGGGCCAATCACGTCTCCGCCGAGGCGGTGAAGGCCTGACCATGCCCCAGCTTCTGATCGAACTGTTCTCCGAAGAGATTCCCGCGCGCATGCAGGTCCAGGCCGCGCGCGACCTCGACCGCATGGTGCGCGAGCGCCTGGCCGAGCAGGGCCTGCTGCCCGAGGGCCTCAAGACCTTCGCCGGCCCCCGTCGCCTGACCCTGGCGGCCGAGGGCCTGCCGGCCGCGCAGGGTGACCGTCACGAGGAGCGCAAGGGCCCGCGCGTCGGCGCGCCGGACGCCGCCATCGAAGGCTTCCTGCGCTCGACCGGCCTTTCCCGCGACCAGCTCGTGGAGAAGGACGGCGTCTGGTTCGCCCACATCCACCGCAAGGGCCGCCCGACCCCCGAGATCGTCGCCGAGATCCTCGACCACGTGATCCGCAACTTCCCCTGGCCCAAGTCGATGACCTGGGGGACGGGAACCCTGCGCTGGGTGCGGCCGCTGAAGCGGATCGTCTTCCTGTTCGACGGCCAGGTCGTGCCGCTGAACCTCGACGGGATCGAGGCCGGCGACGTGACCGAGGGCCACCGCTTCATGGGCTCGGGCAAGCCCTTCAAGGTCAAGGATTTCGAGAGCTACCGCGACAAGCTGGCCGCTCACTTCGTCATCCTCGACGTCGAGGAGCGCAAGGACCGCATCATGGACGGGGCGCGCACCCTCTGCTTTGCGCGCAATCTCGAACTGGTCGATGACGACGGCCTGCTGGACGAGGTCGCGGGCCTGGCCGAGTGGCCGACCCCGGTGCTGGGCGACATGGACCCGGCCTTCCTCGACCTGCCGCCCGAGGTGATCCGCACCTCCATGCGCACCCACCAGAAGTATTTCGCCGTCCGCCCGGCCGGCGAGGCGGGCGGCAAGCTCGCCCCGCACTTCATCACCGTCGCCAATATCGAGGCGCCCGACGGCGGCAAGGAGATCGCCCGCGGCAACGCCAAGGTGCTGTCGGCGCGCCTGAACGACGCCCGCTTCTTCTGGGACGAGGATCGCAAGATCACGCTCGAGGAGCGCCTGGCGAAACTCTCCGGCGTCACCTTCCACGCCAGGCTCGGCACGCTCGCCGAGCGGGTGGAGCGGCTGGAACTGCTCGCCCGCGCCATCGCCCCGCGCGTCGGCGCGGATCCGGCCAAGGCGGTGCTGGCCGCCCATCTCTGCAAGGCCGACCTCGCCACCGGCATGGTCGGCGAGTTCCCCGAACTCCAGGGCCTGATGGGCGGCTACTACGCCCGCGAGGAGAAGATCAGCCCGGTCGTCGCCGACGCCATCCGCGATCACTACAAGCCGGTCGGGGCCGGCGACGAGGCGCCCGATACGCCCGTCACCATGGCGCTGGCCATCGCCGAGAAGCTCGACACCCTGACCGCCTTCTTCGCCATCGACGAAAAGCCGACCGGCTCGCGCGACCCCTACGCCCTGCGCCGCGCCGCCCTGGGCGTGATCCGCATCCTGCTGGGCTCGGAGGCCCGCGCCCCGATCCGCGAGCTGGTCGCCGACTGGTATCGCTCGCTGCGCTGCTATGTCGATCCGGGCCGGGCGCTCTACGTCTCGACCCGCCGCACCACCGGCTATCTCGGCCCGGCCTATCGTCGCCCCTCCGAGGTCTTCCAGACCTATGTCGAGGAGTTCGAGGACGCCCTGCTGGAGGGCGTGCCCTATGTCGTCTCCACCACCGAGGACTTCGACATCCGCTTCGACCGCTCGGCGGCCGCCGGCGAGGCGCCGGAAGGCGAAGTCCTGTACCAGTTCCGCCCCTATCCGGTGGTCGCCGACGAGGTGCTGGGCTTCATGGCCGATCGCCTGAAGGTCGCCCTGCGCGACCAGGGCAAGCGCCACGACCTGGTGGATGCGGTGTTCGCGCTCGGCGACGACGACCTGGTGCGGATCGTCGCGCGGGTCGAGGCGCTGGACGGCTTCCTCTCCGGCGCCGACGGCCAGAACCTGCTGGCCGGCTACAAGCGCGCCGGCAACATCCTCAAGGCCGAGGAGAAGAAGGGCGAGCTGCCCGCCGGCCCGGCCGTGGCCATGCCTGGCGCGCCGGCCGAGGAGGGGGCGCTGATCGCCGCCCTCGAAGCGGCCGAGCCTTCCGTGGCTCAGGCGTTGCAGCAGGAAGACTTCGCCGGGGCCATGCGCGCCCTTTCGGGACTGCGCGCGCCGGTTGACGCCTTTTTCGAGGCGGTTTTGGTGAACTCTGAGAACGCGGCGGAACGTGATAACCGCCTGCGTCTTCTCGTGCAGGTTCGCGACCTGATGGAACGGGTCGCGGACTTCTCGCAAGTGACGGGCTAAAGGAGGCCTAGAAGGACATGTCGACCGATACGCTGACCAAGTCGCGCTGGGTCTACGCCTTCGGGGGCGGCGGCGCGGACGGCGACGCCTCGATGAAGAACCTGCTGGGCGGCAAGGGCGCGAACCTCGCCGAGATGTCGTCGCTCGGCCTGCCGGTGCCCCCCGGCTTCACCATCACCACCGAGGCCTGCGTCCACTACTATTCCAACGAGAAGCAGTACCCGGCCGAGCTGAAGGGCCAGGTCGTCGCGGGTCTGGCCAAGGTCGAGCAGATCACCGGCAAGACCTTCGGCGACGCGGCCAATCCGCTGCTGGTCTCGGTCCGCGCGGGCGCCCGCGCCTCCATGCCGGGCATGATGGACACCGTCCTCAACCTCGGCCTCAACGACGAGACCGTCGCGGGCCTGGCCAAGCTCTCGGGCGACCGCCGCTTCGCCTTCGACAGCTACCGCCGCTTCATCCAGATGTACTCGAACGTGGTGCTCGACCTCGACCACCACATGTTCGAGGAAATCCTCGACGAGCATAAGGAACGCCTCGACGTCACCGTCGACACCGCCCTTTCGGCCGAGGACTGGGAACGCGTCGTCTCCGACTACAAGGCCGCCGTCGAGCAGGAGCTCGGCAAGCCGTTCCCGCAGGACCCGCACGCCCAGCTCTGGGGCGCCATCGGCGCCGTCTTCGCAAGCTGGATGAACGACCGCGCCAAGTTCTACCGCCGCATGCACGACATCCCTGAAAGCTGGGGCACGGCCGTCAACGTGCAGTCGATGGTGTTCGGCAACATGGGCGATTCGTCGGCCACCGGCGTCGCCTTCACCCGCAACCCGTCCACGGGCGAGGCCCGCC
>MEEW01000005.1 GCA_001724985.1 Phenylobacterium sp. SCN 69-14
GCATTCCTGGCGGATCTTCTCGATCTCGTCCAGGCTCAGCGTTCTCATGACGTCCCCCCCAATGGCTGGGCCGCAGCTTAGAGGGCGAGACGGGCCGGACGCTAGTTCGGGTGAAGGGTCATCGGCGCTTCGGGATCGGTCGGGAGGGGCGCGGCCGGGGTCGGCTGGATCTGCGGCTCGGCCGGGGCGGCGGGTTCGGCCAGGATCGGCGCGGGCGGCTCGAGGCGGGGCGGCGCGGGCGCGGCCACGGGAGGCGCTGCTGCGGGGCGCGGAGCAGGCGGGGCGGCCGCAAGGCGCGCGGGCGCGGCTTTCGGCGGCTGCGGCGGTTCTACAGGCGCCGGCGCCGGCTCGGGCGTGGCGGTCAGGGCGGGCTGGGCCGGCTCGGCTGGGACCGGGGCTGCGGCGGGCGGCGGCGGCGGAGCCTGGCGGCCGGTCAGGAGGAGGACGGCGGCGAGGCCCGCCGCGGCGGAGAGGGCCGCGCCGAGGGCGGCGAGCAGGGGAAGGGAAGGCTTGCGCGCCGCCGCCACGGGAGCGGATGGCTCGACAGCCGGCTGCGGCGGCTGCGGCGGCGCGGGTGCGGGCGGTTCCGGCGTGGGGGCGGCCGGCGCGGCCTGGGGTATCAGCGAGCCGCTGAGGATGCCGGGGCCCGGCGGCCGGGGAGGGGGCGGCGGCTGTCGCGGCGCCGGCGCCTTGGGCAGGGGGCCGAGGCGGAAGGGCTGGGACGGGCCGGCGGCGCGCCCCCAGGGGCTGGAGCGGATGAAGGGATTGTCGTCCTGCTGGGTCATGGGGTGTGGCGTCTCCCGCGCGGCTGGCGCGCGGGAGAAGACTATCGGCGACTGCGACCGTTCTGGGGCGGGGCGGCGATCAGCGCGCGGCCGTGCGCATCGGACGCACCGCCTCGCTCGCGCAGCCGGCGGGCTCCAGCATGGCGTGCTGGGCCAGGCAGTAGATGTCCTCGTAATGCGGGCCGGCGCTGGCCAGGCACTGGTAGAGGTTCAGCTTGGCCAGGCGGACGCACATGCCCGTCCGCGGTTCGCGCATGAGGCCGCTGGCGCGGGCCGGCTCGCCCAGGATGGTCAGGGCCGCGACCGCCAGGCCGCGGTCGATCACCGGCCCGCCGCGCCCCCCGCGGCGTCCGCCCTCGGCGAGGGCGGCCTGCAGGCGCGCGGGGTCCTCGCGCGCCGGGCGGTAGCCGGCGCCGGACACCTGCTTGACGCGGGTCAGGCGGGCGCGGGCGTCAGGGACCGAAGCCCTGGACCAGGCCTGCCTTTGCACGTCGTAGGAGGCCTGTTTGACGCGTTTGCCGCTGGCGGCGAGGGCCTCGCCCTGCCGCACCAGGGCGGCGCTGGCCCGCGCCGCGCCGGCCTCGGCGCCGGGCAGGCCGGCGGCCAGGTCGGGGCGGGCGGCGATGCGGGCGGCCAGGCCGCGGCCGTCGCGGCCCTGGGCGGCCTTGCGCACCCCGGCCACGAAGCGCGGCTCCTGCAGCGCGGCGAGAGCGGCATAGGCGATCATGCCGCTTTCCATCTGCCTGGGCTCATAGGCGGGCGCGCGCATTGCGCATGAAGCTCTCGAACGCGCTGGCCTGCGCCTGCAGCCGCGGATCGGCCGCCGCCGTCCCCGGCCTCGGCGCCGGGCCGCCGGTGGCGCAGGCGGCCAGGATGAGCAGCGACGCGCCCAGCGCGGCCTTCGATCGAATGTCCATGTCGGACCCCTCCCGTACAAAGAGGCCCCCCTCGCAGGCGCGAGTTCAGGCGTTCATCATGAAGGAAGGGTTGCCGAGCTTGAGCGTAGAGGCGCTTTTCAGGAGGAAGACAGCAGGTCGCCGAAGCTCGGGGCCTCGGGCGGCTCCAGCCGGGTGAACAGCAGCTTGTCGATGCGCCGGTCGTCCATGTCGATGACCTCGACCCGCCAGCCGGAGATCTCGAACACGTCGCCCTCCTTGGGCAGTTCGCCGACCTCGTGCAGGACCAGGCCCGCGGCGGTCTGGAAGTCGCTGCTCTCGACGAAGTCGGCCTCCAGCGTCTTGGCCAGCTCGTCCACGTCGGCGCGGCCGTCGACCAGATAGCTGCCGTCCTCGCGGCGGAGGATGGCGCTGGGGGTGTCGGCGTCGTGCGCCTCGTCGAAGTCGCCGGCGATCATCTCCAGAAGGTCGGTCGGGGTGACCAGGCCCTCCAGGGCGCCGAATTCGTCGACCACCAGAGCCATGTGCAGCGGGGTCTGCTTCATCAGGCCGAAGGCGCGCAGCAGCGAGGTGGTCTCGACGATGAACAGCGGCGTGGCCATCAGTTCCTCGACGTTCAGCCGCCCGCCGCCGAGGAAGGCGTCCAGCACGTCCTTCTTGTGCACCACCCCGACGGGCTCCTCGGCGTCGGTTCCGCGCATGACGACGATGCGCGAATAGGGGCAGGCGCGGATGTCGGCCATCTGCTGGTCGATCGGGTCGGCCAGGGAAATCCAGTAGATGTCGGTGCGCGGGGTCATGGCCACGCGGACCTGGCGGTCGCCCAGGCGCAGCACCTCGCCGATCATCGCCTGTTCTTCCGGTTCGATCAGGCCGGCGCTGGTCCCCTCGGCCAGGACGGTCTCGACCTCTTCGTGGGTGATCTGCTCGCCCTTCTCGTCGCGGATGCCCAGGAGGCGCAGGACGCCGACGGTGGAGGCGGTCAGCAGGGTGACGAAGGGGCCCATCGCCTTGGCCATCACCGACAGCGGGCGGGCGACGGCGGCGGCGATGGTCTCGGGGAAGACCAGGGCGAAGCGCTTGGGCACCAGCTCGCCGACGATCAGCGAGAGATAGGTGATGACCACGACCACCACGGCGGTCGAGATCAGCTCCGAATAGTCGTGCAGGGCCGGGACGGTCTCCAGCATGCGGTCGAGCTCGCCGGCGATGGTCGCCTGGCCGTAGGCGCCCGAGAGGATGCCGATCAGGGTGATGCCGACCTGGACCGCGGCGAGGAACCGGGTGGGGTTTTCCGAGAGCCGCAGGGCGGCGGCCGCACCCTTGTCGCCGCGTTCGGCCCTCGCCTGCAGTTTGGCGCGGCGGGAGGACACCACGGCCAGTTCGGACATGGCGAACAGGCCGTTGAGCACCAGCAGGAGGAGCACGACGGCCGAGGCAAGGAGGATCATCTAGGGTTGGTCCAGGCGAGGCCCTCATGGGACCCCGGATGCAACCTAGCGCAACCCTGGCCCGGCTCCACGAAAAAGGACCGCCCGGCTGGGCGGCCCTTCCCGAATTCGGAGGTCTCCCGTCCTCTTAGAAGATTTCGAAGAGGCCGGCCGCGCCCATGCCGCCGCCGACGCACATGGTGACGACGCCGTACTTGTAACCGCGGCGCTTGCCCTCGTGCAGGATGTGGCCGGTCGCGCGGGCGCCGGTCATGCCGTAGGGGTGGCCGATGGAGATGGCCCCGCCGGAGATGTTGTACTTGGCCGGGTCGATGCCGAGCTTGTCACGGCAGTAGAGGCACTGGGAGGCGAAGGCCTCGTTCAGTTCCCACATGTCGATGTCGTCGATCTTCAGGCCGTTGCGTTCCAGCAGCTTCGGAATGGCGAAGACCGGGCCGATGCCCATTTCCTCCGGGCCGCAGCCGGCCACGGCCATGCCGCGATAGGCGCCCAGCGGCGTGAGGCCCAGGCGCGCGGCCTCCTTGGCTTCCATCAGCACCACGGCGGCGGCGCCGTCCGAGAGCTGGCTGGCGTTGCCGGCGGTGACGTACTTGCCTTCCTTGACGAACTGGCCGCCCTTGAAGACCGGGGCGAGCTTCTGAAGGTCGGCCAGGGTGGTCGAGGGGCGGTTGCCCTCGTCCTGGGTGAGGGTGACCTCCTTTTCGGAGAACTCGCCGGTTTCCTTGTTCTGCACCATCATGATCGAGGTCAGGGGCGCGATCTCGGCGTTGAACACGCCGGCGGCCTGGGCCGCGGCGGTGCGCTGCTGGGACTGCAGGGCGTAGTCGTCCTGGGCCTCGCGGCTGACACCGTAGCGCTCGGCCACGATCTCGGCGGTCTCGATCATCGAGACGTGGATTTCCGGCACATGCTGGTCGAGCCACTTATCGGAGGTGCGGAAGCGGTTCATCTTGTCGTTCTGGACGAGGCTGATGCTTTCGAGGCCGCCGCCGACCGCCACCTGGGCGCCGTCGTTGATGATGTACTTGGCCGCCGTGGCGATGCCCATCAGGCCCGAGGAGCACTGGCGGTCGAGGGTCATGCCGGCGACGGTGTTCGGCAGTCCGGCGCGCAGGGCCGCGCGGCGGGCGACATTGGCGCCGGACGAACCCTGCTGCAGGGCCGCGCCCATCACCACGTCGTCGATGGTGGCCGGATCGATACCGGCGCGCTCGACCGCGGCCTTGATGGCGTGGCCGCCCAGCTCGGCGGCCGAGGTGTTGTTGAACGCGCCGCGATAGGCCTTGCCGATCGGCGTGCGGGCGGTGGAGACGATGACGGCTTCACGCATGGAGAGCTTCCTAGGAGTTGGGAGGTTTCGCCGGTCCCCGGCGCGGGCGCCGGGGACCGTCTTGGTGGGCGGCCGCCTTAGAGGTCGGCGAACTTCTTGTTCTCGGCGACGAGCTTTTCCAGCAGGGCGGCGGGCTTGAACTGGTCGCCCATGGTGGCCTGGAATTCCTTCATCTTGGCCAGCACCTTCTCGGGGCCGACCTGATCGCCGTACCACATCGGGCCGCCGCGATAGACCGGCCAGCCGTAGCCGTTCTGCCAGACCACGTCGACGTCCGAGGCGCGGATCGCCTTGCCTTCCTCGAGGATCTTCACGCCCTCGTTGATCATCGGGAAGATGCAGCGCTCAAGGATCTCCTCGTCGCTGATCTTGCGCGGATTGGCGCCCGACTTGACGATGAAGTCGTTGATGATCTTCTCGGTGACGGGGCTCGGTTTGGCGGTGCGGTTCTCGTCGTAGTCGTAGTAGCCGGCGCCGGTCTTCTGGCCGCGGCGGTCCATCTCGCAGAGCACGTCGCGGATGCTCTCGCCCTTGGACTTTTCCTTCACCCAGCCGATGTCGAGGCCGGCCAGATCGCTCATGGCGAACGGGCCCATCGGGAAGCCGAAGTCGTAGAGCACGCGGTCGACGTCCCAGGGCATGGCGCCTTCCAGCACCAGCTTCTGGGCCTCGCGCTGGCGCGCGCCGAGGATGCGGTTGCCGACGAAGCCGGGGCAGACCCCGACCAGCACGGCGACCTTGCCGATCTGCTTGGCCAGCTTCATCGAAGTGGCGATCACCTCCTTGGAGGTGTGGTCGGCGCGGACGATCTCCAGCAGCTTCATCACATTGGCCGGCGAGAAGAAGTGCAGGCCGATGACGCTTTCCGGACGCTTGGTGACCGAGGCGATCTCGTCGATGTCCAGGCCCGAGGTGTTGGTGGCCAGGATCGCGCCGGGTTTGCAGATGGCGTCGAGCTTGGTGAAGATGTCCTTCTTGATGTCCATCCGCTCGAAGACGGCCTCGATCACCAGGTCGACGTCCTTGAAGCTGTCTTCCATCGACAGCGAGCCGGAGATCAGGGCGCAGCGCTGCTCGACCTGCTCGGCGGTGATGCCGCCGCGCGAGGCGGTGCGCTCGTAGTTCTTGCGGATGGTGGCCAGGCCGCGGTCCAGGGCGTCCTGCTTCACCTCGACGATCACCACCGGGATGCCGGCGTTGGCGAAGTTCATGGCGATGCCGCCGCCCATGGTGCCGGCGCCGATGATCCCCACCTTCTTGATCGGGATCAGGGCGGTGTCGTCCGGCACGTCCGGGATCTTCTGGGCGGTGCGTTCGGCGAAGAACGAATAGCGCTGGGCGGCCGACTGGGAGCCGCTCATCAGTTCGAGGAACAGCTTGCGCTCGGTGGCCAGGCCCTCTTCGAACGGCTGGTTCACCGCCGCCTCGATGCAGCGGATGTTGTATTCCGGCGCCAGGAAGCCGCGGAACTTGCGGGCATTGGCCTTGCGGAAGTCGGCGAAGATCTCGGGCTTGCCGCGGGCCGCCTCGACCTTCTCGTTCTGGTCGCGGATCTTGCGCAGCGGCCGGCCCTCGGCGAGGACCTTGCGGGCGAAGGCGATCGCGCCGTCCTTCAGCTTGCCTTCCTCGACCAGCTCGTCGACCAGGCCGCCGGCGAGGGCTTCCTTGGCCGGGACGTGGCGGCCGGAGGTCATCATCTCCAGGGCGCGCTCGACGCCGACCACGCGGGGCAGGCGCTGGGTGCCGCCGGCGCCGGGCAGCAGGCCGAGGGCGACTTCCGGCAGGCCGAGCCGGGCCGAGGGGACGGCGACGCGGTAGTGGGCGCACAGCGCGACCTCGAGGCCGCCGCCCAGGGCGGTGCCGTGGATCGCGGCGACCACCGGCTTGGGCGAGCTTTCGATCTGGTCCTGCACCTCCGGCAGGCCCGGGCCGGCCATGGCGCCGCCGAACTCGGTGATGTCGGCGCCGGCGATGAAGGTGCGGCCCTCGCAGATCAGCACGATGGCCTTGGCCGCGTCATTGGCGTTGGCCGCCTTGAACGCCTCGTAAAGGCCCTCGCGGACCTTGGCCGACAGGGCGTTGACCGGCGGGGAGTTGAGCGTGATGACCGCGACGTCGCCGTCGAGCGTAAGGTCGGTCACCGAATTGATCTCGGCCATGGGGCGCATCCTCGACTGTTGGGGGAGACGGCTCGTGAGCTTGGCCGTCCTTGGATTCAAACGGCTGTTTACAGGCCCGGCCGAACGTGCGCGAGTCAAAAATCCGTTGGGTTTTCGAGCGCCGGGCGCGAGCTCATAACCGCTACCAGACATCACCTAGGGGGAAGCAAGGCATGGCTCAGGGACTGTTCTCGCTGGAGGGGCGCGTGGCCCTGGTCACCGGCGGCTCGCGCGGCATCGGCAAGATGATCGCCAAGGGCTTCCTGGATGCGGGGGCCGCGCGCGTCTACATCTCCTCGCGCAAGCCGGCGGCGTGCGACGAGACGGCGGCCGAGCTGGGGGAGCGCTGCATCTCCATGCCGCAGGACGTCTCCACGGTGGAGGGCTGCCAGGCGCTGGCGAAGCGCCTGGCCGACGCCGAGCCGAAGCTGGACATCCTGGTCAACAACGCCGGCGCGGCCTGGGGCGCGCCGTTCGACGAATTCCCCGAGAGCGGCTGGGACAAGGTGCTGAACCTGAACCTCAAGTCGCCGTTCTTCCTCACCCAGGCGCTGCACGGCGCGCTGAAGGCCGCCGCCAGCCGCGAGCAGCCGGCCAAGGTCATCAACATCTGCTCGATCGACGGCATCCGGCTCAATCCGCAGGAGACCTATTCCTATCACGCCTCGAAGGCCGGGCTGATCTATCTGACCCGCCGGGTCGCCGCCGAGCTGATCAAGGACGCCATCAACGTCACCGGCATCGCGCCGGGCGCCTTCGCCTCGGAGATGAACCGCGTGGCCCGCGACCAGGGCGAGGCGATCGCCAGGCATATCCCCTCGCGCCGCATCGGCCGCGACGAGGACATGGCCGCCGCGGCGATCTACCTGGCCAGCCGGGCCGGGGACTATGTGGTGGGCGAGACCATCGCGGTCGACGGCGGCGTGGCGCTGGCCAGCATCGGCGGGCTCTAAACTTCACATCGGACGGCCACGCTTTCGGCGGTTTTGCGTTATGACCTGCTCTAAGAGCAGCAGGCGCCGCGTTTGACCGAGTCCGACCCTAAACCGCCGAACCGCGCCGCCCGCCGTCGCTGGCGGCGCGCCCATGCCGCCGTGGCCGTGGTGATCGTCGTCACGCTGGCGGCCGGGGCTGGCGTCTACGTGACGCGGCGGGCCATCGCGCGCGAGTTGCTGGTCGGATGGCTGGACGCCCGTGGCGTGCCGGCCGACGTCGAATTCCGCGACTTCGACTATGGTGGCTTCACCGCCCGGGTGCGGGCCGGGCCGGCGGACGACCCCGACGCCAGCGTCGAGCGGGTGGAGGTGCGCTACGGCCTCACCGGGCCGTGGGCGGGACGGCCGCTGGGCGTCGAGGTCGCCTCGGTCAAGCTCTACCGGCCGGTGCTGAAGGGCGCCTTCAAGGGCGGGACGTTCAGCCTGGGCTCGCTGGACCGGGTGATCGAAGAGTTCACGCGCAAGCCGCCGCAGCCCGACGCGCGCCAGCCGCGGATCGAAATCCATCGCGGCGTGCTGTCCCTGGCCACCGACTACGGGGCGCTTAGGGCCTATGCGGACGGCCGCATGGAGGACGGCAAGCTGATGGCGCTCGACGCCCGGCTGGACCCCGCGCGGCTGAAGGGGGCGGGGCTCGATGCGGACCTCGGCCAGACGACGCTGCGGCTGGCGACGACCGGGCCGCGGGTCGACCTGGTGCTGGTCGCCCCGGTCCATGCGGCGAGCTTCCAGGGCGGCTCGGCCAAGGCGGCGCGGCTGACCCTCTCGCTGCAAGGCCCCTATCCGGACATGCGCCGCCAGCGCGGCGACGGGCGATTGTTCGTCCGCGCCGAGCTTTCGGGCGAGGAGGCGAAGCTGGGCGCCGACCGCCTGCAGGGCGTGCGGCTGACCGGCGACTTCACCGGCGCGGTGAGCGGCTGGGCGCGGACCCTGGCCCTGCAGGGCGACGGGGCGCTCAAGGCCTCGGTCGCCGGCGGACGGGTGGCCGGGACGCAGGTGGCGCGGCTGCGGGGCGACGCCTCGCTGGGCGACATCCGCTGGACCCGGTCGGCCGGCGACGTGGTTTCGGCCGAGGTCAGCTCGCGCTTCGCCGCCGACCGCGTCGTGAACGGCGACCTGATGCTGAACGCCCCCAGCGGCGACCTGGACGGCCTGATCGCCTTCGATCCAGAGCGGCTGGACGTCGCCCTGCGCGGGGCGATCCAGTCGCGCGGCGCCTGGTCGGGGCTGGGGCCGGCGCGGGCGGACGACCTCGCCGAGACCGCGGCCCTGAAGCGCGCCCTGGCGGGGTTCCAGCTCACCGCCAATTCGGTGGCGGTGAACGCCACGCGCGACGCCCTGTCGGTCAGCCTGGGGACGCCGGTGCGGCTGCGCACCGACAGCGGCGGCGAGGCGCTGCTCTACCGGTCCGGGGCGCCGGTCTACGCCAATGGCCGCGGGGCGTTCGGCCTGATGGTCAAGGGCGGCGGCCTGCCGCAGGTCGATCTGGACGTGGCGCGCTACAGCTTCGGCGCCGGCGGCCTGGCGGCGGACCTGGCGCTCAAGGCCAAGGGCGGCTTCGCGCCGGTCTCGGGCGCGAGCCTCGATGCGGCCGGCGCGCTGCGCGTGGCGGGTGGGACGACCAGCTTCACCGCCAGCCGCTGCGTCACGGTCGAGGCGGAGCATGTGGAGCTGGGCGACAACGACCTTGCACGGGCCGGCGGCCAGATATGTCCCGCCGGCGCGCCGCTGCTGACGCTGGCGGGCGGGCGCTGGCATGTCCGGGGGCTTGGGAAGGACCTCTCCGCCGAGCTGCCCTCGACCGAACTGCGGATCGCGGACGGCGCGGGGAGCGTCGACCTTTCCGGCGCCGGGCCGCGCATCGACGGGCGGGTGACGCTGGCGGGGGCGAAGGTCGCCGACACCGCGGCCGAGACGCGGTTCCGGCCGGTGCTGGCCTCCGGCGCGGTCCAGGCTAAGGGCGGCGCCTGGAGCGGCGGCTTTGCGCTCAGCGACCTCGCCCGCCGGCGGCTGGCCGAGGGGACCCTGGCCCAGGGCCGCGACGGGCGCAGCGGGGTGAGGTTCGACACCGGCATGCTGACCTTCGCGCCCGGCGGGCTGCAGCCGGCGGGGCTGTCGCCGATGGCCGCGGTGCTGGCCTCGCCCGCCGAGGGCCGGGCGCGGTTCGTCGGCCAGATGGACTGGGGCGAGGGCGCGCCGACCAGCCGCGGGACCCTGCTGGTCGAGCGGCTGGATTTCGTCAGCCCGATGGGGCCGGTGACGGGCCTTTCCGGCCAGGCCCAGTTCGCCAGTCTTTTGCCGCTGGAGGCCGCCCCGGGGCAGTTCCTCAAGGCCGAGAAGATCGAGAGCCTCGTGCCGCTCACCGACGTCCAGGTGAGCTTCGGGCTGGAGCGCGACGCCGTCGTGATCGAAGGCGCGCAACTGGCCATGGGCGAGGGCAAGCTGGTCTTCGACCCCTTCATATTGCCGTTCAAGCCGGGCGAGCCGTGGACGGGGGCGATCAATATCGAGGCGGTGCAGGTCAAGGACCTGGTCGAAGCCTCGCCGTTCGGCGACCGGGTGGACCTGGAGGCGCGGCTGACCGGGCGGGCGCCGTTCGAGGTGACGCCCCAGGGCGTGCGGGTGTCGGGCGGGGTGCTGCGGGCCATCGAGCCCGGGCGGCTGTCGATCCTGCGCGAGGCCTTCACCACGGTCGGCGCCGAGGGCGGCGGGGTCAGCGTTCCGGTCCCGGTCCCCGAGGAGGCCGCGCCCGAAGCCACCAATGCGATCACCGAATTCGCCTATCAGGCGATGGAGCACCTGGCGTTCGACACCCTGGACGCCCAGGTCGACAGCCAGGACAATGGCCGCCTGGGCGTGCTGATGCACCTGAAGGGCGAACACACGCCGCCGAAGAAGCAGGAAATCCGGCTGACGATCATGGAACTGATCCGCCAGAGCTTCATGAACCGGAGCCTGCCGCTGCCCTCGGGGACCAAGGTCGACCTGACCCTCGACACGTCCATCAACCTGGACCAGATCCTGAAGGACTTCGCCGAATACCAGGCGCTCCGCGGTTCACAAGCCGTTCAGCCGTGAGCGCCTAACTTGACCATGAGACTGGAGACGACGTCATGAAGAGAACCCTGCCGCTCGCGGCGGTCCTGGCCGGAGCGGCCCTGACCGGGGCCTGCACGCCGACCGTGCGCGTGGAGGTGGCCCCGATCACCATCTACGCCAAGCTGGACGCCGATGTCCGGCTGCGCCTGGACGACGACGTCAAGGCGCTGATCACGCAGAACCCGAACCTGTTCTAAGGGGATGAGCATGACTTTCCGCAAACTGATGGCGCCTGTCGCCGCCGTGGTCGCCAGCATCACCTTCCCCGGCGCCGCCCATGCCGATCCCGCCGCCGCCAAGGCCGCGGTCGACGCCGCCAAGGCGCAGGGCGTGGTGGGCGAGCAGGCCGACGGCTTCCTGGGCTTCGTGAACGCCGGCGCGGCCAGCGCCGAGGTCCGCGCCGCCGTGGCCGAGATCAACGCCGGCCGCCGCGAGCTCTACAACCAGGCGGCCGCCAAGAACGGCGTCAGCCCGGCCGCCGCCGGCGCCTCGGCCTATCGCACCGTGGTCCAGGGCAAGCTGAAGGCGGGCGAATTCTACCAGGACGCCGGCGGCGCCTGGGTGAAGAAGTAGAGGCTCCCATCCAAGCCGGGAGGGCGATCGCAAGAGGTGTCACCCCGGTTTGCGAAGCAAGACCGGGGCCCATGAACGCCGGCGGGTCGGGTTATGCCGCTCGCGGCGCCAGGTTCTGAAAGATCAGGTGTTCATGGATCCCGGACAAGCGCGTGCCGCGCTTTCCGGGAAGACACCGGCAAAGGCGCCGCCGCGCCACATGCGATAGCTCTGCCGGAAGGGGAGCATCTGTCGGACTTCGAGCCGTGCTTCCTGAACGCAAAAAGGGCGTCCTGCGGGACGCCCTTTTCGGTCGGGTGATCGGGGCGGGGAAGCGACCGAATTCCAAGCTTCCCCGCCCGTCACCCCATCCGCTCTCGCGGATTACAGCGCCCGGTAGGCCGGGAGGGTCAGGAACTCCTCGCAGGCCTCGGACAGGCTCATGTCCTTGAAGATCGCCACGGCCTCGGCGAAGCGGCCGGTCTCGAAGGCGGAGGCCGGCAGCACCTGGCGCAGGCCCTCCATCTCCTCGTCGAGCAGCTTGAGGAACAGGGCTTCGTCGACCGTGCGGCCGTCGTCCAGCTTGGCGGCCTGCTTGATCCACTGCCAGATCTGGGCGCGGCTGATCTCGGCGGTCGCGGCGTCTTCCATCAGGTTGTAGAGCGGCACCGCGCCGCGGCCGCGCAGCCAGGCCTCGATGTACTGGACGCCGACGCGGATGTTCTCGCGCAGGCCGTGCTCGGTGCGCACGCCGGCATGGACCTTCAGCAGGTCTTCGCGGGTGACGTTGACGTCCTCGCGCAGCTTGCCAAGCTGGTTCGGGGTCGGCATCAGGCGGTCGAACACCTCCATGGCCACGGGCACCAGATCCGGGTGGGCGACCCAGGTGCCGTCATGGCCGTTGCCGGCCTCGCGTTCCTTGTCGGCGCGGACCTTGGCGAAGGCCGCCTGGTTGGCCGCATCGTCGCCCTTGACCGGGATCTGGGCGGCCATGCCGCCCATGGCGAAGGCGCCGCGGCGGTGGCAGGTCTGGATCAGCTTCAGCGAATAGGCGGCCAGGAAGTCCGACCCCATGCCCATGACCGCGCGGTCCGGCGTCAGGGCGTCGGGCTGGCGGCCCAGGCGCTTGATGTACGAGAAGATGTAGTCCCAGCGGCCGCAGTTCAGGCCCGCCATGTGGTCGCGCAGTTCGTAGAGGATCTCGTCCATCTCGAAGGCGGCCGGCAGGGTCTCGATCAGCACCGTGACCTTGATCGTGCCGTTCGGCACGCCCAGCGCCTGCTGCGCATAGACGAAGACGTCGTTCCAGAGGCGCGCCTCGAGGTGGCTTTCCATCTTCGGCAGATAGAAGGCGGGCGTCGCCCCGGCGGCGATCTGGGCCTTGGCGTTGTGGAAGAAGTAGAGGCCGAAGTCGAACAGGCCGCCGCTCATCTCCTGACCGTTCACCAGGGCGTGGGCTTCGGGCAGGTGCCAGCCGCGCGGGCGCACCATCAGGGTCGCGACCTTGTCCTTCAGGGCGTAGGTCTTGCCGTTGTTCGGATCGGTGAAGCCGATCTGGCCGGACCAGCGGTCCTTCAGGTTGATCTGGCCGTCGACCATGTTCTGCCAGGTCGGCGAGGAGGCGTCCTCGAAGTCGGCCATGAACACCCGCGCGCCGGAGTTCAGCGCGTTGATGATCATCTTGCGGTCGACCGGGCCGGTGATCTCGACGCGGCGGTCCTGCAGGTCGGCCGGGATCGGGGCGACCTTCCAGTCGCCGTCGCGGACGGCCTGGGTGCTTTCGAGGAAGTCGGGCTTCTCGCCGGCGTCGAACCGCTTCTGACGCTCGGCGCGGGCGGCCAGCAGTTCCAGGCGGCGGTCGTTGAAACGGGTGTGGAGCTCGGCGAGGAACGCCAGGGCTTCCGCGGCCAGCACCTCGGCTGCGCGACCTTCCACGGCGCCTTTGATCTCGACAGGGCGGGGGGCGACGTCGACGGTCATGCTGAAATTCCTTGAATTACTCGGGGACGAAAAAAAAGCGAGCCCGCCCTTGCCCGTAAGCCTGGGCGGGCTCGAGGAGAGACATCCGGGCGCTGGGCCCCTGACCTCAGGCGGGCAGTACGAACTGCTCGGAGGCGATCGAATAGCGGACGGCGGCGTTGCTGCGGGTCTCCTGAGAGACGCGTTTCCACGCTTCCTTGGCTTCGTCGCGATCCTCGAACGGGCCGATTACGTGCGGGGCGCCGTTCTTCAGGGCCTTGAAGGCCATGCAGCTATATTCGCCGCCGACAACCCAATACCGTTCCTTGGTCATGGTCCTCTGCTCCCCCGGCTCGCGCCGGAACCGAGTTTCCGGCCGGACTTTCGGAAAGCTTCCTACGGTCCGGCCGGCCTAAGCTGACGATCAGCCGCTTACGCGAACTGGTTCATCGTGTTGTGGACGCCGCCGGCCTTCAGGGCCGCTTCACCGGCGAAGTACTCCTTGTGATCGTCACCGATGTCGGAGCCCGACATGTTCTGGTGCTTCACGCAGGCGATGCCTTCGCGGATCTCCTTGCGCTGGACGCCGGCGACGTAGCCGAGCATGCCGGCCGCGCCGAAGTATTCCTTGGCCAGGTTGTCGGTCGACAGGGCCGCGGTGTGGTAGGTCGGCAGGGTGATCAGGTGGTGGAAGATGCCGGCCCGCTTGGCGCCGTCCGCCTGGAAGGTGCGGATCTTCTCGTCGGCTTCGGCGGCCAGTTCGGTGCCGTCGTAGTCGACGCTCATCAGCTTCTCGCGGTCGTAGGCCGAGACGTCCTTACCGGCCGCCTTGTAGGTGTCGTAGATCTGCTGGCGGAAGTTCAGCGTCCAGTTGAAGGACGGGCTGTTGTTGTAGACCAGCTTGGCGTTCGGGATGACTTCGCGGATGCGGTCCATCATCGAGGCGATCTGCTCGACGTGCGGCTTCTCGGTTTCGATCCACAGCAGGTCGGCGCCGTTCTGCAGCGAGGTGATCGAGTCGAGGACGCAGCGGTCGGCGCCGGTGCCTTCGCGGAACTGGAAGAGGTTCGACGGGAGGCGCTTGGGACGCAGCAGCTTGCCGTTGCGGGTGATGATGACGTCGCCGTTGCCGATCTGGCTGGCGTCGACTTCGTCGCAGTCGAGGAAGGCGTTGTACTGGTCGCCCAGGTCGCCCGGCTGGTGGCTGACGGCGATCTGCTTTGTCAGGCCGGCGCCGAGGCTGTCGGTGCGGGTGACGATGACGCCGTTGTCGACGCCCAGCTCGAGGAAGGCGTAGCGGACCGCGCGGACCTTCTGCAGGAAGTCCTCGTGCGGGACGGTCACCTTGCCGTCCTGGTGGCCGCACTGCTTTTCGTCCGAGACCTGGTTCTCGATCTGCAGGGCGCAGGCGCCGGCCTCGATCATCTTCTTGGCCAGCAGGTAGGTCGCCTCGGCGTTGCCGAAGCCGGCGTCGATGTCGGCGATGACCGGAACGACGTGGGTCTGGAAGTTGTCGATCTGGTCGATGATCGAGGCTTCCTTGGCCTTGTCGCCGGCCGCGCGGGCGGCGTCGAGGTCGCGGTAGAGGCCGCCCAGCTCACGGGCGTCGGCCTGGCGCAGGAATGTGTAGAGTTCTTCGATCAGGGCCGGGACCGAGGTCTTCTCGTGCATCGACTGGTCCGGCAGCGGACCGAATTCCGAACGCAGCGCCGCGACCATCCAGCCCGACAGGTAGAGGTACTTGCGGTCGGTCGACTTGAAGTGCTTCTTGATCGAGATCATCTTCTGCTGGCCGATGAAGCCGTGCCAGCAGCCCAGCGACTGGGTGTACTTGCCGGCGTCCAGGTCGTAGGCCGCCATGTCCTTGCGCATGATGTCGGCGGTGTACTTGGCGATCTCCAGGCCGGTCTTGAACCGGTTCTGCAGGCGCATGCGGGCGACGGACTCGGGATTGATGCCGTCCCAGGTGCCGTTCTTGCTTTTGATGAGCTGGCCCATCTCGATGATATGGTCTTGGTAAGACATCTCAACTCTTCCGTTGCCTTGGCCTGTGACAGCCGTTGCCGCCATCTAATCCTTGTCCGGCTTGGGATGAAGGGTTAACCCGGTGCAACAAGGCTCAGTTGTCACAGCTCGACCTTGTAAATCTTGTAAATCTGTGACAGTGAGACTCCATGGCGGTCTCGACCACGGATCGGAAGCTCTTCCTCGGCGCGCGGCTGAAGCGGCTGCGGCGCGATCTCGGCCTCACCCAGACGCGGATGGCCGAGGACCTGGGCGTTTCGCCCAGCTATCTGAACCTGCTCGAACGCAACCAGCGGCCGGTGACGGCCCAGGTGCTGCTGCGGCTGGCCGAGGCCTACGACCTGGACCTCAAGACCCTGTCGACCGATCCGGAGGGCGGCGGGGCGACCGGCCTGGCCGAGGTGTTCTCCGACCAGATGTTCCGCGACCTCGGGGTGGCGCGCCACGAGATCGCCGAGGTGGCCGAGAGCGCGCCCGGCGTCTCCGAGGCCATCGTGCGGCTCTACCGCGCCTATCTCGACCAGCGGGCCCTGACCGACCTGGGCGCCATCGGGCGGCCGGAGGAGGGGGCGGCGGCCGGGTCGTCGGTGCTGCCGTCCGACTGGGTGCGCGACTTCATCCAGGCCCAGAAGAACTATTTCGCCGAGCTGGAGGAGGCGGCCGACAGCCTGGTGGCCGAGCTGGGCGTGGAGCCGCTGGACTTCGCCGTGGCCGCGCGCGAACGGCTGGCCAAGCGCCACGGCGTCACCGTGCGGATCGTGCCGCTGGAGGTGCTGCCGGAATCGGTGCGCCGCTACGACTATCACCGCAAGCGCCTCTTCCTCTCCGAGGTGCTGACCGCGGACGGCCGCTCGTTCGCGCTGGCCTATCAGTTGGCGATCCTGGAGAACGGGCCGCTGCTGGACACCCTGGTCGAGCGGGCCGGGCCGCCGGACCGGCCGACCCGCAGCCTGCTGAAGGTGTCGCTGATCAACTACCTGGCCGCCGCCATACTGATGCCCTACGGCGCCTTCCACGAGGCGGCCGAGCGCACGGCCTACGACATCGAGCTGGTGCGCTCGCGCTTCGGGGTGTCGTTCGAGCAGGCCTGCCACCGGCTGACCACGCTCTCGCGGCCCGGCGCGCGCGGGGTGCCGTTCTTCATGCTGCGGGTGGATTCGGCCGGCAACATCTCCAAGCGGTTCGCGGGCGCGACCTTCCCGTTCTCGCGCTTCGGAGGCACCTGCCCGCGCTGGAACATCCACACCAGCTTCCGCACGCCCGGCCGCATCGTCACCCAGATCGTCGAGACCCCGGACGGCCAGCGCTACTTCACCCTGTCGCGCACGGTGGCGCGGATCGCCACGCCCTATGCGGGGGACGATTCGGAGCTGGCCATCGGCATGGGCTGCGAGCTGAAGTTCGCCGAGCGGCTGGTCTATTCGCGCGGGATCGACCTGCGCGAGCCGGCGGTGACCGCCATCGGCCCGGCCTGCCGGATCTGCGAGCGCCCGGCCTGCACCCAGCGGGCGGCCGAGCCGATCAACCGCACCCTGACGGTCGACGACTTCACCAAGTCGATCTCGCCCTATCCCTTCGCGTCGGGCTGACGCCTTGCGCCGCGCAGGGCTTGCGATAGACAGGGCGGCTGAAGGGGATGGCAGGGACGGCATGGCTGAACGCAAGGGCGCGCGCGCGACCGACCGCTTCCGCAGGAAGCGCGAGGCGATCCTCGACGCCTCGATCGCCATCCTCAACCAGAAGGGCGTGAAGGGGCTGACCCTGGCCGACGCGGCCGCGGCGGTGGGCCTCTCGACGACCAGCGTCACCTATTATTTCAAGCGCAAGGACGACCTGGCCGCCGCCTGCATGGCGCGCGGCGTCGCTTGGCTGCAGGAGGCGGCCGAGACCGCGGTGGCCGAGCCGGCCCCGCGCGAGCGGCTGCACAGGCTGCTGGAGCTCTATCTGGAGCGGGTGCGGCTGGCGGTGCTGGGGCAGGCCCCGCCGCTGCCGACCCTGGCCGACCTGCGCGCCTTGAACGAGCCGCGCCGGGGCGAGGTGTTCGAGGCCTATGTGAAGCTGTTCCGCAAGGTGCGGACCCTGTTCGACGGGCCCGACACCGCCTGGCTCAGCCGCGGCCGGCGCACGGCCCGGACCCACATGCTGCTGGAGCAGCTCTTCTGGTCGGCGGCCTGGCTGCCCAAGTACGACGTCGAGGACTATCCGCGCATCCGCGAGCGGATGTTCGACATCCTGGTCGGCGGCCTGGCGGTCGAGGGCGCGGTGTGGAGCCCGGCGGCCGCGCCGCTGGCCGAGCTCGCCGCCTGCGAGCCGCAGGAGATCAGCCGCGACACCTTCCTGCTGGCGGCCACGCGGCTCATCAACAGCCGCGGCTATCGCGGAGCGTCGGTCGACAAGATCTCGGCGGCGCTCAACGTCACCAAGGGCTCGTTCTATCATCACATCGACGCCAAGGACGATCTGGTGGTCGCCTGCTTCGACCGCACCTTCGAGGTGATGCGCCGGGTGCAGCGGCTGGCCATGAGCTTGCCGGGCGACCAGTGGCTGCGGCTGTCCAGCGCCGCGGCGGCCCTGGCCGAGTACCAGCTTTCCGACTACGGACCGTTGCTGCGGGTCTCGGCGCTGTCGGCGCTTCCCGAGCCGATTCGCGGCGAGCAGGTCGCCCATTCGGACCGGGTGTCGGACCGCTTCGCCTCGATGATCTCCGACGGCGTCGCCGAGGGCTCGATCCGGCCGGTCGACCCGGCCATCGCCGCCCAGATGCTGAACGCCACCCTGAACGCCGGGGCCGAGCTCGGCTTCTGGGTGCCGGGCATCACCCAGAAGGCCGCGCCCTCGGTCTTCGCCCGGCCGCTGCTGATGGGGATCTTCGTCCGGTAAGGCGCCTAGAGCAGCTTGATCTCGCGCAGGCGCTCCATGAGGAACGCGTCGGCGGTGATCGGCGCCCAGCCCTGGTCGGGATGCTCGGGCGTGATGCAGCCGGGCAGGGTGCGGATCTCGTAGTCCGGATTGAAGTGCAGGAAGAACGGCGTGGAATAGCGCGAGAAGCCGCGGCGCTCCGGCGCCGGATTGACCACCCGATGCGTAGTCGAGGGCAGGACGCGGTTGGTCAGGCGCTGCAGCATGTCGCCGATGTTGCAGACCAGGGCGCCGGGCGGCGGATTGATCGCCAGCCAGCCGCCGTCCTTCTCCAGCACCTCCAGCCCGGCCTCCTCGGCGCCCAGCAGCAGGGTGATGACGTTGATGTCCTCGTGCGCGCCGGCGCGGATGTTCGGGCCGTCCTGCGGCACCGGCGGATAGTGCAGCAGCCGCAGGATCGAATTGCCCTGGTCGACCGTCGTGTCGAAGAAATGGCGGTCGAGCTTCAGATAGACCGCGATCGCCTCCAGCACCTTGCGGCCCATGGCGTCCAGGGCGCCGAACAGCCAGGCGATCTCGCTCTGGAACTGCGGAACCTCGCCTGGCCAGACATTGTCGGGCATGAGGGTGCGGAAGGGATGGCCGGCCGGCAGGTCCCGGCCCATGTGCCAGAACTCCTTGAGGTCGAAGTGCTGGGCGTCCTTGGCGGTCTCGACGCCGAAGGGGGTGTAGCCGCGCTGGCCGCCGACGCCTGCGACATATTTGCGCTTCACCGCATCGGGCAGGGCGAAGAAGGCCTTGGCCGCGGCGGTCGCGGCCTCGATGCGGGCCTGGTCCAGCGGGTGGTCGGAGATCACCGCAAAGCCGTAGCGGGCGAAGGAGCCGCCGAGGTCGGCGGCGAAGCCGTCGAAGTCGGCGTCGAAACGCTGGAACGAGACCGGCTCGATGCGTCTGGTCGTCACGTCTTGTCCTTCACCCGCGGACGCGGGAACCTTGGCCGTAGGCGGCGCGTTCGCACCGGAAACCTCGTTAAGGAGATCACGAATGCGCAACTGGACCGCCCTGGCGGCGTGTATCGTCGGCGCAGGGGCGCTGGCCGCCTGCACCACCACCGACCCCTACACCGGACAGGTCGTCCGCAACAACACCGGCACCGGCGCCATCGCCGGGGCGCTGGGCGGAGCGGCGCTGGGCTATCTGACCAACACCAACCGTAGCGAGCAGGGGCGCAAGAACGCGCTGATCGGCGCGGGCATCGGGGCGCTGGCCGGGGCGGGCGTCGGCAACTACATGGACCGCCAGCAGGCCGAGCTGCGGCGCGAACTGGCCGGCAGCGGCGTGGACGTCCAGCGCCAGGGCGACAACATCGTGCTGCAGATGCCGGCCGACGTGACCTTCGGCTTCGACCGCTCGGACATCCAGCCGCAGTTCTACGGCGCGCTCGACGATGTGGCGCGCAGCCTCAACGCCTATCCGCAGACCCTGGTCGACGTGATCGGCCACGCCGATTCCACCGGCCGGGCCGAGTACAACCAGAACCTTTCCGAGCGCCGCGCCTCGGCGGTGGCCGGCTATCTGATCAATCGCGGGCTGCTGCGCGACCGGCTCTATGTCGAGGGCCGCGGATCGACCCAGCCGATCGCCGACAATTCGACCGAGGCCGGGCGCGCCCAGAACCGCCGGGTCGAGATCGTCCTGCGGCCCTATACCGGCTGACGCCCTGGCCGGTTGCGCCGGCCAAGGTTCTGACCCCACATTGGCCGCGGCCGGGCGAGGCGCCTGGCCGTGGCGTGGGAATGCAGATGGCGGCCGAGGCGGCGGGAATGAATCTTGGGCACGCGGTCGCCCTGCTGGCCGCGGCCGTGGTGGCCGTGCCGGTGTTCCGCAAGATCGGGCTCGGCTCGGTGCTGGGCTATCTCGCCGCCGGGGTGGTGATCGGGCCGTTCGGGCTCAAGCTGTTCAGCGACCCCGAGGCGATCCTGCACGTCGCCGAGCTGGGGGTCGTGCTGTTCCTGTTCCTGATCGGGCTGGAGATGCGGCCGGCCAAGCTGTGGAGCCTGCGCGGCGAGATCTTCGGCCTGGGCGCGGCCCAGGTGCTGCTGTGCTGCGCGCTGCTGTCGGGCGTGGCCATGCTGGGCGGCCTGCCGCCCGCCGCCGCGGTGATCGGCGCCAGCGGCTTCGTGCTCTCGTCCACCGCGGTCATCATGAAGATGCTGGACGAGCGGGGCGAGACCTCGACCGACGCCGGCCAGCGGGCGGTGTCGATCCTGCTGCTGGAGGACCTGGCGGTCGTGCCGCTGCTGGCCCTGGTGGTGGTGCTGGCTTCGATGAACGGAACCGTCGCCGAGACGGGCCGCCCGGCCTGGCAGGGCCTGCTCATCGGCCTGGGCTGCATCGCCGTGGTGGTGGCGGCCGGGCGCTGGCTGCTCAATCCCTTCTTCCAGATCCTGGCCAGGACGGGCGCGCGCGAGATCATGACCGCCGCCGCCCTGCTGGTGGTGCTGGGATCGGCGCTCTTCATGCAGTGGGGCGGGCTCTCCATGGCGATGGGGGCGTTCCTGGCCGGGGTGCTGCTGTCGGAATCGACTTTCCGCCATCAGCTCGAAGCCGATATCGAGCCGTTCCGCGGCATCCTGCTGGGCCTGTTCTTCCTCAGCGTCGGCATGTCGCTCGACCTGTCGGTGGTGGCGGCGGAGTGGGGGCTGATCGCCGTCGGCGTCTTCGCCTTCATGAGCGTCAAGGCGGCGGGCATCTACCTTGTCGCGCGCCTCTTCAAGGCGGGCCATCGCGAGGCGATCCAGCGGGCGGCCCTGTTCGCCCAGGGCGGCGAGTTCGCCTTCGTGCTCTATTCGGCCGCCGTGGCGGCGGGCGTGGTCGATGCGCGCACCAGCGCGTCCCTGACCGCGGTGGTGATCTTCTCCATGGCCCTGACGCCGCTGGTGGTGATCGTGCTCAATCGCCTGCTGCCCCCGCCCAGGGAGTCGATGGACGGGGTGGAGGTCGCCGCCAACCTGGAAGGTCGGGTGCTGATGATCGGCTTCGGCCGTTTCGCCCAGGTGGTCTCCCAGCCGCTGCTGGCCCGCGGCATGGAGGTGGCGCTGATCGAGACCGACGTGGAGATGATCCGCGCGGCCGGGTCGTTCGGCTTCAAGGTCTATTACGGCGACGGTACGCGGCTGGACGTGCTGCGCGCCTCGGGCGCGGCCAACGCCGAGGCGATCCTGGTCTGCGTAGACAAGCCCGAGGTCGCCGACAGGATCGTCGAGCTGGTGAAGGCCGAGTTCCCGCTGGCCAAGCTGTTCGTCCGCGCCTTCGACCGCGGCCATGTCCTGCGGCTGATCGAGGCGGGCGTGGACTATCAGCTCCGCGAGACCTTCGAATCGGCCCTGACCTTCGGGAAGAACGTGCTGATCCAGCTCGGCGTGGACGAGGTGGAAGCCGCCGACATCGTCCGCGACGTGCGCCGCCGGGACAACGAGCGCCTGGAGCTGCAGGTCGCCGGCGGCCTGCAGGAAGGGCGCTGGCTGATGCGCGGCAACATGCCGACCCCGACGCCCGAGCCGTTCTCCGTGCCGCGCAAGGACGCCCGGGCGCTCAACGAGGAGGCCGCCGACGTGCTGGAGAAGCCGCCGAAACAGCCGGCGGCCTAGGTCTTCTCTTCTCCATCTGATGAAATTTTTCACGCGCCCCCGTTCTCAAAGGGGGCCTTGCAGCGTAAAGGGGCGCTATGGCTGGAAAGACCCGTAACGACGCCGCAGAGGCCCTGGCCGGGCTGCTCTTCGACGGCATGACCATCATGGCCGGGGGCTTCGGCCTCTGCGGCATTCCCGAGAACCTGATCGCCGCGATCAGGGAGACCGGCGTCAAGGACCTGACGGTGGTGTCCAACAACTGCGGCGTCGACGGCTTCGGCCTCGGCCTGCTGCTGGAGAGCGGCCAGATCAGGAAGATGATCTCGTCCTATGTCGGCGAGAACAAGCTGTTCGAGCAGCTCTATCTGTCGGGCGCGCTGGAGCTGGAGTTCAACCCGCAGGGCACCCTGGCCGAGCGCATCCGCGCCGGCGGCGCCGGCATCCCCGCCTTCTTCACCAAGACCGGGGTCGGCACCCTGGTCGCCGAGGGCAAGGAAGTCCGCGAGTTCGACGGCGAGACCTATGTGATGGAGCGCGGCCTGGTCGCCGACCTTTCCATCGTCAAGGCCCATACCGGCGACGCCGAGGGCAACCTCGTCTATCGGAAGACCGCGCGGAACTTCAATCCGATGATGGCCACGGCCGGCAAGGTCACCGTCGCCGAGGTCGAGAACCTGGTTCCGGTCGGCTCGATCGACAAGGACCACATCCACACCCCCGGCATCTTCGTCGACCGCATCGTCAAGGGCGCGGTCTACGAGAAGCGCATCGAGCGCGTCACCACGCGCCCCAAAGAAGCGCAATCGGGCGAAGAGAAGGCGAGCGCGTAAGATGGCCTGGACCCGTGATGAAATGGCCGCCCGCGCCGCCAGGGAACTGCGCGACGGCTTCTATGTGAACCTGGGCATCGGCATCCCGACCCTGGTCGCCAACTACATCCCGGACGGCATGCACGTGACGCTGCAGAGCGAGAACGGCATGCTGGGCATGGGCCCCTTCCCCTATGAGGGCGAAGAGGACGCCGACCTCATCAACGCCGGCAAGCAGACCATCACCGAGCTGCCGAGCTCGTCCTATTTCTCCAGCGCCGACTCGTTCGGCATGATCCGCGGCGGCCATATCGCGCTCTCGATCCTGGGCGGGATGCAGGTTTCGGAGACCGGCGACCTCGCCAACTGGATGGTGCCCGGCAAAATGGTCAAGGGCATGGGCGGGGCCATGGACCTGGTGGCGGGGGTAAAGCGCGTCGTCGTGGTCATGGACCATTGCGAGAAGTCGGGCGCGCCCAAGCTGCTGAAGCAATGCAGCCTGCCGCTGACCGGCGCGGGCGTGGTCGACCTGCTGATCACCGAACTGGGCGTGTTCGAGATCGGCCGCGGCAAGAGCCCGGTGAAGCTGATCGAACTGGCGCCCGGCGTCACGCTCGACGAGGTGAAGGCCAAGACCGAGGCGGCGTTCGAGGTCGCGGTCTGACCGGGCCGGATTTTCCGAACTCCGGAATTTGAAAGGCGGCCGGCATCCGGCCGCCTTTTGCATGCGTATCATCCAGGGCCGGCTGGACGGCCGGCGCATGAAAGGTGAGGCGCCATGACCAAGACCCTCGGTTCCATCGCCCTGCTGGCGGCGATCGCCAGCCTGTCGTCGGTCGAGGGGGCTAAGGCGGCCCAGCTTCGGACCGCCGTGTTCGCCGGCGGCTGCTTCTGGTCGGTGGAAAAGGCGATGGAGACGCTGCCCGGCGTCACCGACGTCGTGTCCGGCTATTCGGGCGGTGACCGGCGCAACCCCACCTATCAGAACCACGAAGGCCATCTGGAGGCGGTGAAGGTCACCTACGACCCGGCCAGGATCAGCTACGCCAAGCTGGTCGACGGCTTCTTCCACAATATCGACCCCACCGACGCGGGCGGGCAGATCTGCGACCGCGGCCATGCCTACACCACGGCGGTCTTCGTCACGACCGAGGCCGAGCGGGCCGCGGCGGCCGAGGTCAAGGCGCAGGTCGCCAGGACCCTGGGCAAGCCGGTGGCGACCAAGGTGCTGCGCGCCTCGCCGTTCTGGAAGGCCGAGGCCTATCACCAGGACTACGCGCGCCGAAATCCCGCCAGCTACAACGCCTATCGCCTGGGCTGCGGGCGTGACCGCGCGCTCAAGGCCGTCTGGGGATCGGCTTCCCGCTGACCGGATCGCGCGGCGCCGGCGCAAAGCCTTCGGCGATGAACAGGCCCGCGGTCCGCTTGCGCTTGCGGTCCAGGCGCACCCCGACGATCTCGCGGCTGGAGACGCTGCGGAAGTCGTTCATCACCTCGGCCTGGTAGACCTCGTCCAGGCTGGCGACCAGCACCCTGCGGCCATAGGCGGCGGTCAGCGGCGCGGTCGTCTCGGCCTGGTTCTGCGGATGGGTCTCGCGCACCCACATGCGCAGCGGCGGCTCGCCGTCCAGGCCGAAATAGTCGCGGCCGTAATAGGCGGCGGCGTTGAACAGGAAGCGGTCGTCGACCACTACGGCGTCCAGGCTTCCCTTCGGTTCGCGCAGGGCGCGCTCGGCGATGGCCTCAGTCATCTGCTCCCAACCCTTGGCGCGCTTGAAGGCGTTGGCGAGGCCCGCCTTGTCGGCGAAGGCCGGGTTCAGCACGCAGGCCAGGAACACGATGGCGACGGCGGCCTGGGTCGCCAGGGCGGCGATGAACCAGCCCTTGGCCCGCCAGCGCAGCAGCCATGCGGCGACCAGGATGGCGCCGGGCGCATAGCCCGCGCCCGACCAGTTGGCGTTGGCGCGGCTGATGAACGACTGGCCGGTGACGATCAGCAGCGGCGGCAGGGTGAAGCACAACAGCAGCACGTCCTGCGAGCGCAGCCGCCGGCGCGCGGCCAGCAGGATCGTCCCGCCGATCAGCACGGCGAAGGGGATCGGCCCGAACACCCCGAACTGCGAGGCGACGAAGTCGCCCAGCTCGGCGAAGTTGAAGAGCTGGCGCCCGCCCCAGGCGGCGTTGGCGGCGGTGTGCTGCACGGTGGCGAAGCCGTGGGCGGCGTTCCAGGCGAGGTTGGGCGCCAGGGTCAGCAGGCCCGCGCCTGTCGCCAGGGCCGCCGTCGCGGGCGTCCAGGCCGCGCGCGCCTCCCGCGATAGCGCCAGGTGCAGGCCGATCCCGATCAATCCATAGATCGCGGCGTATTTCGAGAGGAAGGCCAGGCCCATGGCCACGCCCAGGCTGGCGGCGAGGCCAAGCCGCCGGCGGCCCGCCGCGTGCGGAAGCTCGACATAGGCCAGCAAGGCCAGGGTCAGGAAGGCGAGCAGCGGCGCATCGGTGGCCATCACCAGCGAGGAGAGCTGCACCGCCGGCATCAGCAGGTAGAGGGCCGCAGCGGCGAAGCCGGTCGCCGCCCCGTAGAGCCGCCGCCCGACGCCGTAGACGCAGAGGGTCGTGAGGGCGTGCAGCAGCGGAGCCGACAGCCGCAGCCAGGGCTCGGCGTCGCCGCCGATGCGTGTTGTGCCCCAGATCAGCCAGGCGATCATCGGCGGCTTGGAATAATAGCCCCAGTCGAGGGTCCGCGACCAAAGCCAGTACTGGGCTTCGTCGGGATAGAGCTCCAGCGGGGTCGCGAACAGCGCCGCCAGCCGCAGGGCCGTCAGCGCCGCGGTGATCATGACGACGGCGCGCCAGTGACGGTCTGGTCCGTGAACGGACGGGGTGGGGTCGGCCACGGGGCCCTCTTGCGCGGTGTCGGCGGAAACTTGCGCCTGCGAGCGTGTCTGTAAAGCGACAGCCTTCCGACAAATGAACTTCGAGTGACCCACGGTGACCTCATCGTCACGAATCCGTCACCCAAAGGCGGGGTTTCCGCGCTATAGGGGCGGCCACGAGTGGGGACTTGGGCTGGGCTCCATCCCGCTCCGATGGATGAGGGGATCTCAATGCGAATGATGAACAGGCTCGCCGGCGGCGCGGCTCTGACGGCGCTCGTGTGCGCCATGTCCAGCGCGGTCTATGCGCAGGAAACCACCGGCGCCGTGCGCGGCCAGGTGACCGACGAGGCCGGCGCGGCCGTGGCCGGCGCCACGGTCACGGTGACCCACGTCCCGACCGGCGCGACCGCGACCTCGGTGACCGGCGCCGACGGCTATTTCTCCACGCGCGGCCTGCGGGTCGGCGGCCCCTATCGCGTGGCGGCCACCGCGCCGGAGTTCGAGCGCAGCCAGGTGACCGTCCAGTCGGTCGGCGTGGGCGACCCGGCCAACGTCAATCTGGCCATGTACCGCGCCGGTTCGGCCGAGGTCGCCGAACTGGTGGTGACCGGCGCCGTCGCCGCGCCGAGCCAGGGCGGTCCGTCCACGAACTTCTCGTCGGCGGTCATCGAATCGCTGCCGTCGATCAGCCGCGACATCAAGGACATCGCCCGCCTCGACCCCTTCGCCACCATCGACGTGTCGAACCAGGACGCCCTGTCGTTCGGCGGCACGAACACCCGCTTCAACCAGCTCACGGTCAACGGCGTCCGCCAGAACGACGACTTCGGCCTGAACAACAACGGCTATCCGACTCAGCGCTCGCCCTTCCCGCTGGATGCGGTCGGGGCGGTGAACGTCTCGGTGGCGCCCTACAGCCCGATCAACAACGGCTTCACCGGCGGCCAGATCAACGCCGTGCTGAAGTCGGGCGGCAATGCGTTCTCCGGTTCGCTGTTCGCCGAGAAGACCGGCCGCGACTTCCAGGGCGACACCGTGCGCGGCCAGCCGGCCGGTTCGGAGTTCGAGGAGAAGACCTGGGGCGCCACGCTGGCCGGCCCTATCATCAAGGACAAACTGTTCTTCTTCCTGGCCTATGAGAAGTTCGAGGGCGAGCTGGGCTTCGACGAAGGCCCGGCCGGCTCGGGCGCCTCGGTGATCATCCCGCGCCTCACCCCGCAGGCCATCGAGCTGTTCCGCAACGACACCAAGCGCATCTACAACTACGATCCGGGCACCTTCCTGTCGGGCGCCTTCCCGGTCGAGGACGAGAAGAAGCTCGTCAAGATCGACTGGAACATCACCGACCAGCACCGCGCCGAGTTCACCTGGCAGAGCACCGTCGGCAACTCGCTGAACGGCTCGGTCACCTCGACCTTCGCCCAGGGCAACAGCGTCACCCAGCCGCGGATCGGCCTCGACACCAACGACTACAACAAGATCGAGGAGCTGACGGTCTACACCGCGCAACTGAACTCGCAGTGGACCGAGAACTTCTCCACCGAGCTGCGCTTCTCGCGCAAGGAAACCGACACCCAGCAACTGCCGCTCGGCGGGCTGAGCGTCGGCGAGACCACGGTGACCGTCAACGACCTGGCCGGCGTCGCGGCCGGGGGCGGCAACGCGCAGATCCGCTTCGGCGCGGACCTCAACCGTCACGACAACTATCTGAACGTGAAGGTCGACACCTTCGAGGCGATCGCCCGCTATCACCTGGGCGTGCATGACTTCATGGCCGGCCTGCGCACCGAGAAGGACGAGGTCTTCAACGTCTTTGTGGCCAACTCGCTGGGCTCCTACACCTTCGCCAGCTACGCCGACTACCTGAACCGCACGGCCTCCGGCTTCACCCTGACCGGCGGGGTCGACCCGACCGCGGGCACGGTCCCGGCCGCCCTGGGCACCGCGCGCCTGGGCGCGGCGCAGTTCGACTATCGCCTGACCAGCCTCTACGCCGAGGACCGGATCCAGATCCTGCCGAACCTCGACGTCCTGGCCGGCGTGCGCTTCGACACCTATTCGATGGACGACATGCCGACCGCCAACGCGGCGTTCCTGTCGCGCAACGGGATCACCAACCAGCACAACCTGGACGGCAAGCACGTCCTGCTGCCGCGGGTGTCGTTCAACTGGCGTCCGATGGACCGCCTGAAGGTCTCCGGCGGCTTCGGCGGCTTCTCGTCCACCGGCCTGAACGTCTGGGTGTCCAACGCCTTCTCGAACAACGGCGTGAACCAGACCAACGCGGTCTGCACCGGCACGTTCACCAATGTCGACCTGACCAAGGCGCCGGCCGGCTGCACCTTCACGCCCGGCAACGGCAACGTGAACATCGTCAGCCCGTCGTTCCAGATCCCGGTGACCTGGAAGGCCAACCTCTCGGTCGGCTACGAGTTCGACCTCGGCCGGTTCGGCGACGGCTGGCTGGTCCAGGCCGACTACATCCGCATGTCGAACCAGAACGCGCTCTACTGGTACGATCTGCGCTCCAAGCAGATCGGCGTCGCGCCGGACGGCCGCCCGGTCTATGGCCGCAACACCGTCGGCCAGACCGCGGGCAACGACTACGACTTCATGCTCGGCAACATCGACAAGGGCGGATCGGAATCCTACGCCCTGACGATCGCCAAGAACTGGAACGAGGGCGTTCTGGAAGGCCTGGGCGGCCGGTTCGTCTACACCCACACCGAGGCCGAAGACGCCAACCCGATGGCCAGCTCCATCGCGTTCTCGAGCTACACCCGCTTCGCCACCTCCGACGCCCAGCGCCCGGCGGCGGCGACCTCGGACTACGAGATCCGCGACCGCTTCGCCTTCGACGTCTCCTATTCGCGGAAGTTCTTCGGCGACAACGAGACCTCGTTCCGCCTGTTCGCCCAGCACCGGACGGGCCTGCCGTTCAGCTACACCTTCGCCAACAGCCGCAGCGGCAACTACGACAACGACTTCGGCCATCCGGTCTCGAGCTATTCGGGCCGCCAGGCGACGTCGAACGCGCTGCTCTACGTCCCGGCCGCGGCCGGCGGCGCCGTCACCGCCACCAGCGATCCGCGCGTCACCTATGCGGCGGGCTTCGACGTGGCGGCGTTCAACGCCTTCCTCCAGCAGTCGGGCCTGATCGGCTACGCCGGGAAGATCGTGCCGCGCAACGCCTTCAACAACCCCGACGTCACCACCGTCGACATCCGCATCAGCCAGGAGCTGCCGGCCTTCTTCCCCAACGGGGCCAAGCTCGAGCTGTACATGGACATCGAGAACCTCGGGAACCTGCTGAACGACGAGTGGGGCGTGGTCGAGCAGTACGACTTCTATCGCGGCGTGCCGGTGGTGAACGTCCAGTGCGGGGCGGGCGGCGCGGCCGCCTGCGCGGCGCCGGGCGCGACCTACACCTATTCGGGCACGGGCGCCGGCGGCGCCTTCCAGCAGCCGGTGAAGCCGTTCCTGCGCAGCGAGAACTCGCTGTGGCAGATCAAGATCGGCGCGAAGTACAAGTTCTAGGCCGCGCAGCCTGAGCTGGATCGAAAGGGCGGCCTGGCGACGGGCCGCCCTTTTTCCTTGCAGCGCTTGACGGCGGGCCTGCGTCCGCCCATCTGCGCGCGTTCGACACGTCAGAGCATTTTCCGCCGGAGCGGCTGCCGGTTCGGCGCAGAAAATGCTCTCAATTCAAAGAGTCTTGAGCCTGATCCGATTCTATCGAAACGGATCGCGCTCTAGGGGATGTCATGACCGTACTCGTTCCCGCCGAATGGGCTCCGCACCGCGCCATGTGGCTGGGTTTCCCCAGCCATGAGGAGCTGTGGCGAGAAGACCTGCGCCAGGCCCAGCAGGAGGTGGCGGCCCTGGCCCGCGCCCTGGCCGGCCCCGGCGGCGAGCGCGTGCGCCTGATGACCGGCGGCGAGGCCGGCGAGGCCGATGCGCGCGCCCTGCTGGGCGAGGCCGCGGGGGTCGAGATCGTACCCGGCCGCTTCGGCGACATCTGGCTGCGCGACACCGGCCCGATCTTCGTCAAGCAGGACGGCGCGGACCTGGCCCAGGGCTTCAGGTTCAACGGCTGGGGCGGCAAGTACGTATACGCCCACGACAATGAGGTGGCCGGCCAGATCGCCGACGCTTCGGGCGTGGCGCTGAACGCCAACGACTTCATCCTCGAGGGCGGCGCGGTCGACCACGACGGAGCCGGGAGCGTGCTGACCACCGGCCAGTGCGTGCTGAACCCCAACCGCAATGCGGGCTGGACCCAGGCCGACGCCGAGGCGGCCTTCGCCCGGGCCTTCGGCGCGACCCGGACCATCTGGCTGGGCGAGGGCCTGGCCAACGACCACACCGACGGCCATGTCGACAACCTGGCCCGCTTCGTCGCGCCGGGCGTGGCGGTCTGCCCGGTCGCCTATGGCCGCGGCGACGTCAACGCCGACGCCTATGACGACGCGGCCCGCCGCCTGGCGGAGGCCGGGCTGAAGGTGGTGCGCGTGCCCTCGCCCGGCTGGATCGAGAGCGCCGAGGGCGGCCCGGCCCCGGCCAGCCACATGAACTTCATCATCGCCAACGGCGCGGTGGTCATGCCGACCTATAAGCCGGGCCAGGCCGCCGAACTGGCCGCCCAGGCGCTGCAGAGCGTCTTTCCAGGCCGCAAGGTGATCTCCCTGCCGTCCAACGCCATCCTGACCGGTGGCGGTTCGTTCCACTGCATCACCCAGCAGGAGCCCGCCTGATGGCCCGCACGATCAGCGTCGCCGCCATCCAGACCAGCTACGGCATGGATCTGGACGCGAACATCAAGAAGACCGCCGACTTCATCCGCCAGGCCGCGGGGCAGGGCGCGCAGGTGATCCTGCCGTCCGAGCTGTTCCAGGGACCGTATTTCTGCGTCACCCAGGAGGAGCACTGGTTCGCCCAGGCCCATCCCTGGCGCGAGCATCCGTGCGTGACCGCCCTGGCGCCGCTGGCGGCCGAGCTGGGCGTCGTCCTGCCGATCTCGATCTTCGAGCGCGAGGGGCCGCACTATTTCAACAGCCTGGTGATGGTCGACGCTGACGGCTCGCTCATGGGCGTCTATCGCAAGAGCCATATCCCCGATGGCCCCGGCTACCAGGAGAAGTACTACTTCCGGCCCGGCGACACCGGCTTTCGGGTTTGGGATTCGAAGTTCGGCCGCCTGGGCGTCGGCATCTGCTGGGACCAGTGGTATCCCGAGTGCGCGCGGGCCATGGCGCTGATGGGCGCCGAGGTGCTGTTCTATCCCACCGCCATCGGCTCGGAGCCGCACGACGCCAGCCTGGACACCGCCGCGCCCTGGCGGCGGGCGATGCAGGGCCACGCGGTCTCGAACGTGATCCCGGTGGTCGGGGCCAACCGCATCGGCTTCGAGCCGTGGGACGGCTATCCGAACGGCGGCCAGGGCTTCTACGGCTCGTCCTTCATCGCCGACCATCGCGGCGATCTGGTCGCCGAACTCGGCCGGGACGACGAGGGCGTGATCGGCGCGACCTTCGATCTGGACTTCCTGCAGACCCACCGCGCCGCCTGGGGCTTCTTCCGCGACCGGCGGACGGACCTCTACGGGGCGTTGACCGGCCCGCGCCCGGCCTGATCTGATGGGGGCATGATCGAAACGCCCCGCCTGATCCTGCGCCGCTGGCGCGACAGCGATCGCCCGGCCTTCGCGGCGATCTGCGCCGATCCGGAGGTCATGCAGTGGCTGGGCGGCGTGATGACCCGCGAGCAGGCCGACCAGCGCATCGACCGGGTCGAGGCGACTTTCGAGCAGGTCGGCTACGGCCGCTTCCTGATCGAGCGCAAGGCGGACGGCGCCTTCCTCGGCTGGTGCGGCGTCATGCCGTGCCATGAGAGCGTGACGCCCATCGCCGGCCAGCCGGAGATCGGCTGGCGGCTGATCCGCGCCGCCTGGGGCGAGGGCTTCGCCACCGAGGCCGCCCGCGCGGCGCTGGACGACGCCTTCTCGCGCGTGGGCCTGACCGAGGTGCTGGCCTACACCACCCAGGCCAACCTGCGCTCGCAGGCGGTCATGCAGAGGCTGGGCCTGTCGCGCGAGCCGCAGCGCGACTTCGACTTCCCGGACACGCCGGAGGGCGAGGACCCGAAGACCGTGGTCTACGTGGCTTATCCCTAGAACGCGATGGGCGCGAGGTTCCTAGGGACCTCGCGCGAGAAGGAAAAATCCGTGACGGAAGCGGGGGCGGTGTCGTCTCCTTCGGTCCAGATGTGGACATAGCGCCAAATCGAGCCCAGGCAGGTGATCACGTTCTCAAGGGCGCTTTGGGGCAAGAACAGACTTGCTTCCAAGCCCGTCTCCTCGGGACGACTGGCCTCGTAGTAGAAGCGGCCGACCTCCTGCAGCCCTTCAGGACTAAAGTCGATATCCGGTCCCAGAGGCGAAACCCAGATTCGAATTGATTTGGCCCGGTGGGCCTTAGGGGCGACGACTTGGCCTTCGATGTCGAGACCTCGCGTATAGAGAAGCCCGCCTTGAAAGCGTTGCTCAACTGGCGTCGACGGTGGGCTCAACCCAACGTGCAGGTTCCAGTCCCATTTCTGAATCTCGATTAGGAACCGATCCGAAGTCATACGTTCGTATGTACTCGTTTTGTTCGAGGGGGGCAATCGTCCCGCATCTCGTCACTGAGTCTCCGTTCCTGACGGCTCTAAGCCGGACAGTTCCGCGGCGCGGCCTTGGCGCGGGCCAGCTCGGCCCTGGCCTTCCTCATGTCGGCCTGGAATTGCGGGTCGGCGTGCAGGCGGGCGACCATGGCGCCGGCCAGGGTGCGGCCGGCCTCGATGTCGCTGGCGTAGTGGACGCCGCAGATGATCCGGCTCTCGCCGATCTGCTTGCCGACCGCCAGCATGTCGTCGGCCTTGGCCGGGGCCAGCTCGGCCAGGATCAGAGACCAGCTCCAGCCGGTCATGGAATGGCCCGACGGATAGGAGGCGTTGGTCTTCATCCAGTCCTCGCGCGGAACGCAGATCGGCCGGTCGTCGCCGATCATCGGGCGCGCGCGGTTGTAGTGGTCCTTGGCCGGCTTGCCGACGGTGCGCACGTCCAGCTCGACCCGGTGCAGGATGCGCAAGGTCGCCGGGGTCTGCTTCTCGTCGATGGAGACGCCGAGCCGGCAGGAATACTGCTTCAGCGCCCCGCCGCCCCACAGGTCGTTGTCGACCATGGCCTGTTTCCAGCGCGGGGTGTCGTTCAGGGCCCGGGTCTCCAGATAGCGCGCGCGGTCGGCCTGGCCGATCAGGCTGTCGGGGGCCGGCGGCGGGCCGAGCAGGGTCGCGCCGTCGATGACGCCTTGGGCCAGATAGCCGGTGAGGCTGGTCGGGATCGGGTTGACCAGCGGGGCGTCCAGGCTCTCGTCGACGAGCTGCGGCGAGG
>MEEW01000006.1 GCA_001724985.1 Phenylobacterium sp. SCN 69-14
GTCCCGCGCGCCCTGCAGCCGCGCGGCCAGGGAGGCGTCCTCCAGCGTCGTCGGCGTATCGGCCGCCCCGGCCCTGGCACCGCGCACCGGCCGGTAGCCGTCGGTGCTCGAACCGCTGACGGTGACCAACAGATGCTCCGTCCCGAAGGCGGCCGCCGCCCGCAAACCTCCGCGTTCGGCCGCCGAGACCGAGAGCGCCGTCAGCCCCTCGCGCGCGCCGGCCTCGCGCAGGGCGACCACCCCGGTCAGCGCGCCGGCGCCATAGGGCCCGGCCCCGGCGCCGCGGATCACCGCCGCCCCGTCCAGTCCCTCGCCCGGCAGGGCCGACCAGATCACCCAGCCGCCGAACGGGTCGTTCTGCGGCGCGCCGTCCAGCGTCACCAGCGCGCGCCCGGCCCCGGAGGGCGCCACGGCCCGCAGCGACAGGCCCTGGATGGTCGGATTGGCCGCGTCGCTGCCGGTCCGCCGGAACAGCGAGACGCCGGGCGAGCGCTTCAGCGCCTCGTCCAGCCGCAGGGAGGCGGCCAGTTCGGCCCCCTCGAAGGTCTGCACGGAGAACGCCGCCTCCCCCGCCAGCGGCGGCAGGCGCGGCGCCTCGACGACGACGGGCGCGACGGAGGGCGGGACATCGACGGGCATGGAACAGCCTTCAGCGCCGCTGGGCCGCGCTGGCGTCGCGCAGCGGCCGGAACTCCGAGCCGTCCTTCCAGTTGGGCCAGTCGCGGCCGTTCGCCAGCACCTTGCCCATCTCGTAGAACAGCGCCACGTCCTGCGCCGCGCCGGTCAGGTCCCAGTCGTCCGACCAGGCGTCGCAGGTCTTGTGATAGCAATCGGCGGTGTAGCCGCTGACCCACCTGTCGCCGGCCTCGCGCCCGCCGTTCACCAGGTCGGCCCCGCCGCCCAGCCCCATCAGCAGCAGCACCGGCACGCCCCGCCGCGCCAGGGAGAAGTGGTCCGCGCGATAGAACAGCGCCCGCTCGGGATGAGCGTCCGGCGTCACCGTCCGCCCCTGCGCCGCGGCCGCCGTGGCCAGCATGTCCTCCAGCCCGTTCTGGCCGGCGCCGATCAGCACCACGTCCCTGGCCGCGCCGTTCGGCTGCAGCACGTCCATGGTCAGGTTGGCGGCCATGGTCTCCAGCGGCGTGGTGGGGTGGACGCCGTAATATTCCGAACCGAGCAGCCCGCGCTCCTCGGCCGTCCAGGCGGCGAAGACCAGGGTCCGCTCCGGCGGCGGCCCGGCCTTGAACGCCCGTGCGATCTCCATGGTCCCGGCCACGCCGATGGCGTCGTCCAGGGCGCCCGGCCGCACGGTGCGCCCCTGCGCGTCCGGCGCGCCGACGCCATAGGCGTCCCAGTGGGCGGCGAACATCACGCTCTCGGCCGGCCGCTTGGCGCCGGTGATCTTGCCGATCACGTTGCGGCTGACGATCTGCGCATGCTCCACGCCGTAGCTCGCCGAGAAGCTTGCGCCCTCCAGCGCCACCGGCTGGAAGTCCGCCCGCCGCGCCGCGGTCTTCAACGCTTCGAAGTCCTGGCCCGCCGCGGCGAACAGCTCTCGCGAGGCCTCGCCGCTCAGCCAGCCCTGCAGCAGCACCTTCTCCTTGGCCGGGTCGGCGCGGACGATGTCGAAGCCCTCGCCGTTCGAGGCGATCACCGTCGACCAGCCATAGCCCGCCCCCGGCGCCTCGTGGACGATCAGCGCGCCCAGCGCCCCGCGCCGCGCGGCCTCCTCGTACTTGTAGGTCCAGCGCGCATAGTAGGTCGCCGCCTGGCCGCCGAACTTGTCGGCGACCGGCTCGCCGGCCTGCGCCTCGAAATCGGGATCGTTGATCAGGAAGACGGCGATCTTGCCCTTCAGGTCCACGCCCTTGAAGTCGTCCCAGCCGCGCTCGGGCGCGGTCACGCCATAGCCGACGAAGACCAGCGGCGCCTTGTCGATCGTCACCTGGTCCACCGGCCGCTGGGTCGAGGCGGCGATGTCCCGGTTGCGCTCCAGCGGCCGCGCCTGGCCCTTCAGGTCGAAGGCGAAACGGCCGCCGTCCTTCATCTGGAACCGCACCAGCGGCACGTCCTGGGTGAAGCGGCCCTTGTCCCCGGCCGGCTCCAGCCCCAGGGCCTTGAAGGCTCGCACCAGGTAGTCGACCGTCTTCTCCTCGCCCGGCGTTCCGGGCGCGCGCCCTTCGAACGCGTCCGAGGCCAGCGTCCGGGTGATCTCCGACAGCCGCTGCGGATCGATCGGCGCCTGGGCCAGCGCGCTGGACGCCAGCAGGGACAGGGCGAGGGCGGCGGCGGCCGTGCGGATCATGGGAACTCCGAAATGGCGGTGGGCGGCTCGACCCTACCCATCCGCTCATCGCGGCGAAAGCCGGCATGAGCGGAGTGGCGGAACCTCACGTCCGGGTCGCGAACTCCGCATCGCCCGTCGTCGCCACCGCCTGGTCGTCGAACGAGGCGTGGGCGGAGGTGTAGAGCCGCGCATAGAGCCCGCCGTTCGCCATCAGCTCCTCGTGCGGCCCCTGTTCCAGGATGCGCCCCTGCTGCAGGACGATGATCCGGTCGGCGTCGCGGATGGTCGCCAACCGGTGGGCGATGACGATGCAGGTGCGTCCGGCGAACAGCACCTTCAGCGCCTTCTGGATCGCCTGTTCGGTGAAGGAGTCGATGTTCGCGGTCGCCTCGTCGAGGATCAGGATCTGCGGATCGGCCACCAGGGCGCGCGCGAACGAGATGAGCTGGCGCTGGCCCATGGAGATGTTGCGCCCGCGCTGGCCCAGCCGCGTCTGGTAGCCGCCCGGCAGGCGCATGATGAAGTCGTGCGCCGCCACCGCCTTGGCCGCCGCCACGATGTCCTCGAAGCTCGCGCCCTCGGTGTTGTAGCGGATGTTCTCCTCGATGGTGCCGGTGAACAGGAACGGCTCCTGCAGCACCATGCCGATGGTCCGGCCCAGCGAATCCAGCGTCACCTCGCGCACGTCGCGGCCGCCGACCAGCACCTGGCCCTGGTCGACCTCGTAGAAGCGGTGGGCGAGGGCGATGATCGAGGTCTTGCCCGAGCCGGTCGGCCCGACCAGGGCCACCACCTCGCGCGGATTCACCTTCAGGCTGACATCGTGCAGGATCGGCCGCCGGGGGTCGTAGCCGAAGGTCACGTTGCGGAATTCCACCGTCGCCGCATCGGCCGGCAGGGCCTGCGCGCCCGGCGCGTCCTGGATCGTCACCTTCACGTCCAGCACCTCGAAGATGCGGTGCGCGGCGGCCATGGCCCGCTGCATCACCGTGTACTGCATCGACAGCATCCGCACCGGATCGAAGAACCGCTGCACATAGAAGATGAAGGCGACCATCACCCCCACCTCCAGCCGGCCGCTCAGGACGGCGTTGCCGCCGATCACGATGACGATGGCCATGGCCAGGCCCGTCAGGATGTCGACGGTCGGCACCATGATCTGGGTCATCCACGACGCATGGGCCTGGGCGTTGAAGTTCTCCAGCGCCTTTTCGCGGTAGAGCTCGAAGTTCAGCGCCTCGCGGCGGCTTTCCTGCACCGTGCGCACGCCGTTGATGTTCTCGGCCAGGGCCGAGTTGGCGGTGGAGGACGCATCGCGCGCATCGCGGAAACTGGTCTTGGAGAACGGCAGCCAGACCGCGCGGATGGCGATCAGGGCCGGCAGCACCGTCAGGGTCAGCAGCCCCAGCTTCCAGTCCATGCTGACCAGCACGGCGGCGATCCCGATCAGCATGACCAGGTCGCCGATCGCCCCGGTCGAGCTTTCGAGGAACTCCTGCAGGGCGTTCACGTCGCCCTGCAGCCGGGCCATGATCCGCCCGACATGGGTCTTGTCCATGAAGGACAGCGACACGTCCTGAAAATGCTCGAACATCTGGCGGCGGATGTCGAAGATCACCCGCTGGGCCAGGCGCGCCGACAGCCATTGCTCCAGGAAGAAGGCCGCCGAATAGACCAGCACCAGCGCGCCGAAGACCATCAGGGTGCGGTCCAGCAGCGCCCCGTCGCGCGCCACCGCCGCATCCACCGCCCGCCCGATCAGGGCCGGGATCGTCACCACCGACGCCGCCGAGGCCAGCACCGCGACCACCGCGATCGCGAACGAGCGCCGATGCGGCTTCAGCATGGACAGGAACCGCCGCGCCACCCCGGCGTCGAAGGTCCCGAAGATGTCCTCTCCCTCCGACGAGCCCAGCGAGGCTCTCGGCTTGCGTGGTTCGGCCTGGTTCATGCGGCGGTCTCGTCCAGCACCGCCTCGGCGTCGGCGCGTGTCTGCAGGTCATAGAGGTCGGCATAGACGCCGCCGGCCGCCACCAGCTCGGCATGGCGGCCGCGCTCGACGATGCAGCCCTCGTCCAGCACCAGGATCTGGTCGGCGTGCATCAGCGAGGACAGCCGGTGGGCGATGATGATCGTCGCCTTGGCCGCGGTCGCCTCGGCCAGGGCCTCGCGCACCCGCCGCTCGGTCACCGCATCGATGGCCGCCGTCGAGTCGTCGAAGATGATCAGGCCAGGGCCCGGCGCCACGCCGCGGGCGATGCTCATCCGCTGGCGCTGCCCGCCGGAAAGCGCCACGCCGCGCTCGCCCACCCGCGTCTCGTAGCCTTCGGGCAGGCCGGCGATGTGGTCGTGGATCTGGGCGGTCCGCGCCGCGCCCTCGATCGTCTCGTCCTCCGCCCAGGGATCGGCATAGGCGACGTTGTGGCCGACCGAGGCGTCGAACAGGAACGCCTCCTGCTGCACCAGCCCGACATACTGGCGCAGCGATTCCAGCGTCACGTCGCGGATGTCCTGGCCGTCGATGGTGATCGCGCCCTCGCTCACGTCGTAGAAGCGGGGGATCAGGTTGGCGATAGTCGACTTGCCGCCGCCCGGCGCGCCGACGACGCCCAGGGTCTCGCCAGCGCGAACCTCGAAACTGATGTCGCTCAGCGCCGGCTTGGTGCCGGGCGCATAGGAAAAGCCGACCTTGTCGAACCGCAAGGTCCCGGCGGTCGGCGCCAGCGGCCGCGCGCCCGGCGCGTCGGCGATCTCCGGCTCCAGGTCCAGCACCTCGAACACCCGCGCCCCGGACGAGGTCGCCCGCGCCGCGGCATTGAAGATCATGGCGATCTGCCGGATCGGCGTCTGCAGCAGGGTCATGTAGGTGAGGAATTCGGTCAGGCGGCCGACGCTCATGGTCCCGCCCACGACCTTGTGCCCGCCGTACCACAGCAGCAGGCCCATCGAGCCGTAGAAGCTGACGGTCATCACCGACACCGCCCGGAACCGCAGGGTGATCCGCATGTAGGCGTAGCCGAGCGCGTCCAGCGAGGCCTTGTCGAACTTGGCCATCTCGAACCGCTTGCCGGCGAAGGCGCGCACCACCCGAATGCCCTGGAGGTTCTCCTCCATGGTCAGGGTCAGCACCGCCATCAGCTCCTGCACCCGCAGCCAGGTGACCCGCAGCAGGAAGCCCATCCGCGCCAGCGCCCAGCCGGCGATCGGCGCGAACGCCAGGCCGATGGCGCCCATCACCAGGTCGGTCGACAGCATCATCCAGGCCGAGAACCCCAGCAGCAGCACCAGCGACACCGACTGCATCAGGCCGTTCTGGATGAAGACCCGCGCCCCCTCCAGGTCGAGCATGCCGCGCGTGATCAGGTCGCCGGAATGGATGCGGTCGTGGAAGCCGAAGCTCAGCCGCTGCAACTGCTGGAAATATTGCAGGCGCAGGTCGTAGCCGACCCTCTGGCTGACATATTCGCCGAGATAGCCGCTGGTCATGGTCAGCAGGCCGCGGACCACCGTGGCGGCGATCACCAGCAGGGCCACGCCCATCAGCGCGCTCTGCGCCTGCCCGGCCTGCGCGCCGCCGGCCTTCAGCAGCGCCCCGGCGTGATCGACCCCGGCCCCGAACAGCCGCGGCAGGGTGAGGGAGGCGGCCGCGGCCCCGACCGAACAGGCGACGGCCAGCGCCAGCCGGCCTGGATAGCGCAGGGCGAGCGCCGAAATCCGCTGCAGCACGCGCGGCATCTCGCTGACATCCACCCTCGGCGGGCTGGAGTCAGCGGCGCGCGCACCCCGTCTGGAGGGGTGTGACTCGCCCATGGCAAGATTCCAATCTGAAGTATGCGGATCATTTTGGCGCGGCTTTACGCGCTGCGCCAGACCCGTTTTGACCTGGGATGCAAATTTAGCGCGAGTGTCGAAAAAACTTCTAGGCATCGGCCTGGGGCGGCCGACAATCGGGACCAGCCTCGGGCGATCCGATCAATGTTTGGATATCAGGCGCCGTTGTCGTGGCGGCCCGGCCCTGTCATGGTAGGCTTCCGATACGGAAGCGACCCCATGCTGCAGCTCATATTTCGTGCTGGCGGGTCGGAAGATTTCCGCCGCGGGCCATAGATAAAGAACGCTGGCGCATGCCTTCGCGGCGCGCGGCGTCGGGAGGATTTGATGGAAGATTTGAAAGAGCGCCCCAGCCTGGAAGAAACCCTGGACCAGGCCGCCGCCGTCGGGATGACCACGGCTGTCTGGGCGCGGCTGACGCCGGACAAGGTCGCGGTCGTGAACCCCGACGGGTCCTCGCGCACCTTCGCCGAGGTCAACGCCGTAGCCAACAAGCTGACGCGCCTCTTCCGCCAGCATGGCCTGGGCAAGGGCGACGCCCTCGCCATCGTCTGCTCCAACCGCGCCGAGTTCGTAGAGGTCCAGGCCGCCACCCTGCGGTCGGGCCTGCGCATCACCCCGGTCAACTGGCACTTGACCGCCGACGAGATCGCCTACATCGTCAACGACTGCGAGGCCAAGGTGCTGGTGGGCGAGGCCCGCATCGCCGTCCTGCCCGAAGTGGTGGCGCAGTGCCCGAACGTGGTGCTGAAACTGGCGGTCGGCGGCCCCATCGCCGGGTTCCAGGACTACGAGGAAGCCATCGCCCCGTTCGACGGCTCGGACATTCCCGATCCGGTGCTCGGCAACCAGATGATGTACACCTCCGGCACCACCGGCCGGCCCAAGGGCGTGTATCGCGAGAACCCTCCCGTCACGCCGAGCTCGATGTACGCCCTGCGCGGCTATGACGAGAATTCGATCCAGCTCTGCGCCGGCCCGGCCTATCACGCCGCGCCGCTGGCCTTCGACATCCGTGCGGCCATGGGCGCAGGCGCCCCACTGCACTTCCTCGACAAGTGGGATTCCGAACTGGTCCTGCGCACGATCTCCGAGCAGAAGATCACCCACCTGCACTTGGTCCCGATCATGTTCCAGCGCCTGCTGGCCCTGCCGGACGAGGTGAAGGCGAAATATCCGGTCGACCATGTGAAATACATCGTCCACGGCGCGGCGCCCTGCCCGCCGGAGGTCAAGCACGCCATGATCGAATGGTTCGGCCCGGTGCTGTCGGAATACTACGCCGGCTCCGAAGGCGGCGCGGGCTTCACCATCTCCTCCGAGGAGTGGCTGAAGAAGCCGGGCAGCGTCGGCAAGCGCCCGGCCCTGCTGCAGGTCCGCATCCTCGATGAAGAAGGCAACGACTGCCCGCCCGGCGTGCCCGGCGGCATCTATCACCAGCTCCCGCCCGGCGGCGGCTTCACCTACTTCAAGGACGCCGCCAAGACCGCCGCCAACCGGGTCGGCGACTTCTTCACCATGGGCGACGTCGGCTATTTCGACGAGGACGACTACCTGTTCCTCACCGGCCGCAACGCCGAGACGATCATTTCCGGCGGGGTGAACATCTACCCGCAGGAAATCGACAACGAGCTGATCAAGCACGACGCCGTCGCCGACAGCTCCACGGTCGGGGTCCCGCACGACGAGTGGGGCGAGCAGGTCAAGGCGGTCATCCTGCTGAAGCCCGGCTACCAGCCCTCCGAGGCCCTGGCCCAGGAGATCCTCGACTTCGCCCGCAAGGCCCTGCCCTCGTTCAAGGTGCCGCGCAGCCTGGACTTCGTCCACGACCTGCCCCGCTCCGAGGCCGGCAAGGTCCAACGCAACAAGGTCCGCGCCCCCTACTGGGAAGGCCGCACCCGGCAGATCTAGGGATGCCTGCCGCGCCATCCCGGCCGGGTCGGGATGGCGCGCAAGCCCCCCGCGTCCTCAGGTCACGAACATCGGGCCGCGAAGTCGTTTGCCGCCATCGCAACGGCCGGGCGAACCTTCCTCGATCGGAGGCTCGCCCATGACCGCAGAACACCAGGCCCTGTTGAGCGAACTCAGGGCCGCGCTCGCCGCCGATCCGCGCGTGCGCTCGCTCTGGCTGTCGGGCAGCTTCGGCCGCGGCGAGGGCGACGCCTGGAGCGACCTCGACCTGACCGTGGTGGCCGAGGCCGCCGACCTCCCCGCCCTGATCGCCGACTTCCGCCGTCCGCGGCCCGACCTGCCGCCCCAGGTGTTCGGCCAGTTGGTCCACGGCCGCATCGTCTCGGCGATCACCCCTGAATGGATGCGCTTCGACATCGCCTTCTTGACCCCGGCCGAGTTCGCGGCCCAGGACGGCGCCTCCCTTCAGCGCCTGGCCGGCGATCTGGACGAGACGCCGCCACCCCGCGAGCGGGCGCGCGACGCCGGTTCGCCCGCGCGGGTCTCGGCCATCGCCGACGAGTTCATCCGCGTCCTTGGCCTGCTGCCCGTCGCGGTCGCCCGCCAGGAATGGATCGTCGCCCAGCAGGGCTTCGACCTGTTGCGCCGCCTGACCGTCGATCTCTTCCTCGAGGAGAACGCCCTTCCGCCCGGCGCGCGCGGCGTCAAGCGCCTCAACGCCTTCCTGACCGCCGAGCAGCGCACGGCCCTGGAGGCCGTCGTCCCCCCCGCCGCCAACGAGGCCGCGATCCTCGCCGCCAACCGCGCCATCGCCGCCCTCTTCCTGCCGCGCGCCCGGCGGCTGGCGACCGATCTTGGCCTGGACTGGCCGGGCGCCTTCGAGGCTGCGACCCGCAGGCACCTGCACGACGACCTCGGCCTGGACCTTTGAGGCGCCCTTTACGCAAATTACGCGGTTCCTCCACCGCCCCGCCCAAACCGGTTACTTAAGTTATCATAGTAAAGTTACGCCGCCTGCGCGCAAATTGCGTATTCTGCGCAAAATCAACACATGACATTCACTTATCATAACGCGACGTTATTTCGATCTTAACCAAACCTCGGCGTCATGCCCCTCATCAAAGGATATATCCCCAAAGGGGGGGATCATGACTTCGTCGAACGCCCTGGCCGAGCGGCTGGACTTCATCCGGCTCACGCCGGACGCCCTGCAGGACATCCGCAGCGTCAAGCCGATCATCGTCAAGGAGCTGCCCGGCGCCCTGGACCGCTTCTATGAGTCGGTCCGCAAGACGCCGCAGACGCTCAGGTTCTTCAGCGGCGAAAGCCAGATCACCAGCGCCAAGAACAAGCAGCTCGCCCACTGGGAGACGATCTCCAGCGGCGTGCTGGACGACCGCTATGTCGCCGCCGTCACCACGGTCGGCGAGGTCCACGCCAAGATCGGCCTGGAGCCGCGCTGGTATATCGGCGGCTACGCCCTGGTGCTGGAGACCCTGGTCGAGAAGATCCTCGCCGCCCGCTGGCCCAAGGGCGGCTTCGGCTCGAAGAACGTCGGCTCCCGGCAGACCGCCGCCGAACTGAGCGCGCTGATCAAGGCGACCCTGCTCGACATGGACTTCGGCATCTCGGTCTATCTCGAAGCGCTCGAAGCCGCCCGCCAGGAGGCCGACGCCCAGCGCCGCGCCGCCGAGGAGGAGCAGAGCCGCATCGTCGCCGCCCTGGCCGCGAGCCTCAAGCGCCTGGCCGAGGGCGACCTCACCACCCGCATCGACGCCAGCTTCACCGGCGCCCACGAGCAGATCCGTACCGACTTCAACGCCGCGGTCGAGAGCCTGCGCGCCGCCATCGGCGCGATTTCCGAATCGACCGGGGCGCTGCGCAGCGGCTCCGACGAGATCGCCGCCGCCTCCAACGACCTCTCCCACCGCACCGAGCAGCAGGCCGCCAGCCTGGAGGAGACCGCCGCCGCGCTCGACCAGGTGACCGCCGCGGTCAAGCGCAGCGCCGACGGCGCGCGCCAGGCCTCGTCCGCCGCCTCCACCGCCAAGGAGGACGCCAGCCACTCCGGCGAAGTGGTCCGCGGGGCGGTCGCCGCCATGGGCGAGATCGAGCAGAGCTCCGGCCAGATCACCCAGATCATCGGGGTGATCGACGAGATCGCCTTCCAGACCAATCTTCTGGCCCTCAACGCCGGGGTGGAGGCCGCCCGCGCCGGCGACGCCGGCAAGGGCTTCGCCGTCGTCGCCCAGGAGGTCCGCGCCCTCGCCCAGCGTTCGGCCGACGCGGCCAAGGAGATCAAGGCCCTGATCTCAAACTCCACCGCCCAGGTCGCGCGCGGCGTGAAGCTGGTCGGCGACACCGGCGAGGCCCTCAGCGGCATCGTCGCCAAGGTCGCCGAGATCGACAGCCTGATCTCCGAGATCGCCCAGTCGGCCAACGAGCAGTCGACCAGCCTCAACGAGGTCAACAGCGCGGTGAACCAGATGGATCAGGTCACCCAGCAGAACGCCGCCATGGTCGAGGAGGTCACCGCCGCGGCGACCAGCCTCAAGGGCGAGGGGGTCGAGCTGGAACGCCTGGTCGCCCGCTTCAACACCGGCGCGGCCGCGTCGGCGGCCCAGGCCCGCACCCGCCCGCAGGTCGCCCAGGCTGGCCGCCACGCCCCGGCCCGCAGCCCGGCTCGCGCCGCCCAGGCCAAGCTCGCTGCGGCGGCCGACGAGTGGGAGGAGTTCTAGAGGCCCGGCCGCCCCGGGGTCCGCACGGCGAAACCTTCCGAAAACAAGCGTGTTTGGCCTAGGCTCGCGGCGCATGCCATGAAGCGCCCCGCTTCGTATCGCCGGATGTTCCCATGCCGATTCCGTTCATCGACCTGCAGAGCCAACGCGCCCGCCTGGGCCAGCCGCTGGAAGACGCCATCCTCAAGGTCGTCCGCTCGGGCGCCTATGTCATGGGACCGGAGATCGCCCAGTTCGAGACGGCCTTGGGCGCGTTCGGCCAGGCGCCCTTCGTGCTCTCCTGCGGCTCGGGCACCGAGGCGCTGCAACTGCCGCTGATGGCCTGGGGGATCGGGCCGGGCGACGCGGTCTTCTGCCCCTCCTTCACCTTCGCCGCCACCGCCGAGGTCATGCCCCTGGTCGGCGCCTCGCCGGTGTTCGTGGACATCCTGCCGGACACCTACAACCTCGACCCCGCCGCCCTGGACCGCGCCATCGAGGCGGTGAAGGCCGACGGGGAGCTGACGCCCAGGGCGGTGATCGCCGTCGACCTGTTCGGTCAGCCGGCCGACTATCCGGCCATCGCCGCGGTGGCCAGGAAACACGGCCTGAAGCTCATCGCCGACAGCGCCCAGGGCTTCGGCTGCACCTTGAACGGCCAGCATCCGATCCACTGGGCCGACGTCGCCACCACCAGCTTCTTCCCGGCCAAGCCGCTGGGTTGCTACGGCGACGGCGGGGCGGTGCTCTGCAAGGACGCGCGCCTGCACGACATCCTCGTTTCCCTGCGTGTCCACGGCCAGGCGGTGAAGTCCGACCTCGAGGGCAAGACCTTCGACCACGACCCGAAGTACCTCAACCTGCGCATCGGCATGAACAGCCGCATGGACACCATCCAGGCCGCGGTCCTGCTGCAGAAGCTGTCGATCTTCGCCGACGAGATCGAGGCCCGCAACCGCGTCGCGGCCCGCTACGCCGCCGGTCTCTCCGACGTCGTCGCCGTTCCCAAGGTGATCGAGGGCGGGGTCAGCGTCTGGGCCCAGTACACCATCGAAGTGGGCGACCGCGACGGCCTGATCGCCCACCTGAAGGGCCACGAGATCCCGACCGCCGTCTACTATCCGATCCCGATCCACCGCCAGGACGTCTATTCGGCCTATCCGGCGCCGGGCGGCCTGCCGGTCACCGACGCCAAGGCGGGCAAGGTCATGAGCCTGCCCATGCACCCCTATCTGACGCCGGAAGACCAGGACGCGATCATCGCCGCCATCCGCGCCTTCGCCGGGCGCAACGCCTGAAATTCAAAAAGAATACGGACGCGGCTCCCCCAGGGACCCGCGTCCGCTTCTCCTAGAGGTCTGGTCGGAACTCCCCCGAGATCGACCAGTACGCCGGGGTTCCGAGCTGCCCGGCTCCCGCTAGTAGCCTAGCCCTCGAAAGAGAGAGTGGATCCGCCGCCTCTGCTGGGTGGGGCTTCGGCGGCGGATCCTCGAGCCCGGAGCGAAGCGGCCGGACTCTTTGCGTCGGAGACGGCGGCGAGATGCGGCGACGGCCATGCGCCGACGCTCCCCGCCCGTCTCGATCTCGTTTTCATGATCATTTGTCCCACCCGACAAATCGCATCCGATGAGCGAAGGTTGCCACGGCGCCGGGCGGCCGCGCATGACACAAATGCACTATGGCGCGTCGGGGGAACCTGCCTTTTTTGGCTCAGGCCGCAGCGTCCGCCAGCAGGCCGCGCCAGTGTTTCAGCATCATCATGTGCCCGACGCCCGGCATCACGTTCACTTCGCTGGCCCGGTCGCCCAGGAAGGCCAGCAGCGGCGCCAGCGGCGCGAAATGATCCTGTTCCCCGTGCCAGACGACCAGCGGCGCGCGCAGGGCGCCGATGTCCATGTTCCGCGCCCGGCGGAAGGCGCGGATCTCGTCCACCGGCCCGCGGCTCGACCGCGCCAGGGCCTCGCCGATATAGGCCGTCAGGAAGGTCGAGGTCTCCGGATGGCTGTCCAGATAGTCCAGGTCGCCCGGCGAATGGACGCTGGAACGCCGCACGATGCGCTCCAGCATGGCCGTCGACAGCCGCATGCGCAGGATCGCAAAGAAGCTCTCCAGCACCCAGGAGTTCTCCTCGATCCCCCGGCGGAACATCACCAGCGGATTGCCGGGCGTGAACTCCGGCGCGCGCGGCGGGCGCCCGGAATAGAGCTGCACCTTCACCGCCCGATCGCCGAGCGCGATCGCCGTCTGGATCGCCGAGGGCGCGCCCGACAGCACCCCGCCGATCCGCACCCGGTCCAGCCCGATCTGGTCGCACAGCTCGACCATGTCGGCGGCCACGCCTTCGAAACTGTAGTCCTCGCGCGGGTCCGACTGCCCGAACCCCGGCCGCTCGGCGCAGACGATCCGCAAGCCCAGCTCGCGTCCGATCCGCTCGCTGCCTGGCGGCAGCAGGCTTGAGCCCAGCCCTTCGTGGAAGGCCAGCAACGGCTTGCCCAGCGGATCGCCGTATTCGCGATAGGCCAGCCGCCGCCCGTCGCTCAGGGTCACGAACTTCAGCGGCGGGGCCTGCAGCAGCTCCATCTCCTGCGCCCGCGCGCGTTCCTGGCCGTCGATCAGCCCGGCCAGGCTCGACAGCTCCGTCAGGGCGCGGATCAGGTCGCTCTGCCGCTTCAGGCCCATCTTGTCGAAGATCGCGCGGAGCTGGTTGCGCACGGTGTTGACGCTCACCGCCAGTTCGGCCGCCGCATCCTGCAGGGTGCGGCCGTCGCGCAGCTTGCGCGCCAGGCGGACCTCGGCCGGCGTCAGGCCGAAGCTGTCGCGGATCGAGGCCCACAGGCTGCTCGTCACGCTGGCGGCCGGAAACACCAGCGCCAGGCCGGCGTCCGCGTCCAGGCTGTCGGGAAGGTCGGCGCCGGCCAGCCCCGCCAGGGCGCTCCCGCGCGTCAGATAGGCGAAGGCCGGCCCTTCCTCGTCGTCGCGGTCGAGCTTGACGATCACCTGCCCGGCCTGCCGCTGCGTCCGCGCGCACGCCTGGGCCAGGGCCTCGTCATTGGCCGGATCGTCGAAGACGATGGCCTGTCCCTGCGCCAGTTCGCCCATGCCGCCCAGGATTTCCGCCGCCGCCCCGTTCCAGGCCAGCGCCTTGCGGCCCGGCGACAGCAGCACCCAGCCCAGGTCGGGCCGGCGCGCCGCATTGGGGCCCTCGTCGCGCCGCTGGGTCAGGCGGGCGATGTCCTCGCTCAGCGCCAGGTCGCGCACCAGCTCGGGCGTCGGCTCCTGCCCGTCGTCGTCCAGCACCTGGACGAGCTGTTCCCAAGCCTCCGGGTCGGCCGCGACCTGGTACATGGTCTCGACCACCAGGCGCGCATCGCCCGGCGGCCGCGCGCTCTCCCGTAACTGACCGGCCATCAAGCCCCACTGCTCTCGCCCGTCCCGAATCTGTACGATGGGACTTCAGTCCGTCCGCCGCTGCAAGGCGCCGGCCGCCTTTCCCTTGCGTCGCCCACGGCCCGCCGTTAGCGTCCTCAAACAATTGTTTAAGCCATTTGGAGGAAGCGCATGAAGGCGGCGGTCTATTACGAGAACGGCGGCCCCGAGGTCCTGAAATACGAGGACTTCCCCGATCCGGACCTGCATCCCAGGGGCGTCATCATCAAGGTCGAGGCCATCGCCATCGAAGGCGGCGACACGCTCAACCGCTGGCGCGGGCCGCTGATGACCAATCCGCACATCGTCGGCTACCAGGCCGCGGGCGAGATCGTCGCCGTGGGCGAGCAGGTCACCCACCTGAAGATCGGCCAGAAGGTCGCCACCGTGAACAACTGGGGCAGCCACGCCGAACTGCGCTCCGTCCCGGCCCGCAACTGCTGGGTCATCCCGGACGGCTACGACGTCAAGAAGGCCGCGGCCATCCCCGTCACCTTCGGCACCGCCGACGACTGCCTGTTCGAGGCCGGCCGCCTGAAGGCCGGCGAGACCGTGCTGGTCCAGGCCGGCGCCTCGGGCGTCGGCGTCGCGGCCATCCAGCTCGCCAAGCGCGCGGGCGCGACGGTGCTGGCCACCGCCTCCTCGGACGAGCGGCTGGAGCGCCTGAAGCCGCTGGGCCTCGACCACGGTATCAACTACGCCCGCGAGGACGTGGTGAAGGAGGTCATGCGCCTGACCGACAAGAAGGGCGTCGACGTAGTGGTCGATTCGGTCGGCGGCCCGACCCTGCAGGGCTCGATCAACGCGCTCGCCTATCGCGGCCGCGTCTCCATGGTCGGCGCCGCCGGCCGTGAGCCGATGGTGGTCGATGTCGGGACCATGATGGGCGGCAATCGCCAGCTTCGCGGCGTCTTCCTGGGCGCCGAGATCATGACCGACCGCGTGCACGACAACATCCAGCGCCTGATCGACGAGGCCGCCCGCGGCGAGCTGGAAGTCCTGGTCGACAAGGTCTTCCCGCTGTCCGACGCCGCCGGCGCCCATGCCTATATCGAAAGCCGCGCCGCCGTCGGCCGCGTGGTGCTGGTTCCTTAAGGCTGAAGAGGCTCCCCCTCTGGGGAGCTGTCAGCGAAGCTGACTGAGGGGGACTTCGACCCATCGGCCGCTGGCCCCCTCCGTCTCGGCGCTCCGCGCCGATCCGCCTCCCCCGGCAGGGGAGGATCTGAATGGAGACGCCCATGCCCCGCGCGAAGAACGGCGCCGTCGAGATCGAATACGAATCCTTCGGCGATCCGTCGGCCCCGACCATCCTGCTGATCAACGGCCTCGGCTCGCAGATGACCCGCTGGCCCGCGCCCTTCTGCGAACAACTCGCCGCCCGCGGCTACCGCGTGATCCGCTTCGACAACCGCGACACCGGCCTTTCCACCTGGTTCCAGCCGGGCGAACGCTACAGCCTCTCGGACATGGCCGCCGACGCCATGGCGGTGCTGGATGCGGCCGGCGTCGCCAAGGCCCACATCGCCGGGGTCTCCATGGGCGGCATGATCGTCCAGGCCGTGGCCATCGAGCATCCCGGCCGGGTGCTGTCGATGACCTCGATCATGTCGGCCACGGGCGCGCCCGGCACGCTCGACCCGACGCCGGAGGCCGGCGCCGTCCTGACCGCGGCCCCGCCCGATCCAGCCAGCGACTACGAGGCCTTCCTCGACTTCCAGGTGAAGAACGCCCTGGTGATCGGCAGCCCGGCTTATCCCTGGCCCGAAGGCGCCCTGCGCCAGCGCGCCGTCGACGAACACGCCCGCGCCTACAACCCGACCGGCACGGCCCGGCAGATGGGCGCCATCCGCGGCGACGGCGACCGCACCCACCGGCTCTCCAGCCTGTCGGTTCCGGCCGTGGTGCTGCACGGCGCCGACGATCCGCTGGTCCCGCTGGCCGGCGGCCAGGCCACGGCCGCGGCCATCCCCGGGGCGGAGTTGCGCGTCGTGCCCGGCATGGGCCATGACGTGCCGCCCGGCCTCTACGACACCTTCATCGACGCCATCCTGGCCGCCGCCGCGCGCGCCTGAACCCAAGCCTCAAGAGGAACTCAATGGGACGTCTTTCCGGCAAGACCGCGATCATCACCGGCGCCGGCTCCGGCATCGGCCGCGCCAGTGCGATCCTGTTCGCCCAGGAGGGCGCGAACCTGGTCATCGCCGACAAGATGGACAGCGTGAACGAGACCGCCGATCTGGTCCGCCAGGCCGGCGGCAAGGTCACGGCCCTGACCGGCGACGCCGGCGACGAAGCCTTCGTCGAAAGCCTGGTCGCCAAGGCGCTGGCCGAATACGGCGGCCTCGACGTCGCCTGGGCCAACGCCGGGATCTCCGGCGGCTGGACGACCTTCGACGAGCAGGACGGCGCCTTCTGGGCCGAGATCCTGCGGGTCAACCTGATCGGGGCCTTCCTGCTGGTGAAGCACGCCTCGCGGGTGATGATCCCGGCCGGCAAGGGCTCGATCATCTGCACCGCCTCGGTTGCCGGCATCCGCTCGGGCGCGGGCGGCTCGCCCTATTCGGCGTCCAAGGCCGGGGTCATCAGCCTCGCCCAGACCTCGGCCAACGAGTTCTACGGGACCGGCGTGCGGGTCAACGCCATCTGCCCTGGCCTGATCGAGACCGGCATGACCAAGCCGATCTTCGAAGGCGCCCGCGCGCGCGGCAACGAGGACAAGATCGGCCAGCTCAACCCGCTCACCCGCGGCGGCGTGCCGATCGAGATCGCGGGCGCCGCCCTGTTCCTGGCCAGCGACGAGTCCTCCTATGTCAACGGCCAGGCCATCGTGGTCGACGGCGGCCTCTCCTCCTCGCACCCGGTCGTGCGGCGCAAGAAATGATCTACCTGCTGCGTCACGGCCAGACCGACTACAACCGCGACGGCCGCCTGCAGGGCCAGACCGACTCCCAGCTCACCTCGCTGGGCATGGCCCAGGTGCGGGCGATGGCCCAGGTCCTGCTCGACCAGATCGACGACCTCTCGGGCTGGCGCATCCTCGCCAGTCCCCTGCGGCGCACGCGGCAGTCGGCGGCCATCGTCTCCCAGACCCTGCGCCTGCCGGTGGAGATCGACCCGGCCCTGATCGAGGTCGGCTGCGGCGCGTGGGAGAACCGGATGTACGCCGACCTGCGGGTGGAGCACCCACAGGCCTTCGCCGGCCGCGAATGGGTGTTCGGCAGTCCCGACGGCGAGCGGTTCGAGGACGTCGACGCCCGCGTGCGCCCCTGGCTCGCGGCCCTGCCGCCCGAGGGCGAGCGCAAGGTGATCGCCGTCAGCCACGGCATCGCCGGCGTGCTGATGCGCGGCGCCTATCTGGGCCTCTCGCGCGAGGCGACCATGGCCCAGGACACGCCCCAGGACGCGATCTTCCGGCTGGCGGGGGGCGCGGTCGACCGCCTGGCCTGCGCGCCCGTGGCCGCATGATCTACCTCGTCCGTCACGGCCAGACCCAGTTCAACGCCGAGCGGCGAATGCAGGGATGGCTCGACTCACCGCTGACCGACCTCGGCCGAGCCCAGGGCGCGGCCATCGGCAGGTTGTTGCGGAGCCTGATCGGAAAACCTGACGGTTGGCGCCTTGTCGCAAGCCCGCTCGGCCGCGCCCAGGCCACCGCCCGCCTGATCGGCGAAGCCCTCGGCCTGCCGGTCGAAACCGACCGCCGGGTCATCGAGGTGTCGTTCGGGCGGTGGGACGGGCGGCTGCGCGACGAGCTCGCCGCCGAGCATCCCGAGACCTTCGGGCAGGGCGGCTGGCAGTTCGCGGCGCCGGGCGGCGAGGGCGTCGAGACGGTCGAAGCCCGCGTCGGCGACTGGCTGGCGGAATTGCCGCCCGAGCCCGAGCGCAAGGTGATCGTGGTCAGCCACGGCGGATCGGGCCGCGTGGTGCGCGGCGCCTATCTGGGTCTGAGCCGCGAGGAGACCTGGGCGCAGGAGGTGCCCCAGGACGCCGTGTTCCGCCTGGCCGGGGGCGCCGTCGAGAGGTTCGACTGCGAACCCGCAGAGGGCTGACCCTCGCCCGCTGGCGTTCGGGCGCGCGGGGCGCTAGAAGCCGCCCACTGAACTTTCAGAGAGACCCATGGCTGGACATTCCAAGTTCAAGAACATCATGCACCGCAAGGGCCGCGCGGACGCGGCGCGGTCCAAGCTGTTCTCCAAGCTGTCGCGCGAGATCACCGTCGCCGCCAAGACGGGCATGCCCGACCCGGCGATGAATCCCCGCCTGCGCCTGGCCGTCGCCAACGCCAAGGCCGAATCGATGCCCAAGGACAACATCGAGCGGGCCATCAAGAAGGGCGCCGGCGGCGACGGCGAAAACTACGAGGAAGTGCGCTACGAAGGCTTCGGCCCCGGCGGCGTCAACCTCATCGTCGAGGGCCTGACCGACAACCGCAACCGCGCGGCCTCGAACATCCGGAGCATCTTCGCCAAGAACGGCGGCAACCTCGGCGCCTCCGGCTCGGTGACGTTCCAGTTCGACCGCATGGGCGAGCTGACCTATCCGGCCGCCGTCGGCTCGGAGGACACCGTCATGGAGGCGGCCATCGAGGCCGGCGCCCAGGACGTCGAGTCCGACGAGGACAGCCACGTCGTCTACACCGCCTTCGAGGACTTCGCCGAGGTCGCGACGGCGCTCGAAGGCGCGCTGGGCGAGCCGAAGTCCAGCAAGATCATCTGGCGCCCGAAGAACACCACCGCCGTCACCGGCGATGCGGTCGCCACCCTGATGAAGCTGCTCGACGCCCTCGACGACGACGACGACGTCCAGAACGTCTACGGCGACTACGAAGTCTCCGACGAGGACATGGAGAAGTACGCCTAAGGCAAAATCGCCGGGCCGATTCTCCCCTGAGGCGAGTCGAACCGCGCCTTTCCCGCAGACCGGGCGAATTGACTTGGCGCGGGCCAAGTCCTGTGGCCCAAGTCGCCCCATCGGTGACAAGGCCCGCGTGCGGCGCGGGCGAGTATGGGGATCGGCGATGAAAGCGATTGTGGCGGCCTTGGCGCTCGGCGCGGCGGCTTTTGCGGCAGGTTCGGCCTGCGCGGATGTCATCACCTTCGACGACCGCGGCCATGCCGTTCAGGCGCTCGGCCATTACGAAGGCTTCGACTGGAGCAACATCAGCACCGTCGGCCCCAAGAAGGTCGGGCTCGGCAACACCGGCTACGGCAAGGGCGTGGTTTCGCCGAAGAACGTCGCCTTCAACGACTACGGCCTGAAGCAGAGCTCGGTCTCGGTGGCCACCGGCACGTTCACCTTCGAAAGCGCCTATTTCACCGCCGCCTGGATCGACGGGCTGAAGCTGACCATCGTCGGCCTCGCCGACGGCGTGCAGAAGTACAAGCAGACCCTGACGCTCAACACCAAGGGCCCGCAGCTCTTCCAGGCCGACTGGGCCGGCGTCGACAAGCTGACCTTCGAAACCTACATCAACGACTGCACCGACAAGGGCCGCCAGTTCGTGATGGACAACTTCAAGTTCGTCTCCGGCGTGCCCGAGCCGAGCACCTGGGCCCTGATGATCGCCGGCTTCGGCGGCGTGGGCGTGATGATCCGCGCCGATCGCCGTCGCAGCCTCGCCGCCGAGGCCTGACGCCTCACATCAGGCGATAGTCGTCTGACGCCAGGGCCGCCAGCGCGCCCGCCGTCGCCTGCTCGGCGGAAAGGCGCGAGGTGTCGTAGGCGTGGCCTTCGAGGTCGCCCAGGTCCGAAAACTGGTCCCACATCCGCCCGATGACCTCGGGGTCGCGCATGGGATGGCCCACGCGCGATACGCCCCGGCTGACCGTGGCCTCGCGCGACGGCCGCAGGACGAGGTAGTCGAGCCGCGCGCCCGCGCGCCGCGCCGCCTCACGGAACGGCTCCAGGAACCAAGGCCCGACCACTCCGTCGAAGATCACGGGATAGGCGCTGGCCAACGCCGCCGCCTGCGCGGCCATCGCCTCGGTCACGACCGCGTTCTGCGCCGCGGACCGGGGCTCCCACGGCGGAATGCGGCCCTTCACGAAATAGGTCCAAAGATCGTCGGAATGGACGTGGAAGGCCGCCTCGGCCGGCCACGCCAGCGCCAGCCCGCGGGAAATCGTGCTCTTTCCGGCCCCGGGCGGGCCAGTGACGATGACCAGGCGGCCGCTCATGCCCGCGGATAGAGGATGATCTGCGTGCAGCGGAACGCGGCCATCAGCTTGCCGCTGGCCGCATCCTCGACCTTGGCGTCCCAGACCTGGGTGGTGCGCCCGCCGTGCAGCAGGGTGGCGGTGCAGACCGCCTCGCCTTCGCGCAGCGTTCCCATGAAATTGGCCTTCACCTCGGCGGTGGTGAAGCCGTTGGCGCCCTCGGGCCAGGCGGTCGAGACGCCATAGGCGCAGAGGATGTCGGCCACCGACAGCACCGCCCCGGCCAGCAGGTAGCCGGTATGGGCCACCAGGTCCGGCCGGACTTTGAAACGCCCCACCACCTTGCCGTCCGCCACCTCCACGATCTCCAGTCCCAGGTGGCCGGGCAGCTTGCCCTCGTTGGCCTGGTTCAGTTTCTCGGCGCTCGTATGGTTGGTGGTCGCAGCCATGTCCGTCTCCCCTCGCGCAGAGACCATGCGGCTGATTCCCCAAGCTGCTAAACCCCGCCCATGACCGACCAGATCTGGATCCAGACCAGCTTCCACCCCGCCTTCAAATGCGGCGGCTGGGCCTATGTCCGCCGCCAGGGCGCCGAGGCGAGCGGCCAGGCCGGCGGCGCGCGCTACACCACGCCCCAGCGCATGGCCTTGACCGCCCTCGTCGCGGCGCTGAAGGGCCTGCCGCCCGGCCCGGTCGCGATCCAGATGGATGACGGCGCCGTGGCCCGCACCGCCGCCCTGATCGCCGCCGGCCGCCCGCCTCAGGGCGACGCCGCGCCGACGGAGGACCTCGATCTCTGGGCCCAGCTCACCGCCGCCCTGGCCGGCCGCAAGCCCGCCTTCGCCATCGCCCGGCCAAGCAAGGCCACCCCCACCGGCTTCGCCGCCGCCTGGGCCGAACTGGCGCGCGACAAGGCCAATGCGCAGGGCGCCTTCGCCTCGGCCATTCCGAGGCCCAACCTCGCCAAGGTCCCCGGCCTCCTCCTATAGTCGCGCTCCGCCGCAGCGAGCCCGCCCTTGACCCTCGACGACATCGCCGCCCTCCTGGCGCCGCATCGGCCCGCCGCCGGCCCGTTCCTGCTGGGGGTCACAGGCTCGGTCGCGGTCGGCAAGAGCACCTTCGCCGCCCAGCTCGCGGGGCGCCTGGCCCAAGAGGGCGCCTCGGTGGAGGTCGCCTGCACCGACGGCTTCCTCATGCCCAACGCCCGGCTCGAAGCGCTCGGCCTGCTGGGGGCCAAGGGCGCGCCGGCCACCTACGATCACCCCGCCCTGCGCACGGCGCTCACCGCCATCCGCACAGGCCCGGCGGTGTTCCCGGCCTATTCGCACGTCACCTACGACATCGACCCGGCCCTGGCCCGCACCCTCGCCCCGCCAAGCGTCCTGGTGATCGAGGGCCTGACCCTGCGCCATCCCGACACCGGCCCGCCGGCCCTGCTCGACGCCATGATCTATCTGGAAGCCGACGAGGCCGATCTGGAGCGCTGGTACGTCGCCCGCTTCCTCGAACTCTGGGAGGCGGCCGAGCACGACCCCGCCTCGTTCTACGCCCGCTTCCGGCACATGAGCCGCGAGCAGACCGACGCCCTGGCCCGCATGGTCTGGCGCGACGTCAACCTGAAGACCCTGCACGACCACATCGTCCACGCCCGCCCGCTCGCCGACCTGGTGGTGCGCAAGGGACCCGACCACGCCTTCCTCTCCGCGAGCCCGCCATGACCCCGACCATCGCCGACGAGGCGCGCCCCGCCGTCAGCCGCAACGCCCTCCTGCTGCTGGCGGGCTGGATCGTCGCGGGCGCCGCCCTGATCGCCGCGCCGAACGAGCTGGCCGGCCGCGTCCTCACCTTCGTCTTCGTCCTGCTGGGCTGGGTCCTGGCGGTGATGGCCCACGAGTTCGGCCACGCCTTCGTCGCCTACAAGGCCGGCGACCACACGATCCGCGCCAAGGGCTATCTCACCCTCGACCCGCTGAAATATGTCGACCTCGGCGTCTCGATCGTCATTCCGATCCTGGCGGTGACGCTGGGCGGCATCGGCTTTCCGGGCGGCGCGGTCTATCTGCGCGAGGACCTGATGCGCACCCGGGGCCTGCGCGCGCTCGCCTCCCTGGCCGGCCCGCTCGGCACCCTGCTGGTCTTCCTGCTGCTGATCGCCGCCCTCTGGGCGGTCGCGCTTTCGCCGCTCGACACGCCCGGCGTGCGCCTGCTGTGCGACGCCCTCGCCTTCCTGGCCTTCCTCCAGGCCACGGCCTTCGTGCTCAATCTGATGCCGGTTCCGGGTCTCGACGGCTATGGCGTCATCCGCCCGTTCCTGCCCGCGGCCATCGCCCAGCCCCTGCGCAGGTTCGAGGGTCTGGCGATCCTGGCCCTCTTCTTGGCGATCTTCCTGATCCCCCAGGCCTCGCTGCTGATCTTCGCGCCGGCCCTCTTCCTGACCGACATCGCGGGCCTCCCGCGCGAGATGATCCAGGCCGGCTGGGACGCCTTCCGCTTCTGGAGCTAGGCGCCGGGATGGGGGTCCGGCGCGCTCATCGGGCCGGCGAAGGTGTTGACGCGCCGCTCGCCCTGCCACAGCTCGGCACCATAGGCGTGCGCGCGGCGGGCCGCCAGCTCCAGCGCCGCCTCGTCCGAGGCGCAGCGCCACTCCTCGACGTCGGCGAATTTGCCGTCGGAATTCAACACGTAAAGTCGATAGTCCATCGCCTGCTCCTTTCTGCAGGGCCTAACCGACGCGAGGCCAAGCGGTTCCTTCAACCATTGCTTAACCCTGGCGCCGTCCTGTGCCAGTCTTGGAACAGATGACGAACGCGCCGATTCCCATGTCCGTGCCCCTCCGCATCCTCGGCCTCGATCCCGGCCTGCGCCGCACCGGCTGGGGCGTGATCGCGGTGGACGGCGCGCGCCTGGCCCATGTCGCCCATGGGGTGATCGCCCCGAAGGAGACCCTGCCCTTCGCCGAGCGCCTGCTGGTGCTGTTCGAGGAGATCGCCAAGGTGGTCGAGACCCACGCCCCCCACGAGGCGGCGGTGGAGGAGACCTTCATGAACAACAACGCCGCCTCGGCTCTGAAGCTCGGCCACGCCCGGGCCATGGCGATGATCGTGCCGGCTAGAGCCGGCCTGCCCGTGGCCGAATACGCCGCCACCGTGGTCAAGAAGTCCGTGGTCGGGACCGGCGGGGCCGAAAAAGGCCAGGTCGGCTTCATGATCGCCCGCCTGTTGCCCACCGCCGGCAAGACCACCGCCGACGCCGCCGACGCGCTCGCCGTCGCCATCGCCCACGCCCACCACCGCAAGCTGCGCCGCATCGGGGCGGCCGCATGATCGGGCGGCTGCGCGGCCTGGTCGCCGAGATCGGCGAGGAAGAGGCCCTGATCGACGTGGCCGGGGTCGGCTATGTGGTGCGCTGCGGCTCGCGCACCCTGGCCCACCTGCCGCCGCTGGGCGAGGAGATCGTCCTCCACATCGAAAGCCAGTGGTCCGAGGCCCACGGCCTGAAGCTCTACGGCTTCCTCGGCCGCGACGAGCGCCGCGCCTTCGTCACCATGCTGACCATCCAGGGCGTCGGCCCCAAGGCGGCGCTGGCGGTGCTCGACGTGCTCAGCCCCGCCGACCTGGTCGGCGCCGTGGCGCGCGAGGACAAGGCCGCCGTCGCCCGCGCCAATGGCGTCGGCGCCAAGCTCGCCCTGCGCCTCGTCACCGAACTGAAGGACAAGCAGCTCACCGAAGGCCCGGTCGCGGCCTTCCACGCCCAGGTCCTCAGCCCCGCAGCCCCGCCCGCGCCCAGCAATGTCGGCGAGGCGGTCGCCGCCCTGCTCGGCCTCGGCGTCGCCGAGGTCAACGCCCGCCGCGTGGTCGAACAGGCCGCCCTGCGCCTCGGCGACGACGCCGACATCCCCGCCCTCATCAAGGCCGGCCTGCAGGAGCTTGGGCGGTGAGCCAGCGACGCCCAACACCTGTCATCCCGGTCTTCGGCTGCGCCGAGACCGGGATGACAGGCTCGTGGGGGGACGAGAGAGCATGACCCGCATCGTCTCTCCGGATGCGCAAGCCTTCGAGGCCGGGCCGCACGACAAGGCGCTGCGGCCGCAGACCCTGGCCGAATTCGTCGGCCAGGAGCAGGCCAAGGGCAATCTCAAGGTGTTCATCGAGGCGGCCAAGGGCCGTGGCGAGGCGCTGGACCACGTGCTGCTGTTCGGCCCGCCGGGCCTGGGCAAGACCACGCTGGCCCAGATCGTCGCCCGCGAACTGGGGGTGAACTTCCGCGCCACCAGCGGGCCTGTGCTGGCCAAGGCCGGGGACCTGGCGGCCATCCTCACCAACCTGGAACCGCGCGACGTCCTCTTCATCGACGAGATCCACCGCCTGGCGGCCAATGTCGAAGAGATCCTCTACCCGGCCATGGAGGACCACGTCCTCGACCTGGTGATCGGCGAGGGGCCGTCCGCCCGTTCGATCCGCATCGACCTGGCGCCCTTCACCCTGGTGGCGGCCACCACCCGCGCCGGCCTGCTGGCCACGCCCCTGCGCGACCGGTTCGGCATCCCGCTGCGGCTGGAATTCTACACCCACGCCGAGCTCTCCAAGGTGCTGAGCGGCGCGGCCGCCAAGATGGGCCTCTCCCTCGCCCCCGGCGGGGCCGGAGAGATCGCCGCCCGTTCGCGCGGCACGCCCCGCGTCGCCGGCCGCCTGCTGCGCCGCGTCCGCGACTTCGCCGCCGCCGACGGGGTGGAGACCATCGACGCCAGGGCCGCCGCCCAGGCGCTGGCCCGCCTCGACGTCGACCAGGCCGGGCTGGACGCCCTCGACCGTCGCTATCTCCAGGCCATGATCGACAACTATGGCGGCGGCCCGGTCGGGGTGGAGACCATCGCCTACGCCATCGCCGAGGCCAGGGACGCGGTGGAGGATGTGATCGAACCCTTCCTGATGCAGCAGGGCTTCATCCAGCGCACCCCGCGCGGCCGCATCGCCTGCGCCAAGGCCTACGCGCACCTGGGCCTCACGCCCCCGCCGCAGCCCACGCCCGGCGGCCAGCCGACCCTGTTCGACGAGTAGCCGGCGCCCGCTCGCACCCCCCGCGTGTCATCCCGGTTTTGGCGCAGCCGAAGACCGGGACCCATGCACACCTGATCGTGCAGACTTAAGGCTTAGCCGAGCCGCATTCGGCCCCATCCGGTGTTCATAGATCCCGGTCTTGCTACGCAAACCGGGACGACATCGATCAGGTCTTCGAACCCTCAACCCAACGGCTCCAGCGCCACCTCCAGGAACCGCCGCAGGGTCGGGGTCGCATCGCCCGTGCGCCAGACCAGGCCGCTTTCCAGATAGGGCCCCTCGCCCGGCAGGCTCATATAGCGCACCCCGGTCCGCGCCAGGTGGCGCAGGGAGGCCGGCACCAGCGCCACCCCGATCCCGGCCGAGACCAGGGCGATGATGGTCTGCATCTGGATCGCCTCCTGCACGATGCGCGCCCCGCCGGTCAGGCCGGTCAGGGTCTCCATCACCAGGTCGTAGAAGGCCGGCGTCGAGCGCCGCGGGAAGATCACTCCCGGCGCGCCGACCAGGGCGCCCGGCGCCAGCCGCTCGCCGTCGTGGGCCAGCCGCCCCGCCTCGACCCAGCTCTCGGGAACCGCCGCCACCAGCGGCTCGACCAGCAGGCGGCGATAGCTCAGGCGCTCCGGCAGCCCGCCCGGCGGCGGGATGACGATCCCCGCATGCCCCTGGCCCTCCAGCAGGGCGGCGATCTGCACGTCGCTGGTCGCCTCGCTGAGCGTGATCTCCACCTCGGGATGCAGGGCGAGGTAGCGCTGCACCAGGGTCGGCAGGATGCTGTAGTCGGCGGTGCTGACGAACGACAGCTCCAGCTTGCCGGTCTCCCCGTCGCGCAACTGGCGGGCGATCTCGGGCAGCCGGCCCAGCCCATCCAGGGCCGCGCGCACATGCGGCAGCCATTGCGCGCCGAACGGGGTCAGCGCCACCTGCCGCTTGGTGCGCACGAACAGCGGCGCGCCCAACTCGCGCTCCAGCGCCATGATCGACTGGCTGAGCGGCGGCTGGGTCATGGAGAGCTGCTCGGCCGCGCGGCCGAAATGCAGGGTCTGCGCCACCGCCAGGAAGTGCCGAAGCTGCCGCGCGTCCATATTGATATCTTCTACGACCTAATATTCGCCACTTAATATATTTCACCAACCAGACGCCATTGGCTACGGATAAGCGCGCGCAAGACCCTGACAGGACCGACCCCATGCCGACCTATCGCTCCCGCACCACCACCCATGGCCGCAACATGGCCGGCGCCCGCGGCCTGTGGCGCGCCACCGGCATGAAGGACGGCGACTTCGGCAAGCCGATCATCGCGGTGGTCAACTCCTTCACCCAGTTCGTGCCGGGCCACGTCCACCTGAAGGATCTCGGCCAGCTCGTCGCGCGCGAGATCGAACGGGCCGGCGGCGTGGCCAAGGAGTTCAACACCATCGCCGTGGACGACGGCATCGCCATGGGCCACGACGGCATGCTCTACAGCCTGCCCTCGCGCGAGCTGATCGCCGACAGCGTCGAATACATGGTCAACGCCCACTGCGCCGACGCCATGGTCTGCATCTCCAACTGCGACAAGATCACGCCGGGCATGCTGATGGCCTCGCTGCGGGTCAACATCCCGACCGTCTTCGTCTCCGGCGGCCCGATGGAGGCCGGCAAGGTCATCCTGAAGGGCAAGGAGGTCGCCCTCGACCTGGTCGACGCCATGGTCGCGGCCGCCGACGACAAGATCTCCGACGCCGAGGTCGCCTCGATCGAGCGCTCGGCCTGCCCGACCTGCGGCTCCTGCTCGGGCATGTTCACCGCCAATTCGATGAACTGCCTGACCGAAGCCCTGGGCCTGTCCCTGCCCGGCAACGGCTCGACGCTCGCCACCCACGCCGACCGCGAACGCCTGTTCCTGGAAGCCGGCCACCTGATCGTCGACATCACCCGCCGCTATTACGAACAGGACGACGCCTCGGTGCTGCCGCGCTCGGTCGCCTCGTTCAAGGCGTTCGAGAACGCCATGAGCCTGGACATCGCCATGGGCGGCTCGACCAACACCGTGCTGCACCTGCTGGCCGCCGCCCACGAGGCGCAGGTCGACTTCACCATGGCCGACATCGACCGCCTGTCGCGCAAGGTGCCGTGCCTGTCCAAGGTCGCCCCGGCCAAGGCCGACGTGCACATGGAGGACGTCCACCGTGCCGGCGGCATCATGGCCATACTGGGCGAGCTCGACCGCGCCGGCCTGCTGCACACCGACCTGCCCACCGTCCACGCCAAGACCATGGGCGAGGCCCTCGACCGCTGGGACATCAAGCGCACCAACAGCGAGGCGGTGCAGACCTTCTTCAAGGCCGCGCCCGGCGGCGTGCCCACCCAGACCGCCTTCAGCCAGAGCCGCCGCTGGGACGACCTCGACCTCGACCGCGAGGGCGGCGTCATCCGCGAGGCCAAGCACGCCTTCTCGCAGGACGGGGGCCTGGCCGTGCTGTTCGGCAACCTGGCCGAGGACGGCTGCATCGTGAAGACCGCCGGGGTCGACGAGGAGATTCTGAAGTTCAACGGCGTCGCCCGCGTCTTCGAGAGCCAGGACGCGGCGGTCAGCGCCATCCTGACCGGCAAGATCGTCGCCGGCGACGTGGTGGTGATCCGCTACGAAGGCCCCAAGGGCGGGCCGGGGATGCAGGAGATGCTCTATCCGACCAGCTACTTGAAATCGAAGGGCCTGGGCAAAGCCTGCGCCCTCATCACCGACGGCCGCTTCTCGGGCGGCACCTCGGGCCTCTCGATCGGCCACGTCTCGCCCGAGGCGGCCGAGGGCGGGGTCATCGGCCTGGTCGAGGACGGCGACCCCATCGTCATCGACATCCCGCAGCGGATCATCCGGCTCGACCTCTCCGACGCGACCCTGGCCGACCGCCGCGCGGCCATGGAGGCCAAGGGCGCGAACGCCTGGAAGCCGGCCGAGCGCAAGCGCGCCGTCTCTCCCGCCCTGCGCGCCTACGCCGCCCTCACCACCAACGCCGCCCGCGGCGCGGTGCGCGACGTCAGCCAGGTCGAATAGCCTGTCCATATGGGGCGTGGCGCTGTTCAAGACCCCGCCGCGCCCCTAAACCTTGGCGCCATGCAGACCCCGATCCCCAGCGCCGGCGTCATCGACGGGCGCGAGCACGCCCTGCCCGTCCGCGTCTATTACGAGGACACCGACTTCACCGGGGTCGTCTACCACGCCAACTACGTCCGCTATTTCGAGCGCGGGCGCTCCGACTTCCTGCGGGTCGCCGGCGTCCGTCACGCCGACCTGCTGGACCGCGACGATCCGGCCGCCTTCGCCATCGTGCGCATGGAGATCGACTTCAAGCGCGCCGCGCGCATCGACGACGCCCTGGTCGTGCGCACCGCCTACGACGCGGCCCGCGGCCCGCGGCTCTTCATCTCCCAGCGAATCACCCGCGGCGAGGAGCTGGTCTGCGCCGCCAAGGTCGAGGCCGCCTGCATCGACCTGGCCGGCCGCCCGCGCAAACCGCCGGCCGGAATGCTCGAAACCCTGCGCCCGTACTTTGCGTAAGGTTTCCGTAAAACCGCCTTCACCTTTTCCGCGTTAGAAGCCGGTTAACCCAAACCGGCGGCCTTAAGATCGCCACCGCGCGCGGCTTGAAGTCGTGCGCCCGAACCTCGACCGGAGCCTCAGGAGCGCATGGACCCCGCCGCGATCACCGCCGACAGCTTCAGCTTCGTCAACCTGTTCATCCGCGCCGACTGGGTGGTCAAAGGGGTCATGATCGGACTGATCGCCGCCTCGCTGTGGTCCTGGACGGTCATCATCGACAAGACCCTGCGCCTGACCCGGCTGAACCGCGAGGCCGGCGCCTTCGAAGACCAGGTCTCCACCGGCCGCCCGCTGGAGGACATCGCCGCCGAGGCCGGGGAGCGTCCCGCCGCGGCCCTGCCGCGCATGCTCCAGGGCGCGCTCAAGGAATGGCGCGACGCCCGCAACCGCGGCGCCATGAGCGAAAGCCAGGCGGCCATGCTGATCCAGCGCATCGACCGCACCCTGGACACCACCATCGCCCGCGAAAGCGCCCGGGTGGAGAACGGCCTCGGCTCGCTGGCCATCGTCGCCACCGCCTCGCCCTTCGTCGGCCTGTTCGGCACGGTCTGGGGGATCATGAAGGCCTTCCAGTCGATCGCCGTCGAGAAGTCGACCAACCTGGCCGTTGTCGCCCCCTCGATCGCCGAGGCGCTGTTCGCCACGGCCATCGGCCTGATGGCGGCCATCCCCGCCTATATCGCCTACAACAAGTTCTCGACCGACGCCGGGCGCTACGCCGGCCGCCTGGAAGGCTTCGCCGACGACCTGTCGACCGCGATCCAGCGCCGCCTGGCCGAGCGGGGCTGACCGATGGCCCTCTCCTCCCACGACGCCTTCGCCGCGCCGGGCGGCTCGCGCCGGCGCCGGGGCCGCCGCTCGCGCGGCGCCCTGTCGGAGATCAACGTCACCCCGCTGGTCGACGTGATGCTGGTGCTGCTGATCATCTTCATGGTCTCGGCCCCGCTGCTGACCAGCGGTGTCGAGGTCGAGCTGCCCAAGACCGAGGCCGGCGCCATGGAGGACCAGAACGAGCCCCTGACCGTCTCCATCCGCGCCGACGGCTCGCTGTTCATCCAGGAGGACGCCACCGCGTTCTCCAGCCTGGCCCCGCGCCTGCGCGCCATGGCCGGCGACGACGCCAAGCGGCCGATCTATGTCCGCGCCGACGGCCGCGCCTCCTACGCCATCGTCGCCCAGGTGATGGCCGCGCTGTCGACCTCGGGCTTCACCACCATCAACCTCATCACCGACACCGGCGGACCGTCCTCGGGCGGCGAGCCGCGCTGAGGGCTCGATGGCTCGCGAGCGGTCCGAATTCTCCGGTCCCATGCTCGCCTCGGCGCTGCTGCACGCCGGGGTGATCGCGGCCGCCCTGATTTCCTGGCCTTGGGGCCGCCAGTTGCCGCTCGGCTCGGCCGTGCCGATCAACATCGTCGCCAACGCCCCGGTCACCGACCTCGCCCCCGCCGAGCAGGGCCCGCAGGACCAGCTCGCCCAG
>MEEW01000007.1 GCA_001724985.1 Phenylobacterium sp. SCN 69-14
AGGCCGGGCGCGGCGGCCAGCAGGCCTGCGGCGGCGATCAGGCCGCGGCGAGGAAGAAGGCGATCGGGCATGGGCGGACGACTCCGTCGAAGGGCGCCGCAGCTTAACGGCCTGCGGCGGCGGAAGCGATCTTGCCGCTTGACCCTCCAACGATGGGAACCCCTAGAAGGGGCTCATGACCATTGTTTCCCGTTCCCATGGCGAGGGCCCGATCAGCCGTCTCGATCGGCGCCGCCTGCTGGCCGGCGCAGGCGCTCTGGGCGGCGTCTCGGCGCTGGGCGGCCTCTGGCCGGCCTGGGCGCGCAGCGGCACGCCCGGCGTGACCTCGACCCTGCCGACGGTGTCGGGGGAGACCATCGCCCTGACCGTCGGCCACACGCCGATCAAGGTCGACGGCCGCGCCGGCCATGCGGTGAGCGTCAACGGCACGGTTCCGGCGCCGCTCGTCCGCCTCAAGGAAGGCCAGAGCGTCCGCATCGCGGTGACCAACAATCTGGACGAGGACACCTCGATCCACTGGCACGGCCTGCTGCTGCCGTTCCAGATGGACGGCGTGCCGGGGGTCAGCTTCCCAGGCATCAAGCCGGGCGAGACCTTCACCTACGAATTCAAGGTCCGGCAGAACGGCACCTACTGGTATCACAGCCATTCGGGCCTGCAGGAGCAGATGGGCCACTACGGCCCCATCGTCATCGACCCGGCCGGCGAGGACCCCGTCCAGTACGACCGCGAGCACGTGATCGTACTGTCCGACTACAGCTTCATGCATCCGCACGAGATCTTCCGGAAGCTGAAGGCCCACGCCGGCTATTTCAACCACCAGAAGCAGACCGTGGCGGGCCTGCTGGCCGGCAGGGACCAGTCCTTCAAGGCGCGCAAGGAATGGTCGGCCATGCTGATGGACCCGACCGACGTGCTCGACGTCACCGGCTCGACCTACAGCTTCCTCGTCAACGGCCATGGGCCGAAGGACAACTGGACAGGCCTCTTTACGCCCGGCGAGCGGGTGCGGCTGCGGTTCATCAACGCCGGGGCCATGACCATATTCAACGTCCGCATTCCGGGCCTGAAACTCGGCGTGGTGCAGGCGGACGGCCAGAACGTGCGGCCGATCGAGGTCGACGAGTTCCAGATCGCGCCGGCCGAGACCTATGACGTCGTCGTCCAGCCCATGGATGCGCGCGCCTACACCCTGGTCGCCGAGGCGGCCGACCGCTCGGGAATGGGCCGCGCCACCCTGGCGCCGCGCCTGGGCATGAGCACCGAGGTTCCGCCGCTGCGCGAGCGGCCGCTGCTGACCATGCGCGACATGGGCATGGACCATTCGTCCATGGCCGGCATGGGCGGGATGGAGATGGACCATTCGGCCATGTCGATGCGCGACGGCCGCAACGCGCCAGATGTGCCCCTGGGGCCCGGCGTGCAGATGATCTCGCCGATCCCGGCCGACCGCACCGGCGACCCAGGGCAGGGGCTGGAGGAGGTCGGGCACAAGGTCCTGACCTACAAGGACCTGGTCTCCCTCGATCCCAACCCGGATCCGCGGCCGCCGTCGCGTGAGCTGGAAATCCACCTGACCGGCAATATGGAGCGCTTCATGTGGGCGTTCGACGGGGTCGGCTACAGCCATATCAAGGCTCCGATCCCGTTCAGCTTCAACGAGCGGGTGCGCGTGGTGCTGGTCAACGACTCGATGATGGCCCACCCGATCCACCTGCACGGTCACTTCTACGAGGTGGTGACCGGCAATCTGGGCCATCATCCGCGCAAGCATACGGTCAATGTCCTGCCGGGCGGGAAGGTGGCCTTCGACCTGACCGCCGACGAGCCGGGCGACTGGGCGTTCCACTGCCACCTGCTCTACCACATGCACGCCGGCATGTTTAACGTCGTCACCGTCCGGCCGCTGGATGGAGGCGCCGCATGAGCCGCCGTCTCCTGATCGGGGCGTTGGCGGCCTTCTCGACGCCGGCCCTGGCCCAGACCGACCACAGCCATCATGCGCATCCGGCGCCGGAGGCGAGCCTTCCGGCCGAGGCGCCGCCGGCTCCGGCCGATCACGCCGCCGAGCGCTTCTACAGCCGCGAGGCGATGCAGGCCGCCCGCGACCAGTTGGCCCGTGAACATGGCGGGTCGGCCGCCTGGAAGGTGATGCTGAGCACGGCCGAGGCCCGCCCCGACGACGAAACCTACGCCTGGTCCGGCGAGGCCTGGTACGGCGGCGATCTCGACCGCCTGGTGCTGAAGAGCCAGGGGGAGGGGGGCGACAAACTGCACGCGGCCGAGGTCCAGGCGCTCTATTCGCGCGCCGTCAGCCCCTATTTCGATGTCCAGGCCGGCTTGCGGCAGGACCTCGGGACGGGGCCTTCGCGCACCTACGCGGCCCTGGGCTTCGAGGGCCTCGCGCCCTACTGGTTCGAGCTGGAAGGGACGGTCTTCCTCTCGCACAAGGGCGACCTCACGGCGCGGCTGGAGGGGGCCTACGACCTGCGGCTCACCCAGAAGCTGATCCTCGAGCCCCGAGCCGGGATCGAGCTGGCCGCCCAGGATGCGCCGGAACTTGGTATCGGCTCGGGCCTGACCAGCGCCGAACTGGCCTTGCGCCTTCGGTACGAATTTCGCCGTGAATTCGGGCCCTATATGGGCCTCGTCCACGAACGCAGGTTCGGGCGGACGGCCTATCTGGCCCGCGCCGCCGGCGAGGACCTCCAGGCGACGAGCTTCGTCGTCGGCGTCCGCGCCTGGTTCTAGCCATGATCCTGAAATCCGGAGTTACGCAGATGAAGCCGTCTATCGCCGCCTTCGCCGTCCTGGCCGCCACGGCCGCCCCGGCCGCCCAAGCCCAGCACCAGGGTCACGAAGGCCACGCCGCCGCGCCCGCGGCCGCATCGGTCGAAGGGGTCGGCGTCGTCAAGAAGGTCGACGCCAAGGCCGGGACCGTCACCATCGACCACGACCCGATCAAGGCGCTGAACTGGCCGGCCATGACCATGCCGTTCAAGGTTTCCGACAAGGCGTTGCTGGCCAAGATGAAACCGGGCGCCAAGGTGCGCTTCCAGCTCGACGGCCAGACGATCACCGACGTGCGCCCGTTCTAGGCGACCGCCGCCTGCAGCGCCGTCGACAGCCAGTCGACGAACAGGCGCGCTTCCGGCGAGAGCGGCCTTGCCCGATGCGGGATGGCGGCGAACCCCTCCGGAAATGCGCAGAAGTCGCTGACGGCGACCAGCCGGCCAGCTTGCAGGTCGGCCAGGGCCAGGCGGCGCTCGGCCACCGCCACCCCCATGCCGGCGACGGCGGCGCGAAGGCAAAGGTGGGTGTGGGGAAACGAGATCGAGGCGGGCGCTTCCACCTGCAGCCCTGTCGCGCGGCTCCACTGATCCCACGCGCCGCGCGTATGGTCGTGGAGGATGCGGCAGGGCGCCGCGAGCCGGCCATCGGCCAGCCGCGCCGGATAGCCCGGCGCGGCCACCACGCCGAAGCTGCTGTCGGCGAGGCGGATGGCGCGGGCTTGATCCTCCGGCGGATAGGCGGCCCGGTCCCATAGCACCACCAGGTCGGCGTCCTGCTCCTCGCGCATCTCGCGCGCCTTCTGTGAAATTTCTTCACATAAGGCGCGATCTGTTCTCGATTTTCAATCCAGAAACTCGCGGCCAGAAAAGCTCATCTGACATCGAATTGTGAGGAGATCGCACAGATGAGGATGGGGGGAGACGTCGACTACGACGCCACCGGCAGGGGTTATGCCATGCAGCGCCGGCCCGATCGGCGCATCGCCGCGGCGATCTGGAACGCGCTGGGCGATGCGCGCACCGTGCTGAACGTCGGCGCCGGGGCCGGCTCGTACGAACCGCAGGATCGCCATGTGCTGGCGGTGGAACCCTCCCGGGTCATGCGCTCGCAACGGCCGCCTGGAGCCGGGGTGGCGATCGAGGCCTATGCCGAAGCCTTGCCGCTGGACGACGGCGCTGTCGACGCGGCCATGGCGGTCGCCACGATCCACCAGTGGGCGGACCTGGCGAAGGGGCTTTGCGAACTGCGGCGAGTGGCGCGCGGCCCGGTCGTCATCGTCGCCTTCGACGGGCCGGCCTTGTCGCAATGGTGGCTGAACGACTATGCGCCGGAACTGATCCTGGCCGAGCAGCGCCGCTATCCGGGGGTAGACGCCGTGGCCGCCGAACTCGGCCGAGGAACCGAGGTTAGCTCGATCTCCATCCCGTTCGACTGCACCGACGGCTTCACCGAAGCCTATTACGGCCGCCCGGAACGGCTGCTCGATCCCGCAGCCCGCCGCGCGCAATCGTCCTGGGGATTTGTCGAGCCCGGCGTCGAACAGCGCTTCGAAGCCTCGCTGGCCGCAGACTTGGCCTCCGGCGCCTGGGACGCCCGCTACGGAGCCTGGCGCGCACGCCCAACCTATGACGGATCGCTGCGCCTGATCGTCAATCGTCGTTAGAGCTTCCGGGACGACGTGCAGGGGGAGCGTCGGACGCCTTTGGGCGGGGCGCATCTGAATATCGCCTAAGGAATATTATCAGAAATATTTGGACCAGCCTGACAACGGGCCACGGACCTCAAGAGCGTGCAAAGCTCGGCGCGGGGCGCGAAGCACGCTATGGGCTCTAACCTGCGCTTAGGATCGAGACAGGCGGAACGATGAGCGTCGTGGCGGCGTATGTTTATAGCGACGGGCGGCGCGTCCGCGCGGTCGACCTCGCTGATCCGCAATCGCTCGCGATGGCGACGGGCGAATTCGCCTGGATCGGACTTGTCGAGCCGGCGGATGACGAGCTTCTGATCCTTCAACGCCGGTTCGGCCTGCACCCCCTGGCGGTCGAGGACGCCCAGAACGCGCGGCAGATGCCCAAGGTCGACGTCTATGGCGACCAGTTGTTCGTCACCGCCCGGACCGCGCACCTCCAGGACGAGAAGATAGGCTATGGCGAGACGGACATCTTCGTCGGGCCGGACCACATCATCACCGTGCGCCACGGTTCGGCCCGCAGCCACACCGAGTTGCGCGAACAACTGGAGGCCGCGCCCGGGCAGCTACGCCACGGCGTCGACTATGTGCTGCATGCGGTGCTCGACTACATCGTCGACGGCTATTTCCCGATCATCGATGCGATCGAGGAGGAGATGCTGGAGATGGAGCGCTCGGCGCTCGACGCCTTCCTCAATCGGGCGGAGATCACCCGCATCTTCGGGCTGCGCCGCGACCTGATGCGCTTCGGCCGCATCCTCGGGCCGATGGAGGAAGTGGCCAGCCGGCTGGAGCATCACGACCTGCCGTGCGTGGACGCCGATGTCCGTCCCTATTTCCGCGATGTCCGCGACCACGTCCGGCGGGTCGCCTCGCGCGTGGAGGGCCTTCGCGAAGTCGTGACCTCGGTCTTCGAAGCCAGCTCCCTGCTCGAACAGCAGCGCCAGGGCGCGATCACGCGTCGCCTCGCCGCCTGGGCGGCGATCCTGGCCGTGCCGACGGCGATCGCCGGCGTCTATGGGATGAATTTCGACGTCATGCCGGAATTGCACTGGAAATACGGCTACTTCGCCACGATCGTCGTCATCGCCCTCGCCTGCCTCTTTCTCTATACCCGCTTCAAGCGGGCCGGATGGCTGTAGGGGACCGACCGATGACGGCACCACGCGGCATGCGATGGATCGACGGCGGCGAGTTCCAGATGGGCTCGGAGCGATTCTATCCTGAAGAAGCGCCGGTGCGACGCGTGCGGGTCGACGGGTTCTGGATCGACCAGGCCCCGGTCACCAATCGGCAGTTCGCCGCCTTCGTACGGGCGAGCGGGCACAAGACCCTCGCCGAGACGCCGCCCGATCCCAGGGACTATCCGGGCATGGATCCGAAGATGGCGCGGGCCGGCTCGCTGGTCTTCCATCCGACCGCCGGCCCGGTCCGGCTGGACGACCCCAGCCAGTGGTGGGTGTTCCGCTTCGGGGCCTGCTGGCGGCGGCCGCTGGGCAAGCCGGGGCCGCTGGCGCTCGACGATCATCCGGTCGTCCATGTCGCCTATCAGGACGCCCTGGCCTATGCTGAATGGGCCGGAAAGTCGCTGCCCACGGAAGCTGAATGGGAGTTCGCCGCCCGCGGCGGGACGGCCAGCGACTATGCCTGGGGCGATGAGCTGGCCCCCGGCGGCGCCATGCTGGCCAACTACTGGCAGGGGGAGTTCCCCTGGCGCAACCAGGCGCTGGACGGCTGGGAGCGGACCTCGCCGGTCGGCGCCTTTCCGCCCAATGGCCATGGTCTCCACGACATGATCGGCAACGTCTGGGAATGGACCTGCGACTGGTACGCCGACGCCGCCGGCCTGGCGCCGGCCAGCCCCTGCTGCGTCCCCTCCAACCCGCGCGGCGGCCTGGCCGAGAAGAGCTACGATCCCCTCACCCCGCAGGTGAAGATTCCGCGCAAGGTCATCAAGGGCGGTTCGCATCTCTGCGCGGAGTCCTATTGCCGGCGCTACCGCCCCGCCGCCCGCCATCCGCAGGCGATCGACAGCTCCACCAGCCATATCGGTTTCCGCTGCGTCCTCAGGGCTTAGGTAGAACCCCTTAAGTGGCCTTCCCAAATTTCGCGGCGCCCGCCCAGCGCGTACGCATGAGTCATGCAGGAGGTTCGCATGACCCTTACCGACTGGTTCCACGACACCAAACCGCAACGCCCCGCCGAGGCGACCGACCAGGACCTGCTGGCCCGCGCCGGCGTGCCGATGGCCTTCGCCAAGGATGAGGAGATCTATGGCCAGGGCGAGCCGGCCGACCGCATCTATCGCGTGGTCAGCGGCGTGGTCCGCACCTCCCGCTTCATGCCCGACGGCCGCCGTCCGATCGGCGCCTTCTATCACGCCGGCGAGATCTTCGGCGTCGAACAGGGCGACCAGCACGAGATGGGCGCCGAGGCCCTGAGCAACTGCGTCATCCAGGTTCTGAGCCGTGACGCCTTTGCGGCGGCGGGCCGCGAAGCCGAACTCCAGAAGCTGGTCTGGGAAGCGACCCTGCGCGACCTGGAAATCGCCCGCGAACACCTGGCGCTGCTGGTGCGCAAGAACGCCCGCGAACGGGTCGCCAGCTTCCTGCTCGGCCTGTCGGAAAAGGCCCGCCACGAACTGGTCGACCTGGCCGTGGGCCGCCAGGACATGGCCGACTATCTTGGCCTGACCATCGAGACGGTCTCGCGCATGATCACCCAGCTTCAGGGCGCGGGCATCGTCGAGTTCCCGACCTATCGCCAGTTCCGCATCTGCAACCGGCACATGCTGGAGGGCATCGCAGCGGGCTGATCCCTCCCCGCCCTCGCGCCGAGCCTCTTGATCCTGGCGCGCGAACCCTTTGTTCTCCACCCGGCAAGGCGGCGGTCGTCGGTGACCTCCGCGGCGAGGCGGAGCTTCAGGCCATGACCACGCGCAACCTCGATGCGCTCTTCCATCCCAACGCCATCGCGCTGATCGGCGCCAGCAACCGCCCGGGCTCGGTCGGCCAGGTTCTGTCGCGCAACTTGCTGGAAAGCGGGTTTTCCGGGCCGGTGCTGCCGGTCTCGCTGACCGCCGGCGCGGTACGGTCGGCGATCGCCTATCGCTCGATGGCCGAGCTGCCGCTGGTCCCGGACCTGGCGGTGATCGCAACGCCCGCGCCCACCGTGCCTGGGCTCGTGCGCGAGGCGGCCCAGGCCGGCTGCCGCGCCGCCATCGTCATCAGCGCCGGCCTCGATGCGGCCCAGCGCCAGGAGATGCTGGATGCGGCCAAGCCCAGCCTGCTACGGATTCTCGGCCCCAACTGCCTGGGCTTCATATCGCCTCAGCGCGGCATCAACGCCAGCTTCGCCCACTTCACCCCGCCGGCCGGCGGCCTGGCGCTGGTGTCGCAGTCCGGCGCGGTGGCGGCCGCGGCCATCGACTGGGCCCACGCGCGCGGCATCGGCTTCTCGCACGTCCTGACCATCGGCGACGTCGCCGACATCGATTTCGGCGACCTGCTCGACTACCTGGCCCTGGACCAGGAGACCCGCGGCATCCTGCTCTACATGGAGAGCATCACCGACGCCCGGAAGTTCATGACCGCCGGGCGGATCGCCGCTCGCACCAAGCCGGTGGTGGTGGTGAAGGCCGGGCGCGGCGCGGCCGGCGCCAAGGCCGCCTTCTCCCATTCCGGCGCCCTCTCCGGCTCGGACCTCGTCTACGAAGCCGCGTTCCGCCGCGCCGGCATGTTGCGGGTGGGCGGCCTGCGCGAGCTGTTCGATGCGGTCTCGAACCTCGGCGCGGGCCTGCGCGTCTATGGCGACCGCCTGGCGATCCTCACCAACGGCGGCGGGGCCGGCGTGATGGCCGCGGACGCCCTGGAGAGCCGCGACGGCCGGCTGGCGGAGCTGTCGCCCGAGACCCTGGCCAAGCTGGACGCCATTGCGCCGGCCCATTGGTCGCGGGGCAATCCGGTCGACATCCTGGGCGACGCCCGCGCGCCGCTCTACGGCCAGGCCCTGGACATCCTGCTGGAAGATCCCGGCGCCGACGCCGTGCTGGTGATGAACTGCCCGACGGCGGTCGAAGGCAGCACCGCGGCCGCCGAAGCTGTGGTCAAGACCTTGAAGGAAAAGCGCTATCATCGCCCGGTGCTCAGCGCCTGGCTCGGCCAGAGCGCCGTCGCCGAGGGCCGCCTGATCCTGGCCGCCGCCGGGGTTCCCGCGCACGAGACCCCGGACGAAGCCTCGCGCGCCTTCATGCACCTGGTCAATCATCGCAAGGCCCAGGAGGCCCTGATCCGCACGCCCTCCGGCCTTCCGGGCGAGCCGGACCATGCCGCCGCCCAGCGCGTGATCGACACCGCCCGCGCCGACGGCCGCACCGCCTTGACCGATCCGGAAACGCGCGCGGTGCTGCGCGCCTATGGCGTTCCGGTCCTTGAGAGCCAGGAAGCCACGACGCCCCGGCAGGCCGGCGAGGCCGCGCGCAGGTTCGGCGGGTCGGTGGCCCTCAAGATCCTCTCGCCCGACATCACCCACAAGTCGGACATCGGCGGGGTGGCCCTTGGCCTGGAGGGCGCGGAAGAGACCGAGCGGGAGGCGGGCGCCATGCTCGCCCGGATCGCCAAGGCCCGGCCCGAGGCCCGCCTGACCGGCCTGGTGGTCGAACCGCTGGTCGATCGGCCGATGGCGCAGGAACTGCTGGTCGGCTTCGCCCGCGATCCCCTGTTCGGCCCGGTGGTGACCTTCGGCGCGGGCGGGGTCGGCGTGGAGATCATCGCCGACCGCGTCATCGGCCTGCCGCCGCTCGACGACGTCCTCAGCCAGGACATGATCAGCCGGACGCGGATCTGGCGGATGCTGCGCGGCTATCGCGATCATCCGCCGGCCGACCTCGGCGCCATCGTCGACGTGCTGACCCGGGTCTCGCAGATCGCCGTGGAGCATCCGGAGATCGCCGAACTGGACGTCAATCCGCTGCTGGCCGACGCCGACGGCGTGCTGGCGCTCGATGCGCGCATGTCGCTGGCGCCGGCCGACGCGCCCGCGCCGCGCATGGCCATCCTCCCCTATCCCGAACGCCTGCACAGGGAGGCCGAGCTCGGCGATGTGAAGATCACGATCCGCGCGGTCCGGCCGCAGGACGGGCCGGCCCTGGCCGAACTCGTCAAGGCCAGCAGCGCCGAGGACGTGCGGCTGCGGTTCCGCTCGGGCTTTCGCACCCTGCCGCCCGGCTGGGCCGAACGGCTGTCGCAGATCGACTACGACCGGGAAATGGCGCTGGTGGCCGAGGATGCGGACCACGGGATTCTCGGCGTCTCCCGCATCGCCGGCGACCCGCAGGGCGAGACCGCCGAATTCGCCCTGATGGTCCGCACCGACCGCCAGCATCTGGGCCTGGGGCGGCTGCTGCTGGGAGAGATTCTCGACTATGCGGCGGCCAAGGGCCTGCGCGAGGTCTGGGGCGATGTCGCTCGCGAGAACGCGCCCATGCTGGCCACCGCCAAGAGCTTCGGCTTCGTGCGGCGCGCCGCCGAGGACTTCTCGCGCGTGAAGATCGTCAAGGACCTGAAGCCGGGGTTCGGCGTTCCCCAAGCGGGTTGATGCCGGAAGAGTTCATGTTATGTTCGCGCGATCCGATGGGAGACCGCCATGCTGACGCTCGTTCACGCCCCGCGTTCGCGCTCGACGCGCTTCCTCTGGCTGCTTGAGGAGATCGGGACGCCCTACGACGTGATGAAGGTCGACATCCGGCGCACCGGCGGCCCGTCCGCCGGCAGCGGCGCGCGCGATCCCAGCAATCCCCATCCGCATGGCCAGGTCCCGGCCCTGCTGGACGACGGCGTGCTGGTGCACGAATCGGCGGCCATCGCCCTTTACCTGACCGACAAGTTCCCCGAGGCCGGGCTCGGCCCGGCGCCCGGCGATCCGCAGCGCGGCGCGTACCTTTCCTGGCTCGCCTATTATGCGGGGGTGCTTGAGCCGGCCATCGTCAACCATTGGAAGGGCCGGACCGCCACCGACGAAGACGACCGGCAGGTCTATGACGCCATGGCCGCACATCTGCGCGATGCGCTGAGAGCCTCGCCCTGGCTGCTGGGCGAGACCTTTTCGGCCGCCGACATCCTGTTCGTCAGCCTGCTGCAGTTCGGCCGCGACCTCATGCCCGCTTATGAGGAGTTCGATGCGTGGCTGGCGCGGGCCAATGCGCGGCCGGCCCTGGCGCGCGCCATGGCCAGGGACGACGCCTAGCCGGGCAGTCGCAGCCGGCCCTCGCCTATGGCCTGCAGGGTTTCGAGGAAGAAGCCCGGCTCCATGGCCGTGACCCGCGCCTCCAGGCTGTCGGCGGTGTCGCCGGCTTCCACCGGAACCGTGCGACGGGCGATCACCGGGCCGTGGTCGTAGATTTCGTCGACCGCATGGATCGTCGCGCCGCTTTCCCGCGCGCCCGCGGCGATGACCGCCTCGTGGACGCGGCGACCGTACATCCCCTCGCCGCCGAATTCCGGGAGCAGGCCCGGGTGGATGTTGAGGATGCGGTTGCGATAGGCGGTCAGGACGCGCGGACCGAGCCGGCGCAGATAGCCGGACAGCACGATCAGTTCGACGCCGGCGGCCTGCATGGCTTCGCACAGCTTCGCGTCGGCCTCCTGGGGGTCGGCCTGGGTGGCGACGACCAGGGTCGGGACGCCGTGGGCCTGGGCGTAGTCGAGCGCGCTGGCCGACCGATTGTTGCTGACCGCGAGCAGCGGCCGGGCGGCGAGTTCGCCCCGCTCGACGGCCTCTATGATCGTGCGCATGCTCGACCCGTTGCGCGAGGCGAGGAAGCCAAGCTTAAGCATCGGGCGCGTCACGTAAAACCGCCGCCAAGCTCAAGCTCGAACCTCATGCCGTCATAGGCCGGCTCCACCCCGGCCAGCAGGCGGGCGGCCAGCTCGTCGAAGTCCAGGTCGATATGCATGTTGGTCAGGATCGCCCGCCGCGGCCGCAGCCGCTCGATCCAGTCCAGCGCCAGCTCGACATGCGCATGGGTGGGATGGGGCCGCCAGCGCAGGGCGTCGACGATCCAGACGTCGAGATTCCGCAGCGCCTCGAACGCCGCCTCGTCCAAGGCGACCACGTCGCTCGAATAGGCAATATTTCCAAAGCGGTATCCGACCGACTTCACCCCGCCATGGTCCTGCTCGAAGGTCCGGACCGGGATCGCGCCCGACGGCCCTTCGACGGCCCAGGCCTCGCCATGCGGCGCCAGCAGGGTCATGTCGGCGATGGCCGGATAGCCGCCCTCCCCCTCGAACACATAGCCGAAACGCCGGCGCAGGCTCTCGGCCGTGACCGGGTCCATGTGACAGGGGATGCGGGCCCGCTGGCGGATGAAGAAGGCGCGGATGTCGTCCAGTCCGTGCGTCTGGTCCGCATGGTCGTGGGTCAGCAGGACCGCATCCATGCGCCGCGCGCCGGCGTCTGAAGTTTGGGAGACAAGATCCGGAGACGTATCGACAATCAGCGTCGTCTCTTCCTCGGCGCTGTCGCCGCGGCGGCGCACCAGCAGCGAGCAGCGCCGGCGCCGGTTCTTCGGATTCGCCGGATCGCAGGCGCCCCAGTCGCCATCGGCGCGCGGAACCCCGCCGGACGATCCGCAGCCGAGAATGGTGAACTCCAGCCGTCCGCTCATGGCCGGGGAATCCTGTCGAAGAGATTGAAGAACGCCGCCTCGGTCCGCTGCTCGGCCTCCTCGAGGGACCAGCCGCGCAGTTCGGCCAGCTTGGCCAGCACATGCGGCAGAAAGGCCGGTTCGTTGCGGCGCCCGCGATGCGGGACGGGAGCCAGATAGGGGCAGTCGGTCTCGACGATGATGCGGTCGGCCGGCATGTCGCGGACCAGGGCGCGCACGTCCTCCGCGGCCTTGAAGGTCGCGATCCCCGAGACCGAGAACCAGGCCCCCAGGGCCGCCGCCCGCGCAGCCAGTTCCGCGCCGGAGGTGTAGCAGTGCATCAGCATCCGGAACGGGCCGGCCGCATATTCCTCCTCGAGGATTCGCCCCATCACCTCGTCGGCCTCGCGCGTATGGACGACCAGCGGCAGGCCGCTTTCGCGCGCGGCGGCGACATGGGCGCGGAACACCTGGGCCTGCACGTCGCGCGGGCTGAGATCGTAGTGGAAGTCGAGGCCGGTCTCGCCGATCCCCACCACGCGGGGATCGTCCACATAGGCCAGCAGGTCGGCCGCCGAGAGGCCGGGGTTCTCCTTGGCCTCGTGCGGGTGAGTGCCCACGGTGCACCAGATGTCCGGCTGGTCGGCCAGGGCGCGGACGGCGGCGAAGCCGGAGACCTTGTCGCTGATATTGACCATCAGGCCGACGCCGGCGGCCCGCGCCCGCGCGATGACCTCGTCTCGGTCGCCCTCGAACTGGGAAGCGTGCAGGTTTACGTGACTGTCGATCAGCATGGCGTTCAGGCGCGCGCGGCGGCGCGCAGGTCGGACAGGGCGGTGAAGAAGGCGTCTCCCCGGTCGAGATTGACGCCCTCGACTTCCCGCGGAAGGCGCTGCAGCGTCTCCCACGCCGCGGCCCAGCGATCAAGCCCGCCATGGCCCTCGGCCGCCAGCCGCATGGCATGGGCGTGAACCCGCTCGGCCAGGCGCTCGAACAGCAGGTTGAACTGCGCCGCGCCCTCCCCGCCCCGGAACCGGTCGGCCAGCGACAGGGCCAGCCCCTCGTCGAGGTCGGGTAGGCCGGTCAGGATCTCCTTGGCCGCATCGTCGACGCCGACCGCGCCCGCCGCCGCCAGCGACAGCGCCTTGCCAGGCGCGCCCTTGGACATGCGGGCCAGGCGGATGGCGTCCTCGGGATTGGCGTCGGCGTGCTGCTGGACGAAGGCGGTCACCGCCGCTTCGTCGAGGGGCTGGAACGCCAGGCGCCGGCAGCGCGAGCGGATGGTCGCCAGCAGCCCGCCCGGCGAGTGGGAGATCAGCAGGATGACCCCGCGCGCGGGCGGCTCCTCCAGGGTCTTGAGCACGGCGTTCGCGGCATTGACGTTGAGGTCGTCGGCCGCATCGATGATCGCGACCCGATGTGGCGCTGCGGCCGGCGACTTGGCGAAGAAGTCCGACAGCTTGCGCGCCTCGTCGACTGGGATCGCCTTGCGGAGCTTGCCGTCCTCGCCCAGCCGCTCCAGCACCAGCAGGTCGGGATGCGAGCGGGCGATGATCTGCCGGCTGACGGGATGCTCCGGCGAGGCGCCGAGCGCGCCGAAGGCGGGATAGGGCGGCGCGCCGAGCAGGCGCCGGGCCGCGCGATAGGCGAAAGTCGCCTTGCCGACCCCCTCGGGGCCGGTCAACAGCCAGGCGTGGTGCAGCCGGCCGCGGACGCGCGCCTCCTCGAAGGCGCTCTCGGCCGCTTCGTGCCCGTGCAGGCTGAAGACCTCGCGCGGATGGGCCGGCGCCTCAGCCACGATCTTGCAGGCGGCCGCTGACCGCCTCCCAGACCTGGGTTTCGACGTTCTCGATGTCGCCGGCCGCATCGATCACCGCGCAGCGGCCGGGTTCGGCGGCGGCGATGGCCAGGAAGGCGGCGCGCAGCCGCTCGTGGAACGCCAGGCCCTTGGATTCGAACCTCGTCTCCGCATGGCCCGCGCTGGCGGCGAACGCCTCGGCCCGGGCCAGGCCCACCTCCACCGGCAGGTCGAACACCAGGGTCAGGTCCGGCCGCACATCGGCCAGCAGATAGGTTTCGAGCGCGGAAATGAAGGCCGGATCGACCCCGCCCGCCCCGCCCTGATAGGCGCGGGTGGAGTCGGCGAAGCGGTCGCAGATCACCCAGGCGCCGCGCTCCAGCGCCGGAAGGATGGTGCGCTCGATGTGGTCCCGGCGCGCGCCGTACATCAGCAGGGTCTCGGTCGTGGGGCTCCAGCGATCGGCCTCGCCCTTCAGCACCAGGTCGCGAATGGCCTCGGCGCCTGGGGACCCGCCCGGCTCGCGCGTGGCGACGACGTCGAGGCCGCGCTCGCGCAGGCGCGCCGTCAGGCGACGGACCTGCGTCGACTTGCCGGCGCCCTCGCCGCCTTCGAAAGTGATGAACCGCCCGCGCGTCACGCCGGCCAAAATGGCTGCTTCGGCCGGTTTGTCCAGCCGCCGGCGCCCGGCGAGGGCCAGGTCAGGCGCCGGGGCGCACGACCCGGGCTTCCGGCAGGCCGTAGGCGGCGACGCGGTCGCGCAGCGCCCAGGCCTCGCCCTCGTCGGCGGTCCCCTGCACCATTACGCGATAGAGAGTCATGCCGTCGGCGCGCTGCACCGGCTCGATGGATGCGTTCACCGCCCCGCCGAACTGGGCGATGACCCGCTGGGCGTTGGCGGGATCGGCGAAGGCGCCGGCCTGCACTCGATAGACGCCGGCCGCGCCGGGCATTGCGGGGGGCATGGCGGCGGGCGGCGCGGGCGCCGAGATCGGCGTCAGCGGCTGGCTGGCGACGGAGGCGGCCGGCGCAATCCCGACATAGGGCGCGGGCGCGGCAGGCGGCTGCGCCGCGGGCGTCGGGCTGGGCGTATAGGCCGTATACCGCAGGCCGGCGTCCTGCGCGCCCAGCGGCGCGGGCCCGACATAGCGCACCCGGACGCGCGCGCGGCCCTGCTGCTCGAAACCGAGCTGGCGCGCGGTGGCCTGCGAAACGTCGATGATCGCTCCGCCGCTGAAGGGACCGCGGTCATTGACCCGCACCTGGGCGGTGCGGCCGTTCTCCAGGTTCGTCACCTCGACGATCGAAGGCAGCGGCAAGGTCGTGTGCGCGGCCGAGAGGGCGTACTGGTCGAACACCTCGCCATTGGCCGTGGTCTTCAGGTGGTAGCCGGAGCCGTACCAGGTGGCCATGCCTTCCTGGTCGTAGCTCGGCTCCTCCTTGGGCGCATACCAGACCCCGCCCACCTCGTAGGGCGCGCCCAGCTTGTAGCGGCCTCCGGCCCCATTGGGCATCTGGCCCGGCGTCGGCCCGGTGACGGGATGCTTGGCGGCGAACCGCGGCTGGGGCGTGGCGCAGGCCGCGAGCGACCCGCCCGCAAGGAGGACGATGGCAAGCGCGCGCACGGGCGCAGACGAACGGATGCGGATCATGGCCGCCCTCCTCCAGCAAATCACGCTCCCCAGCGTAAGCAGGATGGTCGCGCGCCAGCCCTTGCGGCAGGGTTAACGCCAGCGCCGATTTCGTTAAGCCTGTCTGGCGACTGGAGCCGGCGAGCCGCCCCTGCTATAGCCCTGCCCCTCCGGATGGGTGGCCGAGTGGTTTAAGGCAGCGGTCTTGAAAACCGCCGTAGGTGGAAGCCTACCGTGGGTTCGAATCCCACCCCATCCGCCAGATCTCCCGCGTGAAGGTCACCGGCGGCCCGCCTGGGCTCCTCGCGCGAGTGCGTGCAACATGCCGCAGAACGTGATCGTCCACGCCCCCAGCGCCACCCAGAAGAAGGCGCGGGGCAGCGCGAACAGGAAGTCGAGCTCCATCGCACGGTTCATCTGGAACGTACTGGCCGCGTACATGCCGAGCGGGAACACCGCGCCCCAGTAGAGCGGGTCGTAGCGGAGCGGGAAACGCTCGTAGCCGTGACGCCAGATGCTGAGCAAGACCAGCATCGGGATCCACCAGGTTCCCGTCGCCCAGTAGAAGACCGTAAAGCCTTTGAGGAACGGCAGCAGCGACGTCAGGAACGGAGCATGGGGCGCGTTCAGGATGAGCAGGGAGCCGGCCAAGGTCGAGATCGCCATCGCGCCCATATTGATCCAGTAGGGCGGCGCCAGATCGTCCGGTGCGAAGCGGAAGAAGACATAGCGATAGAAGATCAGCGACATCATCCAGATGTAGAGCATGCCGCCCCACAGCCACATCGACAGCGCGAGCAGATTGAGCTCGAGCCGGTAAGGCTGGCCGATGCGCGCGGCGAGCAGCGCGCTGGAGACGGATATGGCCTGGGTCGCCACCACGGCCAGCAGCCAGCTCCCGCTGATGCCCTTGTCGAGCGTAGGCTTCTCGTGCCGCACCGTCAGGGCGGTGAAGATCGTGTAGGTGAGGCAAAGCCAGAGAATGGCGGCCAGGAGCCACAGCCCCTCGCCCACCGCTATATTGTCGTCGAGGATGAGAAACTGGCTCGCCAGAATGCAGGTGCCGGCGACCATCGTGAAATAGCCCGGCCCGGTCAGGTGCCCGACCATATCGCCGAAGAACCGGCGCGGATGACGCCAGGCCCGCAATGCGTACAGCACGCACAGCACCGAGTATTGCACGACGTTGAGGTAGAACAGCGCCCGGGCGATGCTCGAATGCCCCATCATCAGGGCCGCGAGCGAGACGATGCCGGTCGCCATGACCAGCCCGAAATAGGCTGGCGACAGATCGGCCAGACGCGGCCCTAGCGATATGCGATCGGCCCCGCTCGTCATCACTTGCCTTCTCTCGACGACTTCGCCCTCACCTTCCGACAGGCGCCGCGGCCCGACAAAGACTCAGCGCCGTCATGGAGATTAGTATCGGATGCGGTCGCCAGCCCTCAAAGCGTGCGCGAATGGCGGCCGGCTTCGGGTTCGAAATAGGAATCGAAGACCGCGGCGATGGCCCGGACCACCAGGCGGCCGTCCTGGGCGACCTTGAGGCGCGGGCCCTCGCGCTCGAGCAGGCCGTCGTCGATGAACGGGTCGAGGCGCGGGAGATCGCCCGCAAGGTCCGACCAGTCGCGGCCGTGGCGGGCGGCGATGACCTCCAGGTCGACGGCCATGTCGCACATCAGCCGCTCGATGATCTCGGCCCGGAAACGGTCGTCCGGGGTCAGGGCGACACCGCGGGCGATCGGCAGGTCTCCGGCCTCGACGGCGTCGCGCCACTCCAGTTCTTTCGTCAGGTTCTGGACGTAGCCTTGCGGAAAGGCGCCGATGGCCGAGGCGCCCATGCCGATCAGGGCGGGGGCGGCGTCGGTAGTGTAGCCCTGGAAGTTGCGGTGCAGCCGCCCCTCGGCCAGGGCGATGGCCAGTTCGTCGCCCGGCAGGGCGAAGTGGTCGAGGCCGATCCGGACATAGCCGGCCTCCTGCAGGCGCTCGGCGGCGGCCTCCCCCTGGTCGAGGCGCGAGGGCGCGTCGGGCAGGGCCGCCTCGTCGATCAGCTTCTGGTGCGGCTTCATCCAGGGGACGTGGGCGTAGCCGAAGAGCGCGATCCGCTCGGGCCGCAGCGGCAGGATGGCCTCGATGGTCGAAAGGGTGTTCGAGCGGTTCTGATGCGGCAGGCCATACATCAGGTCGAGATTGATCGACCGCACGCCCTCGGCTCGCAGCCAGTCCACGCAGCGGGCGATCTCGCCGATCGTCTCGTGGCGGTCGACGGCGGCCTGGACGTCCGGCGACAGGTTCTGGACCCCCAGGCTGGCGCGCCGCAGGCCGTGCGAGGCGGCGGCGGCCACCCACTCGCGGGTCAGGAGCGGCGGGTCGAGTTCGGCGGCGACCTCCATGTCCGCGGTCATGGTGAAAGCGCGGCCGAGCGCGCCGAACAGCCGATCCATGTCCTTGGGCGAAAGCATGTTCGGCGTTCCGCCGCCCAGGTGGATGGCCGAGGCGGGGATCGGCCCCGGCAAGGCGCCGGCGACCATGCGGATCTCCTCGACCAGCTTGGCGACATAGGCCTCGACCGGGTCGTGGCGGTTCACCGCCCGGGTGTTGCAGCCACAGTACCAGCAGAGGCGCGCGCAGAACGGGATGTGCAGGTAGAGCGAGACCGCCTCGTCCGCCGGCAGGGCGGCCAGCCACTGGCGATAGGTCGCCGCATCGACTGCCGGGGCGAACTGCACGGCGGTGGGATAGCTGGTGTAGCGCGGGGCGCGGCCGTCGTGGCGCGAGACGAGATCGTAGAGCGAGCGGGGCGTTGCAAGCGTTGTGGCCGTCACGGCGGGTCTCCTGTCCGCCGGGGAAGATCGGCGAATCAGCGCCTCGTCGCCGTGACATCGGTCAATCGGCGATCGGACCTTCGTCCTCGACCAGGATGCGGGATGCATCGCCCAGCGGGTCGTCGTACTGGCCGCTGCGCATCGTCCACCAGAAGGCGCCGAGGCCGAGGAGCGCCAGCATGACCGAGGCCGGGGCCAGGAAGATCAGGATGTTCATGCCCGCCTCCCCGCTCCGGTTCGCAGGGCGTTGAGCGTCACCGCCAGCGAAGAGCCCGACATGGCCAGGGCCGCGACGAACGGGTTGACGAAGCCGAGCATTGCCGCCGGCGCGGCGAAGCCGAAGTTTTCCAGCGCCCGTACGCGCGCGGACCTGGCGACATCGAAGGCCTCCACGACCGCGCCGAGGCCCTCGCCGGAAAAGACCAGGTCGGCGGCGTTCTGGCTGGCGTCGAGCGCGGTTCCGGGCGCCATGGCGGCGTGGGCGCCAGCCAGGGCCGCGGCGTCGTTGAGGCCGTCGCCCACCATCAGCACCTTGCGGCCGGCGGCGGTGACGTCCCGGACGGCGTTCGATTTTTCGGTGGGGGTGAGGCCGGCGCGCCAGGCCGCGACGCCGACGGCGCGGGCGGCGGCCTCGACCGCGCTGGAGACGTCGCCGGAGAGGATCTCGACCGTCAGGCCACGAGCCTTCAGGGCCTCGACCGTGGCGGCGGCGTCGGCTCGCAGGCGGTCGACGAAGACGAAGCGGATCTTGGTGTCGCCTTCGAAGCCGAACCACAGCTCGGTCTCGGTGCTGGAGGCGCCCTTGACCCCGACGAAGTCGGCGCGGCCGAGACGGGCGATGCGCCCGCCGATGCGGCCCTCGACGCCCTGGCCCGCGACTTCGCGCACCTCTTCGGCCAGGGCGGTGGGGCCAGGATGGGCCGCCGCCAGGGCCTTGGCCAGCGGATGGGACGAGGCGCGCGCCAGGGGCGCGGCCATGGCCGTGGCGGCGGGCGCGGCGCCCACCAGTTGCGGGCGGCCTTCGGTCAGGACCCCGGTCTTGTCGAAGACCACGTGATCGACCTCGGCCAGCCGCTCCAGCGCCGCCCCGGACTTCACCAGCACGCGGCGGCGGAAAAGGCGCGCGGAGGCGGTGACCTGCACCGCCGGAACGGCCAGGCCGAGCGCGCAGGGACAGGTGATGATGAGCACGGCGACGGCGCGCAGCAAGGCCTCGCGCGGCCCCAGGCCCAGCAGCCAGCCGCCGACGAAGGTCAGGGCCGCCGCCGAATGGACGACCGGCACATAGAGGCTGGCGGCCTTGTCGGCGAGGCGCACATAACGCGAGCGCGACTGCGTCCCCGCCTCGACCAGCCGCGCGATGGCGGCGACGGCGGAATCCTCGGACCCTGCGGTCGCGCGCAGGCGGATGACGCCGCTGAGGTTCAGGGCGCCGGCCTGGCAGGTTTCGCCCGCGCCGACACGCACCGGGGTGGTCTCTCCGGTCAGCAACGACTTGTCGAGGTCCGATGCGCCGCCGGCGACGATCCCATCGACGGGAATCCGCTCGCCAGGGCGGACGATCAGCACGTCGCCGGGCGCGACCTCGCCCAGGGGCGTGCGGCGCTCGACCCCACCCTCCCCGATCACCGCCGCGGACGGGGCCTGCAGGGCGAGCAGGTCGGCCGCGGCGCTGCGGGCGCTGGCGCGCAGCCGATGGTCCAGCCAGCGGCCGATCAGGAGCAGGAACAGCAGCGAGACGGCGGCGTCGAAATAGGCGTCGCGGCCGCGCAGCACGGTCTCCACGAAGCTGATCGCCAGGGTCAGGATGACGCCGATGGAGATCGGCACGTCCATGTTGGCGCGGCCGGACCGCAGCGAGCGCCAGGCCGATTCGAAGAACGGCATGCCGGCGTAGATCGCGCAGGGCGCGCCGATCACCGCGCTCAGCCACATCATCAGGGTGCGGGTGGCCGGCCCCAGCTCCTGGCCGAACAGGCCGGCCCAGATCGGCACCGAGAACATCATGGCGTTGCCGGCGCCGAACGCCGCCACGCCGAGCGCGAAGGTCAGGCGGCGGCCCTCGGCGTCGCGGACCTGGGCGGCCTTGCCCGGATCGTAGAGCGTGGCCGGATAGCCGAGCTTGTCGAGGCGTTCGAGCACGAGGCTGGGATCGCCGGCGCCAGGTTCGAACTCGACGACGAGCTTGCCGGTCGTCAGGTTGAGCCGCGCGGCGGCGACCGCCGGCAGGGCCTTCATCTCCCGCTCGATCTTGGAGAGGCAGGCGGCGCAGCGCGCGCCCTTCACCAGCAGTTCGATGGCTCGCCCGCCGTCCCTCGCCGGGCGAAGGAAGGCGGAGAAGTCCTGGCGCTCGCCCGTCGGCGCCGGCGCGGTCATGGCCATGTCAGTCGGCGCTCCGCCTTGAAGGGATGATCCTTGGCGCTGGCCTCGAGGTCCCAGGCGCCGCCGCCGGGCCTGGCCGTGGCGAAATAGCGTCCGGGCGAGGCCTCGGAGAATTTCAGGGCGATCTCCCCGGCTTCCGTCGCCGGGCGGCGCAGCAGGCCGGTGAGCGCCAGGCCCTGGACCGGAGCGCCCTGGCGGTCGGCGATCTCGACCTGGACGCCGCCGGCGACGGGGGCGGCGGTGGCGCTCCAGCCCAGCGCCGCCTGGGCCTGGCGGCGGGCCACGTCGCGATTGAAGGCCAGGCCGTCCTCATAGGGCGTCACCGAGACCTGTCCCGGGAAGCTGCGATAGGCGGCGACCAGGAAGGCGGCGTCCACCCCGATGACGACGGCGAAGAAGCCGACGACGGCGGCCAGGACGTGCCAGCCCTTGATCCGGAAGGAGGTTGCGGCGGTGTCGGTCATTCGGCGTTCGCAGCTCCCGAAAGGAAGGTGGTCTTGGCGCGGGCCTCGGCCTTGCCCCCCTGGACCACGAAGGCGGCCGGAAGGTTGGCCGCGGTCAGAGCCTTGGGCGGCAGGGTAGCGAAGACGCGGACGGAGCGGACCTCGTTGGCCGGGACGGTGACGGCGACCGTATCGCCCGCCGCCTCAAGCCCCGGGGTCTTCAGGATCACGCCGGCCGGGCCGTCGAAGCGGACGCTGTAGGTCTGCGGATAGAAGGTCCGGTTGGCGATCTTGACGGTGTAGCCGTTGCGCACGGCGCCGTCGTGCAGGCGCACGAACACCGGGTTGCGGTCACGCAGGACGTGCAGGTCCAGGGTCGGCCGCGTCGCCAGGCCCCACACCATCAGGCAGGAGACCGCCGCGAAGGCCACGGCGTAGAAGATCGTGCGGGGCCGGATCAGGCGATAGATGGCCGGCTTGCCCGCCGCGCGCGCCTCGACGGCCGCGTCGGTGTCATAGGCGATCAGGCCCTTGGGCCGCTCGACCTTCAGCATGATCTCGTCGCAGGCGTCGATGCAGAGGCCGCAGTTGATGCATTCGAGCTGCGGGCCGTTACGGATGTCGATACCCATCGGACAGGCGGTGACGCACTGGTGGCAGTCGACGCAGTCGCCGCGCCCTTCCCAGCCCTGGCTCTTCTTGTGCGGCCCGCGCGGCTCGCCGCGGTCGTAGCGGTAGGTGACCTGCAGCGAATGGGTGTCGAGCATCGCCCCCTGGATGCGCGGCCAGGGGCACATGTAGATGCAGACCTGCTCGCGCATGGTGCCGGCGAAGACGTAGGTGGTGAAGGTCAGCAGGGCGCAGAAGACATAGCCGGTCGCCGGCCCCTGCAGGGTCCAGAAGTCGTGCAGCAGCCGGGGGGCGTCGTGGAAGTAGAAGATCCAGGCCCCGCCGGTCGCGAAGGCGATGCCCAGCCAGACCGCGTGCTTGCCGACCTTGCGCCAGGCCTTGTCGAACGACCAGGGCGCGGCGTCCAGGCGCATGCGGGCGTTGCGGTCCCCCTCGAACAGGCGCTCCACATAGATGAAGAGGTCGGTCCACACGGTCTGCGGGCAGGTGTAGCCGCACCACAGCCGGCCGAAGAGCGCCGTCACCAGGAACAGCGCCAGGGCGGCCAGCACCAGCAGGCCGGTGATGAAGTGCACCTCCTGCGGCCAGAGCTGGATGTCGAAGAAATAGAACCGGCGGCCGGCGAAATCGACCAGAACCGCCTGGTCCGGCAGGTTTCCCGGCCGGTCCCAGCGGATCCAGGGGGTGATGTAGTAGATCGCCAGGGTGACGACCATCACCGCCCACTTGATCGCGCGCCAGCGGCCGTGGACCAGCTTGGGATAGATCGGCGCGCGCGGCTTGTAGAGGCCGCCGCCCGGATCGGCGCTCTTGCGAGCATGGGCGGCGGCCGAGACGGGACCTGCGCCGCGCTTGGAAGCGTTGGTCCTGTCTATGACGACGGTCATCGGGGCTACTGACCCCCAGCGTTGGAGTGGATGTAGACGGCCAGGGCCTTCAGCGTCTCCGGATCGAAGCGCGACTGCCAGCTCGGCATCACTCCGCCGCGGCCGTTCCAGATCTGGCCCTGGATGTCGGCGCGCGCAGAACCGTAGAGCCATTCCTGGTCGGTCAGGTTCGGAGCGCCCTGGGCCTGGTCGCCGGTCCCGTCGGCGGCGTGGCAGGCGCTGCACTGCTCCTGATAGATCGGAGCGGCGCGGCGGACCGCCGCGGCGTCGGCCGTACGCCCGGACAGGGCCACGACGTATTCCGTCAGGTCGTTGATCTGGGCCGAGGTCAGCATCTGGTCGCGCCCGAAGGCGGGCATCTGGGACATGCGGCTCTGCGGATTGTCGGAACGGATGCCGACCTGGATGGTGTGGTGGATCTGCTCCAGGCTGCCGCCCCACAGCCACACGTCGTCGCGCAGGTTGGCGTAGCCCTTGGCCCCGACGCCGCCCACGCCATGGCAGGTGGCGCAGTTGTCGCCGAACACCGACTGGCCGACCGCCTGGGCGTAGGCCTGCAGCTCCGGATCGGCCTCGATCTGCTCCAGGGTGGCGTTCTTGAGTTTCGCCGCCTGGGCGCCGCGGATCGTCTGCAGGTCCTTGAGGGCCACGGCGACGTCGGCGCGGTCCGACTGGCTGAGCACGCCGCGGGTGTAGCCGCTGACGCCCGGCCAGGCCGGCATCAGCACCCAGTAGACGACGGCCGCGGCGATGCCGGCCCAGAACATGTAGAGCCACCAGCGCGGCAGCGGGTTGTCCAGTTCGCGGATGCCGTCCCACTCGTGACCCGTGGTGTCGACGCCGGTGACCTCGTCAGTCTCACGGTTGGCCATCGGGCTGGTCCTCATGATCTTGCAGCGGGAGGTGGGCGAGGCGTTTGAACGCCTCGCGATTGCGCGGCCAGAGCGCATAGGCGACGCCGGCCAGGAAGATCGCGCCGAAGTAGATCAGCCCGCCCTGCTGGGCGAAGCGCGCGACCGTTTCGTAGGTCAGGCCGCTCATCGACGGTTCTCCGGGGCCTGCGCCTGGTAGGTCGAGAAGTCGACGAGGGTGCCGAGCATCTGGAGATAGGCGACCAGGGCGTCCATCTCGGTGATCTTCTCGGGTTCGCCGTCGAAGTCGCGCTTCAGCGTCTTGGCGCCGTAGCGGGCCTGGAACTGGGTCGGCGAGGCGAACGGATCGGCCTGGGTTTCCAGGTCCTCGGCCGCGTTGTCGATCATCTCCTGGGTGTAGGGCACGCCCACCCGGGTCATGGCGCGGATCTTCTCCTTGATGTCGCGGTAGTCGAGCTCCTTCTCGGCGAGGAAGGCGTAGGGCGGCATGACCGATTCCGGCACGACCGAGCGCGGATCGATCAGGTGATCCTTGTGCCAGGCGTCGGAATACTTGCCCCCGACCCGCGCCAGGTCGGGCCCGGTGCGCTTGGAGCCCCACTGGAACGGGTGGTCATACATGCTCTCGGCCGCCAGGCTGTAGTGGCCGTAGCGTTCGACCTCGTCGCGCAGCGGGCGGACCATCTGCGAGTGGCAGGTGTAGCAGCCCTCGCGGATGTAGATGTCGCGGCCGGCGAGCTCGAGCGGGGTGTAGGGCCTGACGCCCTCGACCTTCTCGATGGTGCTTTCCAGCCAGAACAGCGGCGCGATCTCGATGATCCCGCCGATGGACACCACGATCAGGATCGAGATGACCAGCGGCAGGGAGTGCTTCTCAAGCTTGGTGTGATGCTTCCACATGGGTGCGACCTCGCCTTACTCGGCCGCGACGAGCGCGGGGGCGGGACCGGCCAGCGACTGGGCGCTGGGCGCCGTGCTGGGCATGCGGATCGTACGCCACAGGTTGTAGGACATGATCACCGCGCCGGCGAGGAACATGAGCCCCCCGAGCGTGCGGATGACGTTCTCGATATGCTTGGCCGCGACCGTCTCGACGAAGGAGTTCGCGAGGAAGCCCTGGGGCGTGTATTCGCGCCACATCAGGCCTTCCATGATCCCGGAGACCCACATCGCGCAGATGTAGAGCAGGATGCCCAGGGTCGCGATCCAGAAGTGCCATTCGGCCAGGCGCAACGAATAGAGCCGCTCCTTCTTCCACAGCCAGGGAACCAGGCAGTAGATCGAACCGAAGGTGATGAAGCCGACCCAGCCCAGCGCGCCGGAATGGACGTGGCCGATGGTCCAGTCGGTGTAGTGGCTGAGCGCGTTGACCTCGCGGATCGACATCAGCGGGCCTTCGAAGGTCGCCATGCCGTAGAAGGCGATCGACACCGCCATCATGCGGATCACCGGGTCGGTGCGCAGCTTGTCCCAGGCGCCTGACAGGGTCATCAGGCCGTTGATCATCCCGCCCCAGGACGGCATCCACAGCATGATCGAGAAGGTCATGCCCAGGGTCTGCGCCCATTGCGGCAGGGCCGTGTAGTGCAGGTGGTGCGGGCCGGCCCAGATGTAGATGAAGATCAGCGACCAGAAGTGGACGATGCTGAGGCGGTACGAATAGACCGGCCGCTCCGCGCGCTTGGGCACGAAGTAGTACATCATCGCCAGGAAGCCGGCGGTCAGGAAGAAGCCGACGGCGTTATGGCCGTACCACCATTGCAGCAGGGCGTCCTGCACCCCGGCGAACAGGGAATAGCTGCGATGATTCAGTCCCCCGACCGGAACGGCCAGGTTGTTGACGATGTGCAGCATCGCGATGGTGATGATGAAGGCCAGGTAGAACCAGTTGGCCACATAGATGTGCGGCTCCTTGCGCTTCCAGAGCGTGCCGAGGAAGACGAGCAGGTAGACCACCCAGACGATGGTGAGCCACAGGTCCACCAGCCATTCCGGCTCGGCGTATTCGCGCGACTGGGTGACGCCCGCCAGATAGCCGAACGCGGCCAGGACGATGAAGAGCTGGTAGCCCCAGAACACGAACCAGGGCCACACGCCCCCCGCCAGCCGGGCGCGGCAGGTGCGCTGGACGACGTAGAAGGAGGTGGCGATCAGGGCGTTGCCGCCGAACGCGAAGATGACCCCCGAGGTGTGCACCGAGCGTAGCCGGCCGAAGTTCAGCCAGCCGGCTTCCGGGAAGTAGAAGATGGTCGGCCACGACAACTGGGCCGCAGCGAGCACGCCGGCGGCCATGCCGACGATGGCCCAGACCATGGTGGCGATGACCCCCGCCCGCACCACGCCGTCGGCGTAGCTGTCCTCCGGCGAGCGCATGCCCCCGGCGTTGATCAGGTAGGTCATGGCCGACAACGCCAGCACCGCGGCGGCGATGAAGATCCAGCCCTGGAACCTGAAGAGCGGATCGGCCGTGAAGGCCGTGGCCAGGAGCGCTGCGAAGGCGAGCGCTCCTGTGATGGCGAACAGCAGCACCGCATCCAGCGGCGTCCTGCTCTCTCTGACAGGCAAAGTCGTCATGGTCCCCCAAGCGAGTCGTGGTGACAGCGTTGGGTCGGTAAAGGCCGCGCGCAGGCGCCTGGGGCATTGATTTTGGTCAAGGCGCCGCTTCGGACGGAGCGGTCAGGTGTCGCATCACACCGGAGTCGGCACATGAGCGAATTGAAGTCTGACCTGACCACCGCCGCGGGCGCGGCCATGCTGGTCGGCTCGGCGGTCTGCGGGGAACTGGCCTGGCTGGCCGCGCGGGGCGTGGCCGAGCTGGGGGTGATCTGCGGATCGGCCGGCCAGCCGCACTGCCCCTATCTGATCGCGGCGGCGGCCTTGCTGGCCGGAGGCTCGCTCACCCTGATCCGCAGCCGGCGCCGGGCGAAGGCGGCGCCGGTCCGCGCGCGCTGAACGCCTACCAGAAGCGGCGCTGAGCCGCCTGCTGCGCCGCCGGCTCCTGGGAGTCGGCGGTCCGCGACTGCAGGGTGTCGCCGCTGGACGGCGGGGTGACCGAGTTCATGCCCGTCGCCACCACGGATACCCGCAGCTTGCCCTCCAGCGAGGGGTCGAACGCCGCGCCGAAGATGATGTTGGCGTCCGGGTCGGCCTGGTCGGAGATCACGTTCGCCGCCTCGTCGACCTCCAGCAGCGTCATGTCCGTGCCGCCGGTGACGTTGATGAGCACGGCCTTGGCGCCGGCGAGCGAGGTCTCGTCCAGCAAAGGGTTCTGGATGGCGTTGTGGGCGGCGCCGGCCGCGCGGCCCTCGCCCGTCGCCTCGCCGGTGCCCATCATCGCCGCCCCCATGCCGCCCATGACGCTCAGCACGTCGGCGAAGTCGAGGTTGATGAGGCCCGGCAGCACCATCAGGTCGGTGATCGAGCGCACGCCCGAATGCAGCACCTGATCGGCCATGCCGAAGGCTTCGGCGAAGGTCGTCTGCTCGGTGGCGATGCGGAACAGGTTCTGGTTCGGAACGATGATCGAGGTGTCCACGAACTGCTGCAGTTGCTCCAGGCCCATCTCGGCCAGGCGCATGCGGTGACGCCCCTCGAAGCGGAACGGCTTGGAGACGACCGCAACCGTCAGGATGCCGCGCTCGCGCGCGCACTTGGCGACGAAGGGCGCGGCCCCCGTGCCCGTGCCGCCGCCCATGCCGGCGGTGATGAAGACCATGTCGGCGCCGTCGAGATAGCGGATGATCTCCTCGGCCGACTCTTCGGCGGCGCTGAGGCCGGCGTTGGGATTGGCCCCCGCCCCCAGGCCTTGCGTCACCTGCACGCCGAGCTGGATCCGCTGGCTGGCCAGGGAGAGCGACAGTTGCTGGGCGTCGGTGTTGGCGACCACGAAGTCCACGCCTTCCAGGCCGGACTCGATCATGTTGTTGACGGCGTTGACGCCTGCGCCGCCCACCCCGAACACGACGATCCGCGGCTTCAACTGGGTGACCGCCGGCCCGGTGAAGGGGGAAACTGCCATGCTCTCAAGACTCCTCGGGCGTCCCTGCGGCCGCCGCCGATGATTCCGCAACCGAGCCTCGTCCAGTTTCACATGAATGTGGTGCGAAACAGGCGAAGCCGACGCGAACAGGGAGGACGACTTGGCCCATCACGGGACAAACGGCAAGCGTCAGCATGGCCTGTCCGATTGCGACGACGGGCCGGGTGGGACATAGGGGCGGCTGGACAGTCGAACGGAACCCGCCTTGCCTGCAGCCGTCTATGGAACCCTGCGCCCGGACGTCGCCTTGACGCCGAAGAATGCGCGCCAGCTTTCGCCGCTCGTTCCGGGCTCCGACGACATCGCCGCGGCGGCTGATGGGGCTTGGGACGAGGTGGTGGCGCAGGTCCCGCCGGGGGCGGTGGAGGCGCGCTATGTGCTGGCCCAGGCGCTGCGGGTCTTGAAGCCCGGCGGGCTGCTGACGGCGGCCGCGCCCAAGGACAAGGGCGGGCTGCGAATCCGGAAAATATTGGCAGGTTTGGGCTGCGAGGTTGCAGAAACCTCCCGACGCCATCACCGCATCTGCACGGTCGAGCGACCCGCCCAGGTCGTCGGGCTGGACGCGGCGATCGCCGAGGGAGCGCCGCGGCGCCTGCCCTCGGGGCTCTGGTCGCAGCCGGGGGTGTTCAGTTGGGATCGCCTGGACCCCGGGAGCGACCTGCTGCTGGGCTGCCTGCCGGCGCTGAGCGGCCGCGGCGCCGACTTCGGGGCGGGCATAGGCTGGCTGTCGCGCAAGGTGCTGACCTCGCCGGCGGTCACGGCCCTGACCCTGGTCGAGCTGGACCGCCGGGCGCTGGAATGCGCGCGGCGCAACGTGGTCGACGCGCGCGCCCGTTTCGAATGGGCCGATGTCCGGCGGGCCGGCGAGACGCTGGAGGGCCTGGACTTCGTGGTCATGAACCCGCCGTTCCACGACGGCGGCCAGGAGGATCGCGCGCTCGGCCAGGCCTTCATCCGCACGGCGGCCTCGGTCCTGGCGCCCGGCGGCGCGGTCTGGCTGACGGCCAATCGGCACCTGCCCTACGAAGCGGTGCTGGCCGAGGCGTTCAAGCGCGTCAGTCCCGTCGCCGAGGCCGGCGGCTACAAGGTGTTCGAGGCGCGGCGATGAGCAAGACCCCGACCATGCGGCTCGACCGGCTGCTCGGCAATCTGGGCTATGGCAGCCGCAAGGAGATGCACGCCCTGGCCGCGGCCGGCGAGATCGTCCTGGACGGCGTGGCGGTGAAGGACGCCGGCGCGCGCATCGCCATCGGCCCGGACCTGCCCCGGCGCATGACGGTGATGGGCCGGCCGGTCGATCCGCCGCCGCCGCTGATCGTGATGCTGCACAAGCCGCTGGGCGTGGTCTGCTCGCACAAGGAAGCCGGGCGGCGGATCTACGATCTCCTGCCGCCGCGGTGGCGCGTCCGCGAGCCGGCGCTGTCGAGCGTCGGGCGGCTGGACAAGGAGACGTCCGGCCTGCTGCTCATCACCGACGACGGCGACTATCTGCATCGGGTGATCTCGCCGCGGCGGCATGTGGCCAAGAGCTACCTGGCCACGCTGGACCGCCCGCTCGGCGGCGACGAGGGCGCGATCTTCGGGTCGGGATCGATGATGCTGGAGGGCGAGGACAAGCCGCTGCTGCCGGCGATCCTGGAGCCGCTGGGCGAGCGGCGGGCGCGGCTGGTCATCGAGGAAGGCCGCTACCACCAGGTCCGGCGGATGTTCGCGGCCGTGGGCAACCATGTCCTCGACCTGCATCGCGAGCGCATCGGCGGCCTGGCCCTGCCCGGCGACCTGGCGGCTGGCGAGTTCCGCATCCTGGACCGCGCCGCCGCCGAAGGCGTCTTCAGCGCCTGAACCCCGCCTCCAGGTCGGCGTGGGGGGCCTGCTCGTCCTCGGCG
>MEEW01000008.1 GCA_001724985.1 Phenylobacterium sp. SCN 69-14
GCCCCATCCGGTCGAAGCCTACGACATGGAGCACATGACCGGCGACATCGCCGCCCTGGTCGAGGCGCTGAGCCCGGACGCGCCCGCCGTCCTGGTCGGCCACGACTGGGGCGCGCCGATCGTCTGGAACACCGCCCTGACCCGGCCCGACCGGGTGCGCGCGGTGGCCGGCCTCTCGGTGCCCTATACCGGCGTGCCCAAGCGTCCCTTCAGCGACATGATCGAGGCGGTGTTCACCAGCCGCGGCAAGTTCTTCTACCAGGCCTGGTTCCAGAACATCGGCCCGGCCGAGGCAGAGCTGGAGGCCGACGTCCGCGGCGCCTTGCGCAGGTTCTACTACGCCATCAGCGGCGATGCTCCCGACGGCGCCTGGCCCAGCGACAAGACCCACGGCCAGAGCCTGTTGGAGGGGTTGGCCGACCCGGACCCGTTCCCCGCCTGGCTGACGCCGGAAGACCTCGACTACTACGTGGCCGAGTTCGAGCGTTCGGGGTTCCGCGGACCGCTCAACCGCTACCGCAACCATCAGCGCGACTTCGACTTCCTGCGCCGTTTCGAGGGGCGCAGGATCGAGCAGCCGGCTCTGTTCGTCGGGGGCGAGCGCGACCTGGTGCTCTCCATGCTGGGCAAGGGCGACCTGATGGCGATCATGGGCGCGGAAATGCCGAACCTGCGCGGCGCCGACATCCTGCCCGGCTGCGGCCACTGGACCCAGCAGGAGCGGCCGGCCGAGGTGAACGCCCGCCTGATCCCCTGGCTGGCGTCGCTCTGACCTTCGCGGCTTGCGAAGGCTGGCTGCGGGGAACACGCATTGCGCGCGCCTACCGCTGAGGCGAGCCTCCCGCCATGCCTGAAACCATCCTGCTGCTGGCCGGCGCCGGTCTCCTGGCCGGGGCGATGAACGCCCTGGCGGGCGGCGGCTCGTTCGTGACCCTGCCGGCCCTGATCGCCGTGGGCGTCCCGTCCGTGGCCGCCAACGCCACCAGCACCGTGGCCCTCTATCCCGGGGGCCTGGCCAGCGCCTGGGTCTATCGCGGCGGGCTTGGCCAGGTGGCGGGGGTCCCGGCGGGTCCGATGCTGGCCGTCACCCTGACCGGCGGCCTCGCCGGCGCCCTGCTGCTGCTCTGGACGCCGTCCTCGGCCTTCGACGCCATCCTGCCCTGGCTGCTGCTGGCCGCCACCCTCGCCCTGGCCTTCGGGCCGAGGATCGCGCCCTGGCTCCAGCGCCATGCGCGGCTGGGCGCGCCGCCCATCCTGGTCCTGCAGTTCGCGCTGGGGGTCTATGGCGGCTATTTCGGCGGGGCGGTCGGCCTGATGATGATGGCGGCCTGGAGCCTGCTGGCCGGCGCCGATCTCAAGGCGCTCAATCCCGCCAGGACCCTGATGGTCAGCGCCGCCAACACCGTCGCCGTCCTCTGCTTCGCCCTCGCCGGCGCCGTGCGCTGGCGCGAGGCCCTGGTCATGGGCGCGGCCGCCATCGTCGGCGGTTATCTGGGCGCGCATCTCGGACGGCGGCTGGACCCGCGGCTGATCCGCGCCGCCACCATCGCCCTTTCCGTCGCCATGACCGCCCTCTTCCTCGTCCGCGCGGCGCGCTGAGCGCTGCGCTTTCCTTCCCCCGCGGCGCCGCTCTATGGTCACGCCGTCATCGTGGGGGAGACGCGCATGAAACTCGTCGGTCGAATCGCTCTGGGCCTGGTCGCGGTCCTTCTGCTGCTGGCGGTGATCGTCGGCGTTCGAACGGCCGCCTACAAACCCCCGTCGGGCGCCGACCTTTCCCAGGTGAAGCTGGCCGCGCCGGTCGCCGTCGACACCAGCCAGGCCGCCCAGCACCTGTCGCAGGCCGTCCAGATTCAGACGGTCAGCCATCAGGACCCGGCCGAAAACCAGTATGGCGAGTGGGACAGGCTGCACGCCTGGCTGCAGGCGACCTATCCGGCCGCCCACGCCGCCATGACCCGCGAGGTCGTCGCCGACCACACCCTCGTCTACACCTGGAAGGGGTCGGACCCGAGCCTGGCGCCCGTCGTGCTGATGGCCCACCAGGACGTGGTGCCGGTGACGCCGGGGACCGAGGGCGACTGGAAGCATCCGCCGTTCGGCGGCGTGATCGCCGACGGCGCGGTCTGGGGCCGCGGCTCCATCGACGACAAGGGCTCGCTGGTCACCCTGTTCGAAGGCGCAGAAGCCCTGGCCAAGAGCGGCTTTGCGCCCCGCCGCACCCTCATCATCGTCTCCGGCCACGACGAGGAGGCCGGCGGCAGCGGCGCCCAGGCGGTCGCCGAACTCTTCAAGGCGCGCGGGATCAAGGCCCAGTTCGTGCTCGACGAGGGCATGGCCATCATCTCCGACAATCCGCTGACCGGCGGCCAGGTGGCGCTGATCGGCGTCGCCGAGAAGGGTTATGCGACGCTCAAGGTCACCGCCGAGGCGACCGGCGGCCACTCCTCCGCCCCGCCGGCCGATTCCGGCGGCGTCGTCACCCTGGCCAAGGCGGTGATCGCCATCGCCAAGGACCAGGCGCCGCTGAAGCTCGACGGGCCCGGCGGCATGATGATGGAGACCCTGGCCCCGCAAGGCCCGCTCGCCATCCGCATGGCCATGGCCAACCGCTGGCTGTTCGAGCCGCTGATCCTCAAGCAGGCCTCGGCCACGCCCTCGGGCGCGGCGCTGCTGCACACCACCATCGCCCCGACCATGCTGAAGGGCAGCCCCAAGGAGAACGTCCTGCCGCAGGACGCCAGCGCCTGGATCAACTACCGCATCGCCCCCGGCGACTCCTCGGCCGCGGTGCTCGAGCGCGCCAAGACCGCGACCAGCGGCCTGCCGCTGGTCTTCTCGTGGGACCGTCCGCCCAACGAGCCCTCGCCCGTCTCCTCCACCCGTTCCGAGGCCTGGAAGATGGTCGCGGCCCTGGCCGCCGACGCGTCCAAGAGCCCGGTCGCGCCCAGCTTGGTCACCGCCGGCACCGACAGCCGCTACCTGACCGGCGTGGCCGACGACGTCTATCGCTTCCAGCCCATGCTCTTCTCGCTGGAGACCATCAAGATGATCCACGGCACCAACGAGCATATGAGCCTGGAGAACCTCGAGCGGGCGGTGCGATTCTACGCCCGGCTGATCGCCACCAGCGTCGGCTGAAAGGCGGGTTCGCCGCATCGACAAGCCGCGCAGTTTGCGACACATCGGCCCGATCGCTCAACCGCGCGGACCGCGACCTGAATGCTGAACTGGATCTATACGGCCCTGGGCGAAGCCTGGGGTCCGCTGCGGCTCTTCAACTCGTTCTTCTTCCTCTCGGGCATGGGGTTCGCCGCCTGCGCCCTGGCGACCTTTGTCCTGCTGCCGCGGCTGTGGTCGCTGCTGCCGACCGACCGCGGCCGCGCCTTCGCGATCAACGCCGACCAGAGCGTCGGCAAGCCGGTCAGCGCCGGCCTGATCTTCGTGAGCATCTTCTGCGTCGCCTCGCTGATCTTCGTGCCGATCTCGGCGCGCGCCCTGCTGACCGTTCCCTTCATGCTGGCGGCCCTGGCCGTCGGCTATCTGGACGATCGCCGCGGGGGCTTCAGCGAATACCAGCTCGCCGTCATGGACGCGGCCATCGCGCTCGGCGCGGCCACCGTGATCTGCGGCTTCCAGCCGGTGGACATCTGGCTGCCGCTCTGGAAGGGCGCGCTCACCCTGCCGGCGTGGGTCGCCATCCCGCTCGCCGCCGGGGTGATCTGGCTGTCGATCAACGCCACCAACTGCTCGGACGGGGTCGACGGCGTCTCCGGCAGCCTCAGCGGCGTGGCGATCATGATCCTGGGCGGCCTGCTCTACACCGTCATCGGCAACGAGATCGTCGCCTCCCACCTCGGCATCCCGGTCAACCGCGAAGGGGCGAACTGGGCGATCATGGCCTTCCTGATGGTCGGCTGCATCGCCGGCTACCTCTGGTACAACGCTCCGCCCAGCCAGGTGCTGATGGGCGACGCCGGATCGCGGCCCATCGGCCTCCTGATCGGCATGCTGGTGGTCGCCACCAACAATCCCCTCTTCCTGCTGCTGATCGGCTCGGTGCTGCTGCTCAACGGCGCGACCGGCCTGGTGAAGGTGGCCCTGATGCGCTTCTTCGGCCTGAAGGTGCTCTCGCGCGTGCGCTTTCCGCTGCACGACCATTGCCGCAAGGAGCTGGGATGGACCAACAGCCAAGTGCTGGTGCGCTTCATGCTGCTGCAGATCGGGGCCTCGGCCCTGCTGGTCCTCCTGGCCTTGAAGCTGCGCTGACGCGGCGCGGAAACCACTTCGTCAGACAAACCGCCTAGACCTGCGCGTCCTTGCGCAGGAATCGCGCGCCGCTGTCGTTCCGGCCCTTGCGAAGCGGCGCTGCGCATCGCACGTTCCGTGCAACTGAATTGGAGACCCTTTATGCGTAACTGGCGCCTGGACGAAGACGACGATAGCCAAGACGGCGCCCGCAAGCCCGACATGCCGATGACGGCCGGGCCCGTGCAGAACGCGCTCTACAAGTCGCGCACCGTGCTGGTGTTCGGCGAGATCGACATGCGCCTGGCCGAGCGCGTCACCGCCCAGCTCCTGGCCCTGTCGGCCGAGAGCCACGACCCGATCAAGGTGGTGATCAACTCGCCCGGCGGCCATGTCGAGAGCGGCGACACCATCCACGACATGATCAAGTTCTGCGGCCCGCAGGTGAAGGTGATCGGCACCGGCTGGGTGGCCTCCTCGGGCGCCCACATCTATCTCGGCGCGTCGAAGGAAAACCGCTTCTGCCTGCCCAACACCCGCTTCCTGCTGCACCAGCCGACCGGCGGCGTCCGCGGCCAGGCCAGCGACATCGAGATCGAGGCCGAAGAGATCGTGAAGATGCGCGAGCGGGTGAACCGCGTGATCGCCCGCGAGACCGGCCAGCCCTACGAGAAGATCGTCAAGGACACCCAGCGGAACTTCTGGATGAGCGCCGAGGCCGCCGTCGAATACGGCGTGGTCTCAAAGATCATCACCAACGCGACCGAGGCGTAAGGTCATGACCGCGCCCTGTCGGCAGGGCGCGGTCGCTTGCCGCGCAGCCCGGTTCCTCTTGCCGGCCTGAAGCGCTAGAAGATCGCCATGCCCGACGGCGACGCCAAGACCCGCCCCACCGCCGACGCCAGGTTCGGCCACGGCTTCCTGCACGACATCTGGTACTTCGCCGCCCTGGGCTCGGACCTGAAGGCCGGCAAGCTCCAACGCTACGAGATCCTCGGCGAACCGATCCTGCTGGGCCGCGACCGGGCGGGGAAGGTCTATGCGATCAAGGACATCTGCCCGCACCGCGCCGCGCCGCTTTCGGCCGGCAAGCTGACCGCCGAGGCCGACGGGACCCCCAGCGTCGAGTGCCCCTATCACGGCTGGCGCTTCCGCACCGACGGCGCCTGCACGGCGATCCCCTCGCTGGTCGAGGACCAGGCGATGGACGTCTCGCGCATTCGCGTGCGCCGCTATCCGGCCGCCGAGAGCCAGGGCCTGGTCTTCGTCTGGATCTCGGCCGACCCGCGCTTCGACGGCGAGCCGGACATCGCCCCGCCGACCTTCCCCGGCGTGGTCGGCGGCGGGCCCAAGCTGGTCGACCGCATGGATTTCGACTCGCACATCGACCACGCCGTCGTCGGCCTGATGGACCCGGCCCACGGCCCCTATGTGCATCAGCAGTGGTGGTGGCGCTCGGCCAAGAGCCAGCACGAGAAGTCCAAGAAGTTCGAGCCGCGCGAGATGGGCTTCTCCATGGTCCGGCACGAGCCCAGCAAGAACAGCCGCGCCTACGCCGTGCTCGGCGGCGAGCCCCTGACCGAGATCACCTTCCGCATCCCCGGCCTGCGCTGGGAGCATGTCACCGTCGGCAAGCGTCAGGTGCTGTCGCTGACCTGCCTGACCCCGATCCACGAGACCAGGACCCGCATCACCCAGATCGTCTGGTCCGACCACCCGGCCTTCCTGGTGCTCAAGCCGTTCATCGCCGCCGGCGCCAGGGCCTTCCTGCGCCAGGACGGCGACATGGTGAACCTGCAGAATGAGGGCCTGCGCTACGATCCCGGCCTGCTCTGGATCGACGACGCCGACCGCCAGGCCAAGTGGTACCAGCAGCTCAAGCGCGAATGGACCGCCAGCCGCAAGGCCGGACGCCCGTTCCAGAACCCGGTCGAGGCCGCCACGCTTCGGTGGCGCAGCTAACCGGCTCTTGCCATCGCGCCCGCCGAAGGGTCTGCTGGCCGTCCATTTGAACGCGCCATTCAGACCCAAGCCATTTGCATCATGGAATTCACCACCAGCGACGGCCTGACCCTCGCCTATGACGACATCGCCCCGCCGGACTACGAGCGGGCGATCCTGCTGGTCCACGGCTTCGTCTCGAACCGCAACGAGGGCTGGAAGCGCACCGGCTGGTACACGGCCCTGGAACGCCGCCGCTTCCGGGTGATCGCCCTGGACCAGCGCGGCCACGGCCAGAGCGCCACGCCGCACGATCCGGCCGCCTATGGCCGCGACAAGCAGGCCCGCGACGTGGTCGAACTGATGGACCACCTGGGCGTCAACCGCGTCGACCTGTTCGGCTATTCCATGGGCGCGCGGGTCGCGGCCCAGGCGGCGCTGACCTGGCCGGAGCGGTTCTCCAACCTGATCCTCGGCGGGGTCGGCGACAAGCTGCTGAACGAGGCGGGCCGCCCGCGCTCGGACGCCGTCGCCGAGGCGATGGAGGCCGAAGACCCGGCCACGATCTCCGAGCCCTTCCTGCGCAGCTTCCGCCAGTTCGCCGACGAGCAGGGCGAGGACCGCGCGGCCCTGGCCGCCTTCAGCCGCGCCTCCAGCCCGCCGCTGGACGTCGCCGCCTTCGGAACCTTGCCGATGCCGGTGCTGGTCGTCGCCGGCTCACGCGAGAGCAACGGCGACCCTGAGGCGCTGGCCCAGGCCTTCCCGCTGGGCAAGGGCGTCGTCGTGCCGGGCTGCGACCACTTCTCGGCCATTCCCCACGCCCTGACCAAGGCCGCCGTCTTCGACTTCATCGACGGCGTGCTGGACGATCCCTGGGCGCGATAGGCGGCTGGCACACCACTTTTCCTCCCCTGCGCAGCGGGGGAGGGGGACCATGCGCAGCATGGTGGAGGCGAGCGGCGGGCACGGAGCTTGAGGCCGCCCCTCCACCGCTTCGCGGTCCCCCTCCCCCATCAGGATGGGGGAGGAAAAAGAAGCCGCCCTACCGGCGCGGTCCTAGGTTGTACGAGCCGCCCTTGTCGAGCGCCCGTTGGTAGGCGGGGCGGGCCTGGAAGCGGTTCACCCAGGCGGCGATGTTGGGATAGGCCTCGAACCGGCCGAAGGCGCCGGCCACCTCACCGACGAAGCTCATCTGGATGTCGGCCGCGGTCAGCTCCGGCCCCATCAGATAGTCGCGGCCTTCGAGGGCGCGGTCGATATAGCCCAGATGGTTGGCGATCTCGCTCTCGATCCGCGGCTGCAGCGGCGCGCCGGCCTCGCCCAGCCGGGCGACATACATCTGCAGCATTAGCGGCAGCATGGCCGAGCCCTCGGCGTAGTGCAGCCATTGCTGGTGCTGCTCGTAGCCGGGCGTGCCGACCGGCGGCGCCAGGCGTCTGGCGCCGTGGCGGCGCAGGACGTAGTCGATGATCGCGCCGGATTCGTGCACGGCCGTCCCGTCCTCGGTCACCACCGGCGACTTGCCCAGCGGGTGAACGGCGCTCAGCTCGGGCGGGGCCAGGCGTGTGGCCGCATCGCGCGCATAGGCCTTGATCTCGTAAGGAAGCTCCAGCTCCTCCAGCAGCCACAGGATGCGCTGCGAGCGCGAGTCGTTGAGATGATGGACGACGATCATGGCCTGCTTCCTCCGCTTGCAGGTGGCGTAGCGTCAGCGGTGACGGGCGGCAAGCTTGCCCTATAGTCGCGCCGTCATGATGCTCGCGAACCTTCCCGGCCTGCTGGCCGACGCCGCCCGCTGCGCCGAAGACCATGTCGCACGGGCCAGGACCGCCGTCGCCGCGCGGATCGCCCCCGACGGAAAGCTCGACCGCCGCGCCCTGGACGCCGAGCAGCACGTCGCCCATGGCCTGGCCTGGGCCGCCGCCTATGCCGAGACCCTGCGCCAGACCGCCGAGTGGGCACGCGCCCTGGAAGCCGAGGGCCGGCTGGGCGAGGCCGAGGCCCTGCCCGCCCAGCTCCTGGCCCACGAATATCTCTCGCAGCTCGCCGGCGGCCTGCCGATGAACCAGGGCGAGGCGTTCCGGCCCGCCGATCTCGACCTCGACGCCTCCGATCTGCAACCGTCGATCGCCCGCCTGGCGCCCGGCGCGGGCCAGGCGGTCCGCCTTCGCATCGTCGAGCTGCTGGCGGCCGCGCAGCGCGCGCCTTCGCTGGAGGCCAGCGGCCTGGACGAGACCCTGGAGCAGATCCGCGGCCAGTTCGACGCCTTCGCCCGCGAGAAGATCGCTCCCTTCGCCCAGGGCTGGCACCTGCGCAACGAGCTCATCCCCCTGGCCCTCATCGAGGAACTGGCCGGCCTCGGCGTCTTCGGCCTGACCGCCCCGGAGACCCATGGCGGCGCGGGCCTCGGCAAGGTGGCCATGTGCGTGGTCTCCGAAGCCCTGTCGCGCGGCTGGATCGGGACCGGCTCGCTGGGCACCCGGTCCGAGATCGCCGCCGAGCTGATCCTCGCCCACGGGACGCAGGACCAGAAGCAGCGCTTCCTGCCGGCCATCGCCAGCGGGGCGATCATCCCCACCGCGGTCTTCACCGAGCCGGAGTCCGGCTCCGACCTCGGCTCCCTGCGCACCCGCGCCCAGCGCGACGGCGAGGTCTGGAGGGTCACAGGCGCCAAGACCTGGATCACCCACGCCGCCCGCGCCGACCTGATGACCCTGCTGGTCCGCACCGATCCGACGTCCAAGGATCATCGCGGCCTGTCCATGTTCCTGGCCGAAAAGCCGCGCGGGACCGACGCCGATCCCTTCCCCGCCCCCGGCATGAGCGGCGGCGAGATCGAGGTGATCGGCTATCGCGGCATGAAGGAATACGAGATCGGCTTCGACGGCTTCTGCGTCCCGCACGCGAACCTGCTGGGCGGCGAGGAGGGGCAGGGCTTCGTCCAGCTCATGGCCACCTTCGAAAGCGCCCGCATCCAGACCGCGGCCCGCGCCATCGGCGTCGGCCAGAACGCCCTCGACCTCGCCGTCGACTACGCCCTGACCCGCAAGCAGTTCGGCCAGCCGATCGCCCGCTTCCCGCGCGTCGCCAACAAGCTCGCCATGATGGCCGCCGAACTGATGGGCGCGCGCCGCCTGGCCTGGTTCGCCGCCCGCGCCAAGGACGAGGGCCGCCGCTGCGACCTGGAGGCCGGCATGGCCAAGCTGGTCGCCGCCCGCGTCGCCTGGGCGGCCGCCGACAACGCCGTCCAGATCCACGGCGGCAATGGTTTCGCCAGCGAGCAGGCCGTGAGCCGCGTGCTGGCCGACGCCCGCATCCTCAACATCTTCGAAGGCGCCGGGGAAATCCAGGCGCAGGTGATCGCCCGGCGCCTGCTGGACGCCGGCAACTGAACCTCGCCCGACGGCGCCTTTCCGCTGAGGGAATGGCGCGCGCCGGCGTCTTGTCAAAGAGGCCGGACATCGAGAGCGCTCGCCTTGGCGCCCGGCGTTGCGCGATCATGCTCAACGAGTCGCGGTCACGCTTTGATCGGAGAATCGACAGATTACACGCCAATATCTCTGCAAAACGGTGATCTGCGACGCTGCGCCACACCGTAAAACCCCCGCGCCCACGCTAAATCCAAACCACGCGCGCATCGCGGAACGAGTTCGCTGAACACGCTCAACAAAACCCATCGCTTGGACGCGCCGACGCGAGGGGTTAAGAGGAAATCTGTGGTCATGACGACCTGCGACACCGCCGTCCGTCTCCCCCCGGGCGGCGCCCAAGCCGTAGTAACCCTGAGCCGGCTCTCCGCCGTGCTGCGCACCGCCGCCCAAGCCGGGCTGCGCGCTGTGCGGCTGGGACGCGAGCAGCTCGAGAAGGTAGTGGAAGAGTATTGCGTAGAGTTCGAACCGCGGGTGGCGCTGGCTACGGTGAGGATCGCCCGATGAAACACGTTTCCAGCAATATCGAAGTCGCCGGCGAAGCCGAGGTCCGCGTCCCGACCCGCCGCGCCCTGGCCAAGCAGCAGACCCGCGCCAAGGTGCTGGCCGCCGCGCGCCATCTGTTCTCCGAGGCGGGCTACGAGGGCGCCACCATCCGCGACATCGCCGCCGAAGCCGGCATGTCGACCGGCGCGGTGTTCGCCAACTTCACCGACAAGTCGGACCTGTTCCGCGAGATCATGGCCGCCGACATGGACGCCCTGGTCGAAGCCATGCGCGACGGCGCCAATCGCGGCCGCGGCGTGGACGACGTCCTCCTCAAGGTCTTCGTGGCCGGCTACGCCTTCTACAAGAGCCGCCTGCCGCTGGCCCGCGCCGCCTTCGGCGTCTCCTGGCTGCCCGAACAGGGGCTGGAACTTCGCAACCTGCCGCCGGTCCAGTTGATCCAGGAACTGTTCACCGACGCGCTGGTCCAGGGCGTCGAGCGCGGCGAGCTTTCCCAGGAAGCCGAAGTGAAGCTGCGCAGCCAGATGCTGTTCGACTGCTACCTGGCCAACTTCCAGGAAGCCATCTTCGGCGGCTGGAGCCTCGATGCGCTCCAGGCCAAGTCGAAGGACCAGATCCGCGTGATCCTCGCCGGCGCGCGGCGCGGCTGACAAGCCGCCGGGCGGGGCTCGCATCATGTCCCGTCCGGCGCACCGCTCTGAAATCCCGGCCCCAAGCCGCTCTGCGGCGAACTGTCGCAGGCGTCCCGCATTCGCCTCGGCCCGCGACGGATTCAACCTAGCCGCAGCGGCGCGCGCCGCACGGCGGCCGGGGGGAGCCATTTGAGCCTGCGGAAATCCCAGAAGGAGGCGACGCGCCAACGCGTCCTGGACGCCGCGCGCGAGCTGTTCGAGGCCAAGGGCTTCGAGGCGGCGACCGTGCGGGACATCGCCAGGATGGCGGGCGTCTCGGTGGGCAGCGTCTTCACCACCTTCTCCTCGAAGGGGGACATCCTCAGCCAGGTCATGGCCGACCGGCTGGACGCGCTCTACGCCGAACTCGACCGCCTGGCGCCGCACCTGCGCGGATCGACCCCGGACCGCCTGCGCTCGATCTTCGCCATCCACTACGCCTTCGAGACCCGGCGCACGCGGTTGTTCCTGGCCCACATCGCCGCGGCCTACAACTGGACCCTCGGCCCGACCAGCCGCCCCTATGGCCGCAATCCGCGCTTGCGGGCGGTGGTCCGCGACTGCCTGATCGAGGGGATCGCGCGCGGCGACGTCGACCCGGCCGCCGACCTCGACGTGGTCGTCGACGCCTTGATGGCCTCCTATGCCTGGACCTACCGCCTGGCCGCCTGGGAGAACGCCGACGCCGAGGCCATGAGCGCGGTGATGGACCGTCACATCGGCCTGATCGCCGGCGGCTTTCGCCCGCCCGCCGCCGCCGACCGATAGGCCCGCGCCGCCGATACCGCTAGGATCGCCCCATGAACATCTTCACCTACCTGATCCCCATCAGCCTGGCGGCGGTCACGATCACGCTCTTCATCGGCCTCTACGCCCTGTTCCGCGGCGGCGACTTCGGGCGGTCCTACTCGAACAAGCTCATGCGCCTGCGCGTGGTGCTGCAGGCGATCGCCGTCGCCATCCTGGTTCTGGCGGTCTGGTGGCGCGCCAAGTTCGGCGGCTGACATGGTCACCCTGAACAGGATCTACACCCGCACCGGCGACCAGGGCGCCACGCGCCTGGCCACGGGCGAGCAGGTCTCCAAGGCCGACCTGCGGGTCGAGGCCTACGGCGCGGTCGACGAGGCCAACGCCTGCCTGGGCCTGGCCCGCCTGCACACCCAGGGCGAGGCGGAGTTCGACGCCGCCCTGGGCCGCATCCAGAACGAGCTGTTCGACCTGGGCGCCGATCTCGCCACCCCGCCGCGCGAGGGCGAGACCAACGTGCTGCGGATGGTCCAGGGCCAGGTCGACCGGCTGGAGCGCGAACTCGACGCCCTCAACGCGCATCTGCCCCCGCTCGCCTCGTTCATCCTGCCGGGCGGAACGCCGGCGGCCGCGAACCTGCACCTGGCGCGCACCGTGGTCCGCCGCGCCGAACGGGCCGCCGTCCGCCTGGCGCAGAGCGGCGCCGAGGTGAGCCCGATCGCCGTCCGATACCTGAACCGGTTGTCGGACTACCTGTTCGTCGCCGCCCGCCACGCCAACGACCGTGGGGCCAGCGAGGTGTTCTGGAAATCGGGCGCGACGCGTTAGGGCTTGGCCGGAGCCGCCGCCGGGACCGCGGCCTTGGCCGGCGCCTTGCCTTCGCGCTTGGCCGCGTCGGCCTTGGCCGCCTCGCGGCTGGCCTTGTCGGTGATCGGGCGGCCGGTGATGTCCGAGATCAGGATCGGCCGCGCGCAGGTGCGGCTGCGCCAGTCCCACCAGTCGCCCGCCGCCTCGCACTTCTGTCCGGGCCAGACCCAGAAGACGTGATAGGCCAGCGCGCCTGCGCTCAGGATGGCGAACAGGCCCAGGAAGATCAGCTTCAGCCGGTCGATCGTACGGTTCATCAGGTGCTTCTAATCGCCGCGAACGCCGCCTACCAGCAGCTTGCGCAGCCAAAAATGCGGCGAACTGTGAACCAGCCGCGACTTGCAAAGCGCGGTGGAAGCGTTATGCCGCATCGGACCGAATTTTTCGCAATGCAAATTTGAGGCGCTAGCAACCCATGAAGGTGTTGGTCCCGGTCAAACGGGTGATCGATTCAAACGTAAAGGCCAGGGTCAAGTCCGACCAGTCGGGCGTCGACCTGGCCAATGTGAAAATGTCCATCAATCCCTTCTGCGAAATCGCGGTCGAAGAGGCCGTTCGCCTGAAGGAGAAGGGCGTCGCCAGCGAGGTGGTCGTGGTCTCGATCGGCCCGGCCCAGGCTCAGGAAACCCTGCGCCAGGCGCTGGCCATGGGCGCCGACCGCGCCGTCCTGATCCAGACCGATCAGGATCTGGAGCCGCTGGAAGTGGCCAAGGTGCTCAAGGCGGCGATCGCCGAAGAGAACCCGAACGTGGTCATCATGGGCAAGCAGGCCATCGACGGCGACAACAACGCCACCGGCCAGATGCTCGCGGCCCTGCTGGACTGGCCGCAGGCGACCTTCGCCTCGGCGGTCGAGATCTCGGGCGACGTCGCCAAGGTGACCCGCGAGGTCGACGGCGGCCTGCAGACCATCGAGGTCGGCCTGCCGGCGATCATCACCGCCGACCTGCGCCTGAACGAGCCGCGCTACGCGTCGCTGCCGAACATCATGAAGGCCAAGAAGAAGCCGCTGGACGTCAAGGAAGCCGCCTCCCTGGGCGTCGACCTGAAGCCGCACCTGAAGGTCCTGAAGGTCGCCGAGCCGGCCAAGCGTTCGGCCGGCATCAAGGTTGAAACCGCCGGCGACCTGGTCGCCAACCTCAAGACCGCGGGGGTCCTCTAATGGCTGTTCTCGTCATCGCCGATCACGACAACGCGTCGCTGAAGGACTCGACCAACAAGACCGTCACCGCCGCGCTGGCCCTCTCGGGCGACGTCGACGTGCTGGTCGCCGGCAAGGACGCCAAGCCGGCCGCCGAAGCCGCCGCCAAGATCGCCGGCGTGCGCAAGGTGCTGCTGGCCGAGAGCGACGAGCTGGGCCAGGGCCTGGCCGAAGCGGTCGAGGCCACCGTCGTTCCGCTGATGAGCGGCTATGACGCGGTCCTGACGCCCGCCACCTCGCAGGGCAAGAACGTCAGCCCGCGCATCGCCGCCAAGCTGGACGTCGCGCAGATCTCGGAAATCGTCGAAGTGGTCAGCCCCGACACCTTCGTGCGCCCGATCTACGCCGGCAACGCCCTGGAGACCGTCCAGTCGTCCGACGCCAAGAAGGTCATCACCGTTCGCGCCACCGCCTTCAAGGCGGCCGGCGAAGGCGGCTCGGCCGCGATCGAGAACGTCGCCGCCGGCGCCGTCTCGACCAAGGTCAAGTTCGTCGACCAGCAACTGGTGAAGTCGGCCCGTCCGGAACTGGCCGGCGCCAAGATCGTCGTCTCCGGCGGTCGCGCCATGGGTTCGGCCGAAGAGTTCCAGAAGGTCATCGAGCCGCTCGCCGACAAGCTCGGCGCGGCGGTCGGCGCCAGCCGCGCCGCGGTCGACGCCGGCTATGCGCCGAACGACTACCAGGTCGGCCAGACCGGCAAGGTCGTCGCCCCGGAGCTGTACATCGCCGTCGGCATCTCCGGCGCGATCCAGCACCTGGCCGGCATGAAGGACTCCAAGGTCATCGTCGCCATCAACAAGGACGCCGACGCGCCGATCTTCCAGGTCGCCGACTTCGGACTGGTCGCGGACTACAAGAACGCCGTGCCCGAACTGATGGACGCCCTGGCCGCCGCCGGCAAGTAACCGGCGGGCGCAGGCCCGAAACGATCAAGGGGCGGCTCTCGCGGGCCGCCCTTTTTTCATGCCGCGCGCCCGGCGCAATGAAGAGGAGAGCTCGCCAGCCGCACACGTGCAGAGCGACCCATTATTGGTCTACTCCGCGACCATTCGCCCCTGGTCTCTCCGCCATGCAAAGAATCCACGGCGGAACTACGCTGCGTCGCAGCAAAAGCTTGGCGACGGCGCCGTTCCGCATGTTAGAAACCCGTCACAAGCGGGCCGCGCCCGTGTCAATCGAGGCTGTTTTCGGCATGGTTCAGATCAAGACCGTCGGCGTGATCGGCGCGGGCCAGATGGGCTCGGGCATCGCCCATGTATGCGCCCTTGGCGGCTACGACGTGCTGCTGCACGACGTCAGCGAGGATCGGATCGCGACCGGCCGCGGGCTGATCGAAAAGAACCTCAGCCGCCAGGTCGTGCGCGGCATCATCGAACAGGCCGCGATGGACGCGGCCATGGCCCGCATCAAGCCCGCGCCCGAGCTCCAGACGGTCGGCGCCGCCGACCTCGCCATCGAGGCGGCGACCGAGAACGAAGAGGTCAAGAAGACCATCTTCAAGGCCCTGACGCCGCACCTGTCGCCCGACACCATCCTGGCCTCGAACACCTCGTCGATCTCGATCACCCGCCTGGGCGCCGCCTCGGATCGTCCGGAGCGCTTCATCGGCCTGCACTTCATGAACCCGGTGCCGCTGATGAACCTCGTGGAGATCATCCGCGGCATCGCCACCGACGCGGCCACCTACGAAACCGCCGTCAACTTCGCCCGTTCGCTGGGCAAGACCACCGCCAACGCCGAGGATTTCCCCGCCTTCATCGTCAACCGCATCCTGGTGCCGATGATCAACGAGGCGATCTACACGCTGTACGAAGGGGTGGGGACCGTCGAAGCCATCGACACCGCCCTGAAGCTGGGCGCCAACCATCCGATGGGCCCGCTGGAGCTGGGCGACTTCATCGGTCTCGACACCGTCCTGTCGATCATGAACGTGCTCTACGAGGGCCTGGCCGACTCCAAGTACCGTCCCTGCCCGCTGCTGGTGAAGTACGTCGAGGCCGGCTGGCTGGGCCGCAAGGCCGGCCGCGGCTTCTACGACTATCGCGGCGAGAAGCCCGTCCCGACCCGCTGAGGCGGGGCCGCACGCTTCGGGGTCGTGAAGCGTTCGTTAATCCATTCGACTTGCACGCCCGACGCATCCGATAATCCCGGAGCGATTCGGATTCTGCAGGCTTATGCGACAGTTCACTTCGGTGGCGCTCTCCGCCGCCTATCTCTGTCTGGCGCTCATCGTCGCCCTGCTGCTGTGGCGGAACGGAGGCGGCTGGGCGGCCGGCGTCGCCGCCCTGGTCGGCGGGCTGGGCCTGTGCTTCGCCATCCACGGCCTGGTGCAGCAGTCCCTGAAGGTCCGCGCCCTGCGCCGCGAGCTCGACGCGGTCCGCGAGGCTCAGCGCGTGATGCTCTCGCAGATGGAGCAGGTCGACGCGCGCATGAGCGACGTCGCCGCGGCGGTCAGCGATGACGTGGGCCGCTCCGAGGCGCTTGAAGACGAGATGCACATGCTCGAGGGCCTGGTCGAGAAGCTGGGCCAGCGCCTGGAGGAGCGCGTGTCCGTCGCCGCCGTTGCGGCGCCCGCGCGCCACGACGCGGCCCATCGCGGCCGCCAGTCCGCCGCCCTGCTCGACACGGTGCGCGAGGCCCTGGCCGAGAACCGCGTCGATCTCTACCTGCAGCCGGTCGTCGCCCTGCCCCAGCGCCGCACGGTCTTCTACGAAAGCTATTCGCGCCTGCGCGACGCCAGCGGCCGGGTGATGATGCCCGCCGAATACCTGACCGTGGCCGAACCGGAAGGCCTCGTCACCTCCATCGACAACCTGCTGCTGTTCCGCTGCGTGCAGATCGTCCGCCGGCTGGCCAAGCAGGACCGCAAGGTCGGCATCTTCTGCAACATCTCCACCGCCAGCCTGGCGGACGAGACCTTCTTCCCGCAGTTCCTGGAACTGCTGGCCGCCAACCGCGACCTGGCCGGCGCCCTGATCTTCGAACTCGGCCAGGCCGCCTTCGACGCCCGCGGCTCGGTCGAGGCGCGCAACATGGGCAAGCTGGCCGACCTCGGTTTCCGCTTCTCGCTCGACAAGGTCGTGGACCTCGACATCGACTTCCAGGACCTCGCCCGCTCGGACGTGAAGTTCCTGAAGGTCAGCGCCCCGGTGCTGCTGGACGAGCTGGTGGAGACCGACGAAGGCCTCGTCCTGCGATCCATGCCCGACCTCGCCGCCGAGGATTTCTCCGCCCTCACCCGCCGCTACGGCGTCGAGGTGATCGCCGAGAAGGTCGAGAGCGAACGCCAGATCGTCGACATCCTCGAACTCGACATCGCCTACGGCCAGGGCCACCTGTTCGGCGAGCCGCGCGCCATCCGCGACGCGGTGCTGGCTGAGGCCGACGCGCCGGCCCCCGATACGGCGCCGCACCCGCCCCGCCATGCGCGCGGAGGCGTCGGCGTGCTGGCCGGCCGCCGCGCCGCCGCCACCCGGATCTGACGCGCCGCATTGACCGCGGGCCGCCGGACCTTTACCGCCCGAGCCCATGACCGCGCCTGCCCCGATCAACGGCCTCTCGGCCGTCGCCGACCGCTACGACGTGCTGCTCTCCGACGTCTGGGGCGTGATCCACAACGGCCGCGAAAGCTTCCGCGAGGCCTGCGCGGCCCTGGCCCGCTGGCGGGCCGAGCGCGGGCCGGTGATCCTGATCTCCAACGCCCCGCGCCCCTCCAGCGCCGTCCATTCCCAGCTCGACCAGCTCGGGGTGCCGCGCGAGGCCTGGTCGGCCTTCGTCTCGTCGGGCGACGCCACCCGCATCCTGCTCAGCGCCCGCGCGCCGGGTCCGGCCTGGGCCATCGGCCCCGACAAGGACGCCCCCCTCTACGAAGGCCTGGACCTGGCCTTTTCCGGCCCGGACGGGGCGGCCTTCATCTCCTGCACGGGCCCTTATGACGACGATGTCGAAGGCCCCGACGACTACGAGGCCCGCTTCAAGGTCGCGCTGGAACGCCGCCTGCCGATGATCTGCGCCAATCCCGACATCGTGGTCCAGAAGGGCGACCGCCTGATCTATTGCGGCGGCGCGCTGGCCCAGCGCTACGAGGAGATGGGCGGCGAGGTGGTCATGGCCGGCAAGCCGCACGCCCCGATCTACGACCTCTGCCTGGCCGAGGCCCAGCTCATCCTCGGTCGGCCGCTGGACCGCGCCCGGGTGCTCTGCATCGGCGACGGCGTGGCTACCGACGCCCGCGGCGCCAACCGCCAGGGCCTGGACCTGCTGTTCGTCGCCAGCGGCATCCACGGCGCCGAGACCATCGGCCCGGGCGGTCTCGACCCGGCGGCGGTCGAGGCGCTGCTGGCGCGCGAAGGCGCGCACGCCGCCTACGCCATGGCCGATCTGGCCTGGTAAGCAAAAGCGTCAAATCAGAAACGGGGAGCGTCGCGTGCAGGGCTGTTATTTCGAGGATTTGAGCGTCGGCCAGTTCGCCGAGACCACCAAGATCGTCGGCGCGGCCGACATCGAGGCCTTCGCCGCCGTCTCCGGCGACAACAATCCGGTCCATCTGGACGAGGCCTACGCCCTGACCACGCCGTTCCAGGGCCGCATCGCCCACGGCATGCTGTCGGGCGCCTACATCTCGGCGATGCTGGGAACCCGGCTGCCAGGCCCCGGCGCCATCTATCTCAGCCAGTCGCTGCGCTTCCGCCGGCCGGTGAAGATCGGCGATCCGGTCGTCACCCGCGTCACCGTCCAGGCCCTGGACGAGCGTCGCGCCCACGTCACCCTGGCGACCGTCTGCCAGGTCGACGGCAAGACCGTGGTCGACGGCGAGGCGGTGGTCATGGCCCCGCGCCGGCCGAAGGACGCCTGAGCCGATGCGGATCGTTCACGGCTGGAAGGGGCTGGACGTCGCCGAGACGGGCGCGGCGGTCGCACTCGGCAATTTCGACGGTGTCCATCGCGGCCACCAGCGGGTGATCGCCCAGGCGGCCAAGGCGGCGATGGCGGCCAAGGCGCCGCTGGGCGTGATCAGTTTCGAGCCGCACCCGCGCCAGATCTTCCAGCCGGACGCGCCAGCCTTCCGAATCATGAAGACCGACCAGCAGGCGCGCGCCCTGGCCGCCCTGGGCGTCGACATCTTCTACGTCCTGCCCTTCGACCGCGAGATGGCGGGCCTCACCGACCGCGAGTTCGTCCGCGACGTGCTGGTCGCGGGCCTCGGCGTGCGTCACGTGGCGGTCGGGTTCGACATCTCCTTCGGCAAGGGCCGCACCGGCAGCCCCGAGCTGATGGCCCGCTATGGCGAGGAATACGGCTTCACCGTCTCGGTCGCCGAGGCGCTGGGCGACGGACACGCCAAATATTCCTCGACCGGCGTGCGCGAGGCCCTGCGCGAGGGCCGCCCCCAGGATGCGACCGCCATCCTCGGCCGCCCCTTCGCCATCGAAGGCGTGGTGGAGCGGGGACGCCAGCTCGGCCGCACCCTGGGCTTCCCCACCGCCAATGTCGCCCTGACCGACTATGTGACGCCGCGCTTCGGCGTCTACGCCACCCGCACCCGCCTTCCTGACGGGCGCGAGATCGCCGGCGTGGCCAATATCGGCGTCAACCCGACCGTCCCCGGCGAGATCGCCCCGCGGCTGGAGGTCTGGCTGTTCGACTTCGACGAGGACCTCTACGACCAGGTCATCGAGACCGACCTGATCGCCTTCCTGCGCCCCGAGGAGAAGTTCTCCGGCCTGGAGCCGATGGTCGAGCAGATCCGCTACGACGCCGCCCAGGCCCGCGCCCTGCTGCTGCCCGAGCTGTAATAAATCCTCCCCCGCTGGGGGAGCATCTAGACGAACCCTAATCCTCGATCGACAGCACCTCGATCCGCCGCTCGCGCTCGTCCGCGCCCACCCAGGCGAAGGCGTCGCCGACGGACAGGCCGATCAGCGCCGCGCCGACCGGCGCCAGCACCGAAATCCGGTTCTCGTCCACGTCCGCCTCGCCCGGCAGGCCGACGCGCACCGTGCGGTCCTTGTTGAGCAGCAGGTCGCGATAGGTGACCTTCGACCCCAGCCGCACAAACGGCTTCCGGCGATCGGGCCCGCCCACGACCGACGAACGCTCCAGTTCGTCCAACAGCAGGTCCAGCCCGGGCATGGGGCTTCGGCTGGCCCGCCCGATGGCGGCCAGGGTTTCGAAATCGGCCTCGGTCACCCGCACCCTCGGGCGGCTCTTCGACTTGGCGGTCATGAAAGTATCCTCGAAGTTTTCCGGCGCGCACGGCAAAACGCCGCCGGTTCAGGCGGGCGCCGGACGATGTCCTGGTAAGATCACGATCCCCGGACGACCCGACATGGCGAGTGGAAAGGGGCGGTCGTGGTGTTTGGATGCAGCATCCCCGAACTCGCGGCGTGCAGCCGCTATGAGCCCGGGGCTAGTCTCCTGTGACTAGGCGTCCCGCATGGTGCGCTCGGCGCGGCATGTTGGCGTAAATACACATCCTGCGTCGATCCTGACCGGGCGCGGCGGGGATGTCAAATCCATCGGCCGCGCAGGTTCGCCGAGGGCAAAGGGGCTCGCGCCCGCCCGCGCCCTCTGCTACAGCCCCCGGCATGACTGCGGTTCGGAAGCCCGTTCGAATTACCCGCCCGGCGTGACGCCGCCGGACGACCGCTCCAGCGCGCGCCGGGTTTCCCCGTCCTAGTCCCCAAGTTCCGAGCCAAGCTGGAAAGTCCCATGGCCGACGACGCCGAAAAGCCTTCGCGCGACTATCGCGAAACCGTCTTCCTCCCGGAAACCCCGTTCCCCATGCGCGCGGGCCTGCCGCAGAAGGAGCCGGAGATCCTGGCCAAATGGGACGCCATCGACCTCTACAACACCGTCCGCGCCGAGCGGCAGCGCGCCGGCGCGCCCTTGTTCGTGCTGCATGACGGCCCGCCCTACGCCAACGGCGCCATCCACATCGGCCACTCGCTGCAGAAGACCTTGAAGGACTTCGTGGTCCGCTCACGCTTCCTGCTCGGCTACGACGTCGACTACGTGCCTGGCTGGGACTGCCACGGCCTGCCGATCGAATGGAAGATTGAGGAGGAGCTGCGCAGCCAGGGCCGGCGCAAGGACGAGGTCAGCAAGGCCGAGTTCCGCACCCGCTGCCGCGACTACGCCGCCCACTGGATCGACGTGCAGCGCGAGGGCTTCAAGCGCCTGGGCGTGATCGGCGACTGGGAAAACCGCTACGCCACCATGGACTATTCGAGCGAGGCGGCCATCGTCGCCGAGTTCCACAAGTTCGTGGCCTCCGGCCAGCTCTATCGCGGCTCCAAGCCGGTGATGTGGAGCCCGGTGGAGCGCACCGCCCTGGCCGACGCCGAGGTCGAGTACCACGACCACGTCAGCCCGACGATCTGGGTCAAGTTCCCGGTGGTCGAGGGCAGCCAGGCGGCCCGCGGCGCCAGCGTGGTGATCTGGACCACCACGCCCTGGACCATCCCCGCCAACCGCGCCATCAGCTATTCGGACTCCATCGACTACGCCGTCTACCAGGTCGAGGCGATGGAAGAGGGGCTGGAGTTCGAGCCCTGGGCCAAGCCGGGCGACCGCCTGATCCTGGCCGACAAGCTGGCCGACGACGTCTTCAAGGCCGCCAGGATCGCCAAGGCCCGCCGGCTCGAGGCCGTCGATTGCCAGGGCATGGTCTGCGAGCATCCGCTGGCCGCCCTCGATACGCACTACAGCTTCCAGGTGCCGCTGCTGGAGGGCGACCACGTCACCGACGACGCCGGGACCGGCTTCGTCCACACCGCGCCGGGCCACGGCGCGGACGACTACGTGGTCTGGCTCGCCCACGGCCATCGCGAGATCCCCGACACCGTCGATCCCGACGGCGCCTATTATCCGCACGTCGCCCTGTTCGCCGGCCTCAAGGTGCTGGAGACCGAAGGCAAGAAGGCCGGCAAGTTCGGCCCGGCCAACAGCGCGGTCATGGAAAAGCTGATCGAGGCCGGCCGCCTGCTGGCCCGCGGCCGGATGGAGCACTCCTATCCGCACTCCTGGCGCTCCAAGGCGCCGGTGATCTTCCGCAACACCCCGCAGTGGTTCATCCGCATGGACGAGCCGATCGACACCCCGCAACTTCACGGCCGCACCCTGCGCGAGACGGCGCTGGAGGCCATCGAGGCCACCGCCTTCTATCCGCCCGCCGGCAAGAACCGCATCCGCTCGATGGTCGAGAGCCGCCCCGACTGGCTGATCAGCCGCCAGCGCGCCTGGGGCGCGCCGCTCGCCATGTTCGTCGACAAGGACACCGGCCAGCCGCTGCACGATCCGCAGGTCGACGCCCGCATCGTCGCGGCCATCGCCGCGGAAGGCGCCGACGCCTGGTTCACCCGCCCGGCGAGCGACTTCCTCGGCCAGCACGACCCCGACCGCTACGAGAAGGTCGAGGACATCCTCGACGTCTGGTTCGACTCAGGCTCGACCCACGCCTTCACCCTGGAGAACCGCGCCCACACCCGCTGGCCGGCCGACCTCTATCTGGAAGGCTCCGACCAGCATCGCGGCTGGTTCCAGTCCTCGCTGCTGGAAAGCTCGGGCACTCGCGGCCGCGCGCCCTATGACGCGATCCTCACCCATGGCTTCACCATGGACGAGAACGGCGAGAAGATGTCGAAGTCCAAGGGCAACGTCGTCGATCCGCAGGTGGTGATCCGCGAGAGCGGCGCCGAGATCATCCGCCTCTGGGCGGCGATGATCGACTATTCGGACGACAGCCGCATCGGCAAGACCGTCCTGGCCACCACCTCCGACGCCTATCGCAAGCTCCGCAACACCATCCGCTACATGCTGGGCGCGCTCGCCGACTATTCGCCGGACGAGGCGGTCGAACTGGCCGAGATGCCGCCGCTGGAGCGCTTCATCCTGCACCGCCTGTGGGAGCTCGACGGCCAGGTCCGCGCCGCCTACGAGGGCTATGTCTTCCAGGACGTGATCCGGCCGCTGATCGAGTTCTGCCAGAACGAGCTCTCGTCGCTGTTCTTCGACATCCGCCGCGACAGCCTCTACTGCGACCAGCCGACGGCGATCCGCCGCCGCGCCGCCCGCACGGTAATGGAGGCGGTGTTCGAGCGCCTGACCGCCTGGCTCGGCCCGCTCATGCCCTTCACCATGGAAGAGGCCTGGACCACCCGTTATCCGGACGCCCACTCCAACGCCCTGCGCGTCATTCCCGACACCCCGGCCGAGTGGGCGAGCCCCGCCGAGGCCGAGCGCTGGGCCAAGGTCCAGGCCGTGACCTCGGTCGTCACCGGCGCGCTGGAGATCGAACGCCGCGAAAAGCGCATGGGGGCGGCCCTGGAAGCTGCGCCCCGCGTCCACATCGCCGATGCGGGCCTGCTCGCCGCCTTCGAGGGCCTGGACGCCGCCGAGGTGTTCCGCACCAGCCAGGCGACCCTGATCGCCGGCGAGGGGCCCCAAGGCGCCTTCCGCCTGGCCGAGGTCCCCGGCGTGGCCGTGGAGCCGCTGCGCGCCGAAGGCCGCAAGTGCGCCCGCTCGTGGCGCATCCTGCCGGAGGTCGGAACCGACCCGCGCTACCCCGACCTCTCGCTGCGCGACGCCGAGGCGGTCGCCGCCTGGGACGCGGCGCGGGCTTGAAGACGGGAGCCGACTTGAAATCCATCTCCAAACTTGGCTGGACGGCCTATGGCCTGGCCGCCCTGGTCGTCGTGCTCGACCAGCTTTCCAAGTACTGGATCCTCTACGTCTACGACCTGCCCGGCCGGATCTCGACGCCTGTCGCCGGGCCATTCTCGCTGACCATGGTCTGGAACCGGGGCGTCAGCTTCGGCCTGTTCCGCGCCGACCAGGACCTGATGCGCTGGGCGCTGACCCTGTTCTCGGTGGTGGTCGCGGTCATCCTGGCGATCTGGGCGCGCAAGGCGGTCCGGCCGTTCCTCGGCCTCGGGCTCGGCCTGGTCATCGGCGGGGCGATCGGCAACGCCATCGACCGCCTGCGCTTCGGCGCGGTGGTCGACTTCCTCGACTTCCAGCGCCTTGGCTTTTTCCCCTGGGTGTTCAACATCGCCGACAGCGCCATCACCATCGGCGTGGTCTTCTTGTTGCTCGATTCCGCACGTAAGGACTCGGATGCTTAATCGCGTTGGCGGGTATCGCCCGATGCGCTATTCAAACGATCCCTTCACCGCCGGGGGGCGGCTATTGGAGCTTAACCTGATGAGTCTGAACCGTGTGCTTGCCGCCTCGGCCCTGGTGGCGGTCGCCGGCCTGAGCCTGGCAGGCTGCAGTTCGACCCGCAGCGCGCTGGGCATGACCAAGGTCACGCCCGACGAATTCCGCGTGGTCTCCAAGGCCCCGCTGGTGGTGCCGCCCGACTACGCCCTGCGTCCGCCGGCCCCTGGCGAGCCGCGCCCCCAGGAGCTGCAACCGGAAAGCGCCGCGCGCACCGCCCTGCTCGGCCAGCGCGAGGCCCAGGCCCGCTCTGACGGCGAAAAGCTGCTGGTCGCCCGCGCGGGCGCGGACAAGGCCGACCCGCTGATCCGCTACGTCGTCGACGACGAGACCGGCGACCTGGCCCACAAGGAAAAGTCCTTCGCCGACCGCGTGATGTTCTGGAAGGACGGCAAGGAGGCCCCCAGCCAGGCGGTCACCGCTGTCGCCGCCGACAATGTCGCCGCCCCCATCGACCCCGCCGCCGAAGAAGCCAAGGTCAAGGCCCTGACCGGCGGCGGCCAGGTGGTCATCGCCCGCGAAAAGCAGACCCGCATCAAGCTCCCGGGCCTTTGACGACCAACGTCAAGGATGCTCTCCCTCTGGGGGAGCTGTCGGCGTAGCGGACTGAGGGGACTTCCAAGCCCCCCATGTCATCCCGGTTTGGGGCCTCAGGCCGAGCCCTCGACGGCGGAGCGCCCGCACCTACTCCACATCTCCCGGCGTCTTGATCGCGTAGCCCTTGGCCCGCAGGCGGTCGAGCACGCCGCCTTGCGAGAGCAGGGTGCGCAGCGGCGCGACCGCGATGGCGTGGCCCGGCGTCTTCAGGGCCGTCTCGATGTCCTTGGCCATGTCGGCCTTCACCCGCGCATCGAAGGCCGCGGCTCCTGGGGTGAGCGCGATGCAGCGCTCGTAGCTGCGCTCGGCGTCCAGGGCGCCGGCCACGTCGCCCTCGGCCCAGGCGCGTGAAGCCGCCCGCGTGCGCCCCGGCCCGGCCTCGATCTCGTCCATCACCTCGTCCAGGCAGGCCTCGCCCGCCGCCTGGCTGGTCTTGACCACCGCCCGCAGCAGCGGGCCGACATCGTAGGATCGTTGCAGCACCTTCACCTTCGCCTGGCCCGCCAGCAGCTTGATCAGCTTGGACGGGTCGGTCGTGGTCAGGTTCTCCTTCTCGCGATAATCGCCGATCAGGATCAGGCCCGCCGCCAGCGGATGGCTGGTCTTGTAGTGGTCGGCCGGCATGCCGAGCCGGGCCCGCGCCGCCACGAACCGCGCCCGTTCGGCCCCGGCCAGCCGGTCCTCGAACGGCTTGCCGGACTTCAGCCGCAGATAGCTCAGCGCCGCCCCCGGCGCGCCGGCCAGAGTCACCTTCAGGGTGCTCACCGGGAGGATGACGAGCTTGGCGCCCTGCAGCCGGCGCTCGAACTGCAGCCGGTCCCACTGCTGGCGCTTGGGGGCCAGGCTCGGCGCACCCAGCACATAGACCGTCGACTCCCCGTTGGAGACCCGCCACCAGGCCGGCCCCGGCAGGCGCGCGGTGACCACCAGTTCCTCGACCAGGGCGGCATCGGGATCGGTCAGCCCGTCCGGGCTCGAAGCGGGCGGCGCCTGCGCCCCCGCGGGCGCCGCGGCCAGGGCCAGGGCCGTGGCGATCAGCAGGGATTTCCAACGGTTCATGCGCACCTTCCGGACCTCGCTCCCGGAATCGCCATATAGTGAGGAGCTAACCGAAGGGTGACCATGCCCATACGCCGCCTGCCTCCAGAGACCGTGAACCGCATCGCCGCCGGCGAAGTGGTCGAGCGCCCCGCCAGCGCCATCAAGGAACTGGTGGAGAACGCCCTGGACGCCGGTTCGCGTTCCGTCGAGGTCCAGGCCGAGGGCGGCGGGCTGACCCGCATCCTGGTGGCCGACGACGGCTGCGGCCTCTCGGCCGAGGAACTGGCCCTGGCCATCGAGCGCCACGCCACCTCCAAGCTCGCCCCCGACGACGCCGGCGACTACGACCTGCTGCACATCCACACCCTCGGCTTCCGCGGCGAGGCCCTGCCCTCCATCGGCTCGGTGGCTCGCCTGGCGATCTCCTCGCGGGCCAAGGGCGCGACCGACGCCCACGCCATCCTGGTCGAGGGCGGCCAGGTCGGAGCGGTCACGCCCTCCGGTTTCCCCGGCCCGCACGGCGCGCGGGTCGAGGTGCGCGACCTCTTCTACGCCACGCCCGCGCGGCTGAAGTTCATGAAGTCCGAGCGCGCCGAGGCCCTGGCCATCGCCGACGAGATCAAGCGTCAGGCCATGGCGCACGAGGCGGTGTCCTTCGCTCTCGACCTCGACGGCCGCCGCACCCTGCGCCTGCCGGCCGAGAGCCAGGGACCGGAGGGACGCCTGGCCAGGCTCTCGGCGATCATGGGCCGCGAGTTCTCCGAGAACGCCCTGGAGATCGACCACGAGCGCGAAGGCGTGCGGCTGACCGGATTTGCGGGATTGCCGACCTTCAACCGCGGCAACAGCGCCCACCAGTACCTGTTCGTCAACGGACGGCCGGTGCGCGACCGCCTGCTGCAAGGCGCCCTGCGCGGCGCCTATGCCGACTTCCTGGCCCGGGACCGCCATCCGCTGGTGGCGCTCTATCTCGACCTCGATCCCTCGCTGGTCGACGTCAACGTCCATCCGGCCAAGGCCGAGGTGCGCTTCCGCGACCCGGCCCTGGTGCGCGGCCTGATCGTCGGCGGCCTGCGACACGCCCTGGCCGGCGCCGGCCATCGCGCCGCCACCACGGTCGCCAGCGACACCCTCGCCAATCTGCGCCCCGGCTGGTCCCCCAGCTATCCGCCGCCGCGGGCGCCGGCCCAAGGCTTTTCCGCCTGGCAGGCCGGCGGTTGGACGCCGGCCCTGGCCGCCGCGCCCAGCCTGCCCGGCCTCACCGAAGTCTCGGCCCGCGCCGAGCCGATCGCCGAATGGACCTCGCCGCCGGGCGTTCAGGAACCGCCCACGCCCAGCGTGGTCTTCGATCCGGTCGACTTCCCGCTGGGCGCGGCCCGCGCCCAGGTGCACGAGACCTATATCGTCGCCCAGACCCGCGACGGGGTGGTCATCGTCGACCAGCACGCCGCCCACGAGCGCCTGGTCTACGAGCAGATGAAGGTGCAGATGGACGGCGGCGGCGTCACCCGCCAGGCCCTGCTGCTGCCCGAGGTGGTCGAGCTTGATCCCGCCGAGGCCGAGCGCGTAGTCGCCCGCGCGGGCGAGCTGGAGGCCCTGGGCCTGGTGGTCGAATCCTTCGGACCCGGCGCGGTGCTGGTGCGCGAGACGCCGGCCCTGCTGGGCGAGACCGACGTGGCGGG
>MEEW01000009.1 GCA_001724985.1 Phenylobacterium sp. SCN 69-14
CGCGCATTGCCGATCGCCACCCGCACGTCGGCCTCGGTGACGTCGCGCCCGGAGTCGGCCATGGCCGCGACGGCGGAGACCGCCTGCTTGGCGCCGGCCCGCGACTTGGCGTCGCCATCGACCGAGACCCCGCCGCCGGGGGTTTCGATCAGCACGTTGAAGGCGTCTTCGATCAAGGCCGCATGGCGGCTGGCCGGGCCGGCGACGGCGCGCGCCGCCGCGTCGGAGAGCGGGATGTATTCGGGGCGGCTCACGCGGGTTCCATCTGCAGCACGCCGGCCAGGCTCATCTTGTTGGCGACATCGATCCGCACCGGAACGATCTGGCCGATCAGACGATCCGGCCCCTCGCAGTGCACCGCCTGGAGATAGGGGCTGCGGCCGGAGAGCTGGCCGGGATGGCGGCCGGGCTTTTCGAACAGCACCGGCAGCACCTTGCCGACCTGGGCGGCGTTGAAGGCGCGCTGCTGGTCGTCGATCAGGGCGTTGAGGCGGGCGAGGCGCTCGTCCTTGACCTCTTCGGCCACCTGGCCCGGCAGGGCGGCGGCCGGCGTGCCGGGGCGGCGGGAATATTTGAAGGTGAAGGCGGCGGCGTAGCCGACCTGGCGCACCAGGTCGAGCGTCGCCTCGAAGTCGGCGTCGCGCTCGCCGGGGAAGCCGACGATGAAGTCGCCGGACATGGCGATGTCGGGACGGGCGGCGCGGATCTTCTCGATCAGCCGCAGATAGCTCTCGGCGGTATGCGCGCGGTTCATGGCCCGCAGGATCTTGTCCGATCCCGACTGCACCGGCAGGTGCAGGTAGGGCATGAGCTGGGGCAGCTCGGCATGGGCCTCGATCAGCGCCTCGTCCATGTCGGCCGGGTGGCTGGTGGTGTAGCGGATGCGGTCCAGGCCCTCGATCCTGGCCAGCTCGCGCGCCAGGCCGGCGAGACCGCCCGGACCGTCATAGGCGTTGACGTTCTGGCCCAGCAGGGTGACCTCGCGCACGCCCTTGGCCGCCAGGTCGCGGGCCTCGGCCAGGATGGCCTCCGCCGGGCGCGACCACTCGCCGCCGCGGGTGTAGGGCACCACGCAGAAGGTGCAGAACTTGTCGCAGCCTTCCTGCACGGTGAGGAAGGCGGTGACGCCGGCCGGATTGCGCTCGATGGGCAGGGCGTCGAACTTCTCGTCGGCGGCGAAGTCGGCGGCCAGGCGCTCGCCGCGGGCGCGGTGGGCGCGGGCGATCAGTTCGGGAAGCTGGTGATAGGCCTGGGGCCCGACCACCAGGTCGACGGCCGGCTGGCGCTGCATGATCTGCTCGCCCTCGGCCTGGGCCACGCAGCCGGCGACGGCGATGGTCATCTGCGCGCCGGCCTGAGCCCTGGCCTGCTTCATCAGCTTGATCTGGCCGAGCTCCGAATAGACCTTCTCGGTGGCTTTCTCGCGGATATGGCAGGTGTTGAGGACGACGAGGTCGGCGTCCTCGGGACTGTCGGTCATGCCATAGCCCAGCGGCGCAAGGACATCGGCCATGCGCTCGCTGTCATAGACGTTCATCTGACAGCCGTAGGTCTTGATGAAGAGGCGCTTGGACGGCGCGTGAGTGGACATCCGCGCGTTATGGGGTCGCAAAGGCCCCCACGCAAGTTTCACCCCGGATTCGGCTGTCCCCTAGTCTTCCAGCGGCATGCCGTAGAGTTCGAGCCGGTGATCGACCAGCTTGTAGCCGAGCTTGCGGGCGATGGCTTCCTGCAGGGCCTCGATCTCCTCGTCGACGAACTCGACGACCTTGCCGGTCTTCATGTCGATCAGGTGGTCGTGGTGGACGTCGGTGGCTTCCTCGTAGCGCGAGCGGCCGTCGCGGAAATCGTGGCGGGCGATGATGCCGGCCTCCTCGAACAGGCGCACGGTGCGATAGACCGTGGCGATCGAGATATGCGGGTCGACCTCGTGGGCGCGGCGATAGAGTTCTTCCACATCGGGATGGTCGTGGGCGGCGGACAGCACGCGCGCGATGACGCGGCGCTGCTCCGTCATCCGCATGCCCTTTTCGATGCAGAGGCTCTCGATGCGATCCACGAACAGTCTCCCTGGGGAATTCAACTTGGGCCCGAGGATAGGGCCGTTAAACCTTTCGGCCAAGGTCGCGGCGCATGACGATGGCGTCAGCGGCCGGCGCAGGGCCGCGATCATAATAGCCGCGGCGCAGGCCGACGCGGGCGAAGCCGGCGGCTTCGTAGAGTCTGATGGCCGGCAGGTTGTCGTGCGCGACCTCCAGGAACATCGTCTCCGCGCCGGCCATTTCGCCCGCCCCGGCGGCGGATTCGACCAGGACGCGGGCCAGGCCCCGGCGGCGCAGGGCGGGATCGACCGCCAGGGTCAGGATCTCGGCCTCGCCGGCGATGGCCCGGCAGAGGATGAAGCCGGCCGGCGCCTGGTCCTCGACCAGCAGGGCGAAGCCGCCCGGCCCGTCGATCAGGGCGGCGATCTCGGCGGCGCTCCAGGCATGGTCGAAGGCGGCCGCGTGGACGGCGGCCAGGGCGCGGGCCTCATGGCTCCAGGCGCCGCGCAGCTTCATGGGACAAGGCTCCGGCCGCCCGGCAGCTTGGCGTCGGGCGCGCGCAGATAGAGCGGCCGCGGCGGGACGGGGGCGCGGGCGGCGGCGAGGGCGGCCACGGCCGCGGGGTCGGTATGGTCGAGCGGTTCGATGCGGGCGGCGGGGCGGACCTCGGCCAGCAGCGGCGCGCCGGTTCCGACCATGACCTGCGGCGCGAACTCGGCCACGCGGGCGGCGGCGGTCTCCAGCGGAAGGGCGTCGGGGGCGCTAACCGCCGTCCCGTCCTCGAAAGCCTGCAGGTAGACCTGGCCCCGCTTGGCGTCGAGCGCGGCCAGCACCCGGCCGGGAAAGGGCTGGGCCAGGGCTTCCAGCGACCCGACCCCGACCGCCGGGATCGACAGGGCCGCCGACAGCCCCTTGGCGAAGGCCAGGCCGACGCGCAGACCGGTGAACGAGCCTGGCCCCACCGTAACGCCGATGCGGTCCAGGGCTTCGAAAGCCAGCCCGGCCTGCGACATCACCTCCTGGACCAGAGGGGCGAGCCGTTCCTGGTGGCCGCGGGCCATGGGGTCGATGCGGCGCGCCAGCAGCTCTCCGTCCCGGACCACGGCGGCCGAGCAGGCGAAGAGGCAGGTGTCGAGGGCGAGCACGATCATGGCCGCGCCGATGTCCAGCACGGGGCCAGCCGCCGCAAGGCCTTTTCCATCCAGAGAGCGGGCGGCGAGCCATCGGTGGCGCGCAGTTCGAGCTGGCCGGAATGGCGCACATTTCCCAGGCGCGCGTCCTGGACCCAGACGAAATAGCTGGAGCCGTCGGCCGGCTGGTCGGGCGTGGCGGGCTTGCGGCCGGCCAGGGGAACCTCGATCCGCGCCGGCGGCAGGGTCTCCAACTCCGCCAGGGCGGGCGCCAGGGCCGGGCAGGTCCTGGAACTGGCCCAGGCGATCGCGGCGGCCTCGCCGCTCCGGGTCTCGACCCGGCGGGCGATCAGGGCGTTGTCGCGCACGAAGAGGGTGACGCCGGTGGTCGGCCGGTCGCCGGCCCGATAGACCGCGAACGCGCCCCAGGGCATCTGGCCGTCCAGGCGCGCGCCCTTCAGCGCCGGCCAGTCGTCCTCGCTGGCCGCGGCCGGCGCAGCCAGGATCGCAGCGCCGGCCAGCGCCAGGATGATCGTCCGGAACGCCCCCACGAACTGGACCTAGAGCGTCTGCTCGACGCGGGTCACCTCGGGTACGTAATGCTTGAGCATGTTCTCGACCCCGGCCTTCAGGGTCGCCGACGAGGATGGGCAGCCCGAACAGGCGCCGCGCATGTGCAGCCAGACCACGCCGGTGTCGGCGTCGAAGCGGTTGAACAGGATGTCGCCGCCGTCCTGGGCCACGGCCGGGCGGATGCGGGTGTCCAGCAGGTCCTTGATCTCGGCCACCACCTGGGCGGTCTCGCCTTCGTAGACCACCTCGTCATGGCCGCCGGCCTGGGCGCTTCCCTCGGCGAACAGCGGCCGGCCGGAGGTGAAGTGGTCCATGATGGCCGCCAGGATCGGCGCCTTCATATGCGGCCAGTCGTGGTGCGGCCCCTTGCCGACCGTCACGAAGTCCGGCCCGAAGAACACCCGCGTCACGCCTTCGATGTCGAAGAGGTCGGCGGCCAGGGGCGAAACCTGGGCGTCCTCGAGGCTGCGGAAATCGTGCGATCCCTCGGCCAGCACCTCGCGGCCAGGCAGGAACTTCAGAACCTCGGGGTTCGGCGTGGCTTCGGTCTGGATGAACATGCGCCAGATGTGGCGTTTCGAGCGCCAATTCGCAAGTTTTCCGTCCGTTCTTTGAGGGCGGGCTTCAATCGGTGTCACCCAGTTTCGCCATAGGCGAAGACCGGGACCCATTCGCGTCTGAGTTCGAGGATGGGGCGCGGCCGCGCCGCGTCCTGATCCATCCGGTGTTCATAGGTCCCGGTCTTGCTTCGCAAACCGGGAGGACACCTAGGCCAGATCGGCGATCTCTTCGTCGGTCAGGTCGCCGGGGACCACCGTGACCGGCAGCTTGCGCGCGCCCCATTTCACGCCGTCCTTGGCGATGGAGGCGACCAGCGGGCCGGGGCCGCGGCCGCCGACCCCGGCGGCCAGGACCAGCACCTTGATGGCCGGGTCGTCGGAGATCACCTTGCGCAAGGCCAGGCGCGTGCTCTCGGCGTTGACGATGACGAACTCGGGCGGGACGCCGGTCTCGGCGACGACGAATTCGGCCATCTTCTGGAGCACGGCCTCGGCCTCCTCGCGGGCCTGGCGCTCGATCTCCTGGCGCACGCCGCTCCAGTGCTCGAACACCGCCGGCTCGATGACCCGCAGCAGGGCGACATGGCCTCCCGTCGAGCGCGCGCGGCGGCAGGCGTAGCGCAACGCGGCCTGGAACTCCGGGCTGTCGTCGGCGATGACGAGGAACTTGCGCTGGCTCATGGCGCGGACGGTGGCCTGCGCAGGCGCTCTGCGCAAGCCACCTTGAGCGCTAGGGTATCAGGCGCCCCAGAAGCCGACGATCTTCCTGACCTCGGCCAGGATCGGCGCGGCGGCGGCGCGGGCCCGCTCCGCGCCATCGGCCAGCACGCGGTCGATCTCGCCCGGATCGGCCATCAGCCGGCGCATCTCCTCGCTCACGGGCCCGAGCTTGGCCACCGCCAGGTCGGCCAGCCTGGGCTTGAAAGCGCCGAAGCCCTGGCCGGCGAACTCGGCCAGCACCGCCTCGGAGGTGCGGCCGTCGAGGGCGGCGTAGACGCCGACCAGGTTCTCCGCCTCGGGCCGGTCCTTGAGTTCCTCGAGGGTCGCCGGCAGCGGCTCGGGATCGGTCTTGGCCTTGCGGATCTTCTGGGCGATGGCGTCGGCGTCGTCGAGCAGGTTGAGCCGCGAATTGTCCGAGGGATCGGACTTGCTCATCTTCGCCGAACCGTCGCGCAGCGACATGATCCGCGCGCCCGGCCCCTGGGTCAGGGCCTCGGGCAGCGGGAAGAAGCCCGGAACCTCGAAGTCGTGGTTGAACTTGGCGGCCACGTCCCGGGTCAACTCCAGGTGCTGGCGCTGGTCGTCGCCCACCGGAACCTCGGTCGCCTTGTAGAGCAGGATGTCGGCGGCCTGCAGCACCGGATAGGTGTAGAGGCCGACGCTGGACCGCTCCTTGTGCTTGCCCGACTTCTCCTTGAACTGGGTCATGCGGTCGAGCCAGCCGAGGCGGGCCACGCAGTTGAAGATCCAGGCGAGTTCGGCGTGCTGCGGCACCGCCGACTGCGGGAAGATGGTGGCGACCTTGGGATCGAGGCCCGAGGCGAGGTAGGCGGCGGTGATCTCGCGCACCTGGCCGGCCAGCAGCTTGGGGTCCTGCCAGACGGTGATGGCGTGCATGTCGGCCACGAAGATGAAGGTCTCGACCTCGTGCTGCAGGCGGGCGAACTTCACCAGGGCGCCGAGATAGTTGCCAAGATGCAGGGCGCCGGACGGCTGGACGCCGGACAGCACGCGTCGGGGACCCGAATAGGCGGGGGGAGCTTGGTCGGTCATGGGATCAGGCTTTTTCTAGGAAAAACAGGCAGGCGCGCGCCTCCGCGCCAGGAGGGGCGGGATCAGGCGCTACGCCATCGCCACGTGTCGCGTCCGAAAGCCATGGCCGATGCGAATAAGGCCTGGCGGCCCCGACCGCAAGCCCGTCAGAGGTCGGCGGAGATCGCCGCCTCGCCCGGCCGGCGGCGCAGGGCGGCCCTGATCTCTGCGGGCGTGATGCCGCGGAAGGCGAGCAGCAGCAGGCCATAGAGCGCCCCGCCCGCCGCGACGGTGGCCAGGACCGCGATCTCCTTGGCCCCCAGGCCGACGAAATGGAACCCGCGCAGCAGCGCCTCGATCAGGGCGCGCTGGTGCGAGGCCAGACCCAGCACGGCGCCGAAGGCGATGCTGGCCGCGGCGATGCGGGCGATGCGGCTCCAGGCCGCCCTGGCGGGGGAATAGTCGCCGCGCCGGGCCAGCAGCAAAGCCATCTGGGCGACATTGATCCAGGCCGCGGCGCTGGTGGCCGCGGCGATGCCCTTGACCCCGACCACCTGGAAGAGGGCCAGGCCCAGCACGATGTTGACCGCCACCGAGATCAGGCCGAAGCGCATCGGCGCCCTGGTGTCGGCGCGGGCGAAGAAGGCCGGCTGCAGCACGCGGGCCAGCACGAAGGCCGGCACGCCCCAGCCGTAGTTGAAGAGGATCCAGCCGGTCTCGCGCGCGTCCTGCACGGTGAAGGCGCCGCGGGTGAAGAGGCCGTCGATCAGGAAGAAGGGCATGGCCACCAGGGCCGCCGCCGCCGGGGCGGTCAGGGCCAGGGAGAAGATCACCGCCTGATCGGTGGCGGCCTGGGCGTCGTCGTGGTCGGCGGCCTGGATCGCGGCCGAGAGCCGCGGCAGCAGGGCGACGCTGACCGCCACCCCGATCAGGCCCAGCGGCAACTGGTAGAGCCGGGCGGCGACCTCGGTCCAGGCCCGGCCGCCGGCCACCTGGGAGGCGAGGATGCCGGAGATGAAGATGTTGATCTGCACGGCGCTGGCGGCGATGGCGCCGGGAATGGCCAGGGAGACCAGGGCCTTGATCTCCGGCGTCAGCTTCGGCCAGCGCAGGCGGATGTGCGCCCCGGCCTTGCGCGCGCCCCACCAGAGGAGGCCGGCCTGCAGCACCCCGGCGATGGGGATGCCGATCGAGGCGGCCCAGGCGGCGCGCACCGGATCGGTCTGCGGGATCACCGCGGCCAGCATCACCAGGTTGAGGATGGTCGGGAAGATGCCGGTCAGGATGAAGCGCCGGTGGGCGTTCAGCACCCCCGACAGCAGGGCGCCGATGGCCATGCAGGGCAGGTAGGGCATGCTGATCTGGGTCAGCACGATGGCCAGCTTGAACTTCGCAGGGTCGGAGGCGTAGCCGGGATTGATGACGTACATCAGCCACGGCATGGCGAGCTGGGCGGCCAGGGTCAGGGCGATGGTCGCCGCCGCCAGGGTGGCCAGGGCGTCGGAGGCGATGCGGTCGGCCTGCGCTTGGCCCTCGCCGGTCAGGGTCTTGGTGTAGGCCGGGATGAAGGCCGAGGAGAAGGCGCCCTCGGCGAAGATCCGCCGGAACAGGTTCGGGAAGGCGAGCGCGGTGTAGTAGGCGTCGGCGGCGATGGTGGCGCTGGCGCCCAGGCGCGCGGTCAGCACCAGGTCGCGCGCCAGGCCCATGAACCGGCTGACCAGGGTCAGCCCCGACAGCAGCAGCGACGAGCGGATGAGGCCGCCGCCTTGCGAGGCTTTCCTGGGCGTGGGCGCGGTCTCTGTCACGACTGGCTCAATGCGCCGCGCCGCGCGGAGCGGTCAAGCGGCGCGATCGGCGTAGGCGACGGCGTAGGCGACGAAGGCCCTGGTCGCCTCCACCTCGCCCGGATCGGCGGGCGCGCCAGCCGATTCATGGCCTTTCCTGAGCGCCCTGGCGTGGGCGATGAGGCAATCCTGACGGCGATGCTGGAGCACCCGATTCTCGTCAACCGACCGATTGTGGTCACGCCCATGGGCGTCAAGCTTTGCCGTCCGTCTGAGGTCGTGCTCGACCTTCTGGGGCGAAAGCCGGACAGCTTCACCAAAGAAGATGGCGAGGTCGTGCGCCTCTAGGCGCGTAGCCCGTCGATTTGGTGTGCGAGCTTGATGCGCTCGCAGCCTCTCAGGTTCAGGTCCATCGCCTATCGACGATAGACGGCAATTGTCATAAAATTGTTATTCGAGAATTCTAGAAGAGTGCCGCGTTGGGGGCGATCGGTGGTGATCGTCGCGCACCTGCATTCTCGATGAGGACGGCGATGAAAAAGATCATTCTCTGCGGCGCGGCGGCCCTGGCGCTGACCGCCTGCGGCAAGACCGCGGACAAGAGCGGCGGCGAAGTCAAGGCCCCGGCGGGCGGCGCGGTTGTCCAGATCGACGGCTCAAGCACGGTGTTCCCGATTTCCGAAGCGCTCGGCGAAGAGTTTCAGAAGTCGAGCGGTACGCGGGTCACGGTCGGCCTGTCGGGCACCGGTGGTGGCTTCAAGAAGTTCTGTCGCGGCGAAACCGACATCTCGGGCGCTTCGCGACCGATCAAAAAGGAAGAGATCGAACTCTGCGCGCAAAGCGGCGTGGAATACATTGAACTGCCGGTCGCCCTGGACGCCCTGGCGGTGATCGTAAATCCCACCAACAGCTTCGTCGACTGCCTGACCGTCGATGAACTGAAGGCGCTCTGGGCCCCCGAATCGCAAGGCAAGGTGAAAACCTGGAAACAAGTCCGCGGGAACTTCCCGGCCGAACCGGTGAGGCTGTTCGGAGCCGGCACCGACTCGGGCACGTTTGACTATTTCACCAAGGCCATCAACGGTGAGGAAGGTGCCTCGCGCGGCGACTACACCGCCACCGAGGACGACAACGTCACCATCACCGGGGTCTCCGGCGACAAGGACGCGCTCGGCTACCTGGGTCTCGCGTATGTGACCGAGAACGCCGGCAAGGTGAAGGCCATTCCGATCCGTCAGAAGGACGGCAAGTGCATCGTGCCCTCGGTTGGGACCGCGCGAGACGCCAGCTATCAGCCGCTGTCGCGCCCGTTGTTCTACTACGTGAACAAGAAGCACGCCGACGAACGTCCGCATCTGCGAGAGTTCATCAAGTTCGCCTTCAGCCCGGCCGAAAGCGAAAAGCTGGTCGGCGAGGTCGGTTACGTGCCGCTGCCGGCCCAGGCCTACAGCCTAGCCTTGGCGAAGTTCGACGCTCGCCGCACCGGCACCTACTTCGGCGGCGGCTCCAAGATCGGCGTCACCGTGGAGGAGCTGTTGTCGGACGCGGGCGAGGGCGCGGCCGCGGCCCCCTCCCAGAAGTAGCGTAGCCGCATAAGGCATGTGGCGGCGGAGCTGACGGCTCTGCCGCCACATCGCTTCTCGGAAGGAGTTGAGGTGACGGCGCAGTCCGACGACCTGACATTTGAGGCGTTGCGAAGCAGCACCGTTCTGCGCCGCGGCCGAATCCTCGCCCGTACCATGAGCGTAGTGCTGTTCGCATGCGCGGTCATCTCGGTCCTGATCACCACCGCGATCATCTGGGTGCTGGTTTCCGAATCCTGGGTTTTCTTCCGGCAAGTTCCGCTGCTTACTTTCCTGACCGACACCCAATGGACACCGGTCTTCACGAACGCGCGTTACGGGGTGTTGCCGCTGCTCACCGCCACCCTGTGGGCGGCCGGTATCGCCATGGCGGTCGCCACACCGCTCGGACTTGTGCTGTCGGTCTATCTCAGTGAGTTCGCCCGCCCACGCTTCCGCGAGATACTCAAACCCATCCTGGAATTGCTGGCGGCGGTGCCGACGGTCGTGTTCGGCTACTTCGCCCTGATCTTTCTGACCCCGCTAGCCAAACAGTTCATTCCCGGCCTCTCAGGGTTCAATCTGCTCGTTCCCGGCTTCGTCATGGGGATCATGATCCTGCCCTACGTGGTGTCGATCAGCGAGGACGCCATGCGCGCGGTGCCAATGAGTCTCCGGGAGGGCGCATTCGCGCTGGGGATGAGCCGTTGGCGAACCGCCTTCTCCGTTGTCATTCCTGGAGCCTTTTCGGGCGTTACCGCTGCCTATCTTCTGGCGTTCTCCAGGGCTGTTGGCGAAACCATGGTCGTCGCAATTGCTGCGGGTCAAAACCCGAACTTGACCAGCGATCCACGCGAGGGAGCCGCCACCATCACCGCCTACATCGTGCAGATGAGCCTGGGCGACCTGCCGCACGGTTCCCTAGCCTACGCCACGATTTTCGCGACCGGGTTGGTGCTTTTCGCCATCACCCTGGCCTTCAACGTACTGGGTTTCTTCCTGCGTCGCCGTTTCCGGGAGGCATACTGATGGCCGACGCTCTTCACACGTCCGAGGCCCGTATCGTTGCGGCCAGCCGTGTACAGGATATGGTCTTCGCCGTCCTCGGTATCACGGTGCTGCTGATGGCGATGGCGGTGCTGGCCACGCTCGTGGCGGACCTAATGAGCGACGGTCTGGCGCGGATCGATCAGCAGTTTCTGACCAGTTTCCCATCGCGGCGCCCAGAATCGGCCGGCATTCTCTCGGCCTGGGTGGGCACTACCCTGATAATGCTCGTGACCGCGTTCCTAGCGATTCCACTGGGAGTTGGCGCCGGCATTTACCTCGAAGAGTATGCACCCAAGCACTGGATGACCGACGTCATCGAGATCAATGTCAGCAATCTCGCCGGCGTCCCGTCGATCATCTACGGCCTGCTGGCGTTGGGTTTCTTCGTCTATGGCCTCGGAATGGGACAGACGATCCTGGTCGGCGGCATGGTGCTTGCGCTGCTGATCCTGCCGATCGTCATCGTCGCCACCCGTGAGGCAGTACGATCAGTGCCTAGCGGACTGCGCGAGAGCGCTTACGGCGTGGGTTGCAATCGCTGGCAAGTCGTCTGGCGCTATGTGCTGCCTGCGGCACGCCCCGGCATTCTCACTGGGGCCATCGTGGGGTTGTCGCGAGCGATCGGCGAAACCGCGCCGATCATCACCATTGGCGCGCTCACCTTCATCGCCTTCCTACCCCCCAGTCCGATCCAGGCCACTGCGCCGTTCGTCAATTTCGACTGGTTGAACTCTCCATTTACTGTGATGCCGATCCAGATGTTCAACTGGATCTCCCGGCCCCAGGCGGGCTTCCACGTGAACGCGGCCGCCACCGGCCTCTTGCTGCTGCTCATGACCCTGGTCATGAACGGCTTTGCGATTTTCTTGCGCTACCATTTGCGCCGAAGCTTGCGGTCCTGACCAGAATGACATCGACGAGTCCTCCCGCCCTTCGCGCCGACCTTCCGGAGACCCGCTTTCCGATGCTCACCGCACCCGAGGGGCCCCACGTCCTGCGCGCGGAGGTCAAAAGCCTGAAATTCTGGTACGGTAAGTTTCAAGCTCTGCATGGCGTGAACATGCCGATTTGGGATCGCCAAGTGACGGCGATTATCGGCCCCTCCGGCTGCGGAAAGAGCACTCTGCTGCGCTGCTTCAATCGCATCCACGACCTCTATCCGGGTATCCGCTATGAGGGCGAGGTCAACCTCGCTCCCGAAGGTGTCAATCTGGTGGATCGGCAAATCGATCCCATAATGGTAAGACTCCTAGTTGGGATGGTGTTCCAGAAGCCCAACCCGTTCCCCAAATCGATCTTCGAGAATGTCGCCGCCGGCCTCTACGTGCGGGGGATCAAGAACCGCAGCGAACTGGAGGGACGCGTTGAGACTGCCCTACGTCAGGCCGCACTGTGGGATGAAGTGAAGGATCGCCTGCCCAAGCCAGCCTACGAGCTATCGGGAGGCCAGCAGCAGAGGCTCTGCATCGCCCGCGCGCTGGCGCCACAGCCAAAACTTCTGCTGCTCGACGAGCCCACCTCGGCGCTAGATCCCATCGCCACGGCACGGATCGAGGAACTAATCGATGAACTGGTGAAGGACGTCACCATAGTGATCGTCACCCACAACATGGCTCAGGCCGCCCGCATCTCGCATCAGACCGCATTCATGCATCTGGGCAGCTTAGTGGAGTTCGGCGACACCGGGACGATCTTCACCAACCCGCAGGCAGCGCAGACCCAGGACTACGTCACCGGTCGTTTCGGCTAGGAGAGGGCTTTGGCGAGAAAGCAACCTCTTGCGAAGCGCACGGCCAAGGCTGCAGACAGCGCTTCCACTTTAGATCTCGACGCTGGCCAGGCCGAGCGCATTGCGGCCCTCGCCAAGGCTCTCGCTCATCCGGCACGGATCAACATCGTCCGCATCCTCATGGCCAGGACGACCTGCGTCGGCTGCGATATCGTCGAGCAGATAGGCTTGGCCCAGTCGACTACGTCAGAGCACCTGCGCGTACTCAAGGCGGCCGGCGTGATTGTCGGGGAGATCGAACGACCGCGTGTCTGCTATTCGCTTGCGCCGGGCGCAACAGCGGCTCTGGCGGAGTTCCTTGAACAGATGGTGAGCGCCCCCTCGCTCAACGGCGCAGAATCGACTGACGTGCAGCGGTTTTAAAGGAAGGCGGGCGTACAGTGGGCCGGCGGGCCCTTGTGAGCTTGCCTCTCCAACCTGGCCAGTGAGACGTTGCATGCGCGGCGGCAATTCGATTGCCAGGACCACTCGCCCCAAGATCGCATTGCCCTTCGCCAGCCTCGAGACTGGACGCCGCCCCAATTCGGTGCCGGCGGAAGAACGCGCGCGCAGAATTCCTTTGGAACAGATCTCGCACCGAGGACTGAACGACCTAAGAGCGCCCCTGGCTCGATCGTCCGGAATTGGCTGACAGAACCCGAAAGCAACGCCCCGCCCACAACAAAACTAAGTCAAACATCCGACAGCCACCGCAATGTCATGCGTACGTCACAATATATTAGAATAACCATCAATATTCACAAACAATGTTTGGACACTCACAACACAGACATTGACCACATCCCGAAAAACAACAGAAAACATTCCCTCCGCAGACGCACAAGGGCGCCCGGTCGATGGGTCAGTTCGGCTTTCGTATAGACGATGATCTCGTGAAGGCGTTCGATGCCTATGCCGCGAAACGCGGTGGCCGATCAAAGGTGATCCGGGGGCTGATGGCTGAGGCGCTGGCCCGGGACGGCGTCGTGGCGCCGACGCCCCCACTCAAGCCGTCACGGGTCAACGGCAACTGGGAAGGCATTTTGGTCAAACTCGACCGGGCGGACTACGGGCCCCTCGACGAGCACGCCGCCTCCCTCGGCATGAGCCGCGGTCAATGGATCGTATCGTTGGTCAAGCGCCGACTCAAAGGCGGACGTCAGTACAACCCCATCGACCGCAAGCGCCTTGCCACAATTTTCCAAGACCTGCGCAAGATCGAAGGACATCTTGGCCGTGCGGGTCAATCTGTACGCGAAGCAGTGGAAGTGGGCCGCTCGCTCGAGCAGCCCTTGGCTCTGCTTACTCAATTTGAGTCGCGGATCGCCAGGATCAGCCACGCGCTGCACGAGGCATTCTTGGGAAACGATCGTTACTGGGACGACTTGGGTGCCACCCCACCGACGGATAGCGCTCACACCTTGCCGCCTGAAGTGGATCAGCACCTCCCTCACGATCGCAGCCTGGCCGAGGGCAGATAGGCGGCGGCCAAGCTTCGCGCATAGCCATCAGGCGGCCTCAGGCCGCCTACCGTCCAATGGCGGCTAGTGCGTCGCCGCCAGTTGGATGCGCTTCAACCGCATGTGTTCGGAGGCGCTCATGCACTTCGGAGCCGCCCAAACCGCGTTGGGGCGCGCCGCCTGCGCGGCGGTGACGAACTCGATCGCGCCATACTCCCGGGCGAACGACCGCCGAGTCAGGTCTCGGTTGTCGCAAATGTAGATCTTTCGCGCGCCCTGCTCAGACTGAGGCGCTTGTGCGGAAGCATCCTTGGCCGCTCCAACGACCGACCTGGCCTCCTGAGCGCCTGCGGTGCTCAAGCTCACGGCCGCGATGACCGCTCCCAGCATCAGCGAACGCATTGCCTTCTCCCTACAACCCAGCCGGTTGGATCCGGCGATCTCCACATGATACGCTTTTCGCAGTTCATGTGAATATTATGTGACTTCCAATCTTCAAAACATCAAACTGTCACAAATCTTGCCAAGCACGCTGACCAAATAGCGCGCATGCGCACGCCTTCCGAAATAGCACATTCTTCTATCTTCTCAATACCTTAGCGGACCATCGACGAACGATCACCATGGACGAAGCTCTCCGATCCAGCGGAGGTTCGGGCCAGCCAACCGGTGCACGCCCTTCCGATTGGGCGTCACGCTTGGGGCCCACTGGTCGCCGGCCCGGCCTTCGCCTCGCCCGCCAGCCTACGGCGTGGTTGATCCCTTGGTGACAGCCTTCACAGTTGGAAGAAGTATTCACGAAACTGTCGCCGGTCAGATGGTAGCTGACTGTGATGGGCGGGCCGCCAAGCTCCTGCCGTGAGGAGTCTGCGGCCTAGAATGCGATACGGGATCGTTGTCGAAGGGCCGCAACTGCCGTCCGCCGAGACCCAGAGGACGCTTTTGGCGACCTGCGGATGTGGCGCCCTCATCGAAGAACCGGCCATGACCGCCGACGCCCGACGGCGGCTGACGCGATTGATCTCTCGTCTGCGGCGGAGCGACGAGCTCGCTGTTTGCACTCTAGGCGTCTTTCATCTGACCACGGGCGAACTAGCTTTGCTTCTAAGGGAGGTCTTTCAAGCAGGCGCTAGCGTGATCCTCGTCGGTCAGCCTGATCAGCTGTTGAAGTTCGCCCCGGATGAGACATCGGAGGCTCTAATCGAGACTTTGGCGGACCACGAGGAGAGCTGGACTACTGCGCCTGCCCGCCTGGGACGGCGCCGCGGCGAGACCGGGCAGCGCGTCCATTTGACGGCCCATCAGATCGGATACGTCCGCAAGCTCCACGCCGAGGGTGCTACGCCGCGGGCAATTGGCCTGCTGTTCCAGGTGACGCCTGACGATGTCAGACAAATCGTCGACGGTTAGCGTATGCCTTCCGCCATCGACATCTTGCCCGATTGGGGCTGGATGGCCCTCGCCTTCGCGCTTGGGCCTGCGTTTGGCAGTTTCATCGGGCTCGTCTCGCTACGTCTCCCGGTAGGGCAGCCGATCGGAGCGGATCGGTCCGCATGCAAAGGCTGTGGTCGCCGCCTTGGGATCCTCGACCTCATCCCCATCGCAAGTTTTGTAGCGCTTGGCGGCAGGTGCCGAAGCTGCAAGGCGCCGATCGCGCGCCGATACCTGGCGCTGGAGGTGACCTGCGCGCTGCTCCCGGTCTGGGCGGGTCTTGTCCATCCGGGTCCGGCGGCCCTGGCAGGGGCGGTTCTGGGCTGGCAGCTTGTGCTGTTGTGTTTGCTGGACGCCGAGCACCTCTGGCTCCCGCGCGCGGCGACCCTCCCGCTTGTCGCGTCTGGTGTGGCGATATCGGCGATGGCCGGCGCAGAGGCCGCAACGCATAGCCTGATCGGCGCAGCCGTGGGCTTTGCGAGCCTGGCAGTGATCGCGGCGACCTACCGACGCTTGCGGGGACGCGACGGATTGGGGGGCGGCGACGCCTACTTGCTCGCCGGCTCCGGGGCTTGGGTAGGATGGATCGGAATTCCCACGACGTTGTTGTGGGCGAGCCTTGCCGGTTTGAGCCTGGTCGTCGCCGGCCTTGTCGTCGGACGGCCGATCAGGGCCGATCAGCGTCTGCCGTTTGGAGTCTTCCTGGCCGCCGGGACCTGGCTCACCTGGCTCTATGGCCCGCTGGGCGGCGTCACCGTCGGCTAGGGCTCGCAGGCCACCAAGCCGCCAACGGGCATCATGGTCGTCCAACCAGAGGCCGCGCGGAGCTCCAGGGTTCCTTGACGGATCATCGCGCCGCCCAGCAGACGGCGGTCCGGATCGAACTCGACATCGAGCGTCAGAGTGATGCCGTCGCCGGCGAAGGTCTGATGCTCAGCATGGCCGTAGACCACCGCGCCCGCCTGCCCTTGACGCGAGAGCTCTCGGGTCGCGCCATTGATCTGCAGCTTGCCGACCGCAGGGTTGTTTAGGGTCATGAAGACCCGGCGGCGATCCGAAAGAGTCCAGACCGCCAGTGCGCACTGCCCTTTGGCCAGTCGTTGCGGCGGGAGTTCCTGCAAGGTCGGACCGACCTCGGGTCCCGCCTGAGAGGTGCTAGCCGGAGCGGCGATGGCCTCGTGCGGGCTCACGAGAGCCGCGGCAGCAGCCAGCATCCCCCCGCAAGCTTGTCTAAGCTGACGCATCGATGCCAAGCCTGCCCCGATCCACACGCAAGAAGCCCCGCATTGTCCGCTCAAACCCCGCAAGCGCCGTCAAGGCTCCGAAGCTGGGATTTGCCGCGCGCAGAAGCGTTTCGAGACGATAGCCGCCCGAAGCGTCGATCGTCATGAGCAGATCGAAAGCGATCCCTTCGACCTGACCGCTCAACGGCGTGACGAGCAAACCTCCCTTGCATGCCGGGACGCCTGAAAGCGCCAAGCTGGGCGCAAGTTGCGCGGCGCCGGGCAGGCTGATCCGGTCGATGGTGACGCGACCTGTCGCGGCGCTGCAAGCGCCGTTGCGGAACGCCGCCGTGACCCCATCGAGACGAAGTCGCCCTCGAACAGGCGCCCTCGACATTATGCCTTCCAACGGCAGGCTGGCGTCGAAATCGCGGACGCCGAACTCTGCGCCGGTCATCACTGCCACTCCGCGCGCGGAAATCGGTCCCTGGGCGTCGAACCACACCCGCCCGCCGCCGAGCAGAAGCCCGGGGACATGCAGTCCCAGACGGACATCGCCGAGGCCCACGCCGCCAAGACGCGCACCCTGCAGCTCCCCCCGCCAGATCGTGCCCGACACCGCGCGGGCTCCGAGTCCCTGGCGCTCGACGCTCTTCATCTTCAGTCCCAGTTGCAGGGGCGCGAGCCCAACGAGCAGCACCAGCAAGGCGACGGCGAAGATTTGCACCAGGCGCAGGCCGCTCATGAGCCCGCCCGGACCAGGGTGGCGTCGAGAGTAAGGCCGCCGGTTTCGTTCTTGACGATGGTGATATGGCTCGCCACGACGCCATGCTCGCGCTGCAGCAGGCTCAACCACGGGAACAGCACGGTCGGCGCGACGGAGGGCGCCGAGACCCTGATGCCGCTCGAAGGGTCGTCCTCCACCCGACCGAGGGCGATACCCGCCGCGGCGGCCGTGGTGTTGACTGCAGCGTCGAGCGGCAGGCGCCGCGCCGATGACTTCGGCGGAGCTCTCAGGCGACCGATCGCCGCGACGTTGCGGGCGACCTCGGCCTGAGTCTGCTGGGCTGCGGCGTAGCGCGCGGACGCAGCCCCGGCGGCGGCCTGGAGCGGCCGCGCGACACCGAACACGATCAGCGTCAGCACGACGCACAACGCCATAACCCCGAGCAACACCTGCTCGCGGCCGGAACGGCTGATCCACCAAGCTCTCATGAGCGTGCCCCCAAGATCACGTCGCTCACGATCCGAGCGCCCTCCTCCTGCGTCGCCTCTTCACGCGCGGTGACGCCCGCCGAACCCATCGCTTCGCGAAAGAGTTCGACATCCGAAATCTGGCCGTAGCTGATCCGCGCCCGAACTGAGCCGTCAGGCGACAGGACAAGGCCTTCCAGCTGGGAATCGCCGATGCCTTCGAGGGCGGTGAATAGGGCCGCGATGAGCGCCGTCGGTCCGCCGCCCGCGGCGAGCTGGAGATCGTGAAGGCGCGTGCGGGTCTGGGCGGCTGGATCAACGATGGCCTGCCCCTGGGGCAGGACGGCGGCGGCCGCCCGCGTCGCCTGCCGCTCCAATGACACGGCCGCCATGTGGTCGCGCAAGACCTGGGCGCCGAACAGTATCGGGATGCTGAGAGCCAGCGCACCGCCAAGCATCGCCGCGCGCTTGAGGTTCAGCCAGTCGAGCCGACTTTCGCGACCAAGATCGAATTCCCCCTGCAGGAGGTTGATCACCGGGTCGGCCGCCGCCGTCGCCAGCGCGCCTTCAACGGCCTCGGCCCCATCGATCATCTCGATTTCGCGCCCTTGCAGGACGAGAGCGGCGAGATCCGGCTCCAGCGTCAGCGCCAGGCGACGCCCCCGAACGGCCATGACGCCGCCAAGGAACGCGCCGACCAGGCGCTCTTCGGGTGGCGCCGGCAACATGAGATGGTCTGGCAGCACCACGTCGGGAAACACGCCATGCAGCGCCGCGCCCGCAAGCCAGCCCTGCAGCAGGCGGCGCGCCGTCACCACGACAAGACGATAGCCATCGTCCTCTAAAGGGCCGATGGCGACATGGAGATCTTCCTCGGCGAGCGCCAGCTGATCGGCGAGGTGAAGGCGAGCCGCGGCCAGGGCCTGGGCGTGGCTGCGGGTAGGCAAATGCACCCAGCGGGCGCTCACCTCGGCGCCCGGCACGACGAGTACTTCCCGCAGCGGCTCGGACGGCCGAGCGACGCCGATGGGCGCCTCGCCACGGGCCGCCACTGCGCCAGCGAGATCCACAATCAGATAGTGTGGTGCGGCGTCTGGCGTTCGAGGCGCCAGGACGATCCGGGTTCGGGTCATTCTTCGATCGTCCAACGTCTGGCGGCCAGGCGGATTTTCCCGGCAGCGTCTTGTTCGAAAAGCGAGGTGGAAACCACGATCGCATCGCGGTGACTGACCTCGCTCTCAAGGGTGAAAAAGCGGGGGCGTACGACGACCTGGTTGACCGCATCGTCGGCGGGAAGCGCCTTGGCGAGGGCTGGCAGGCGCCAGAAGCTGGCGATGTCAGGCCACCCCTGCGGCGGCCTTGCGGCGATCGCCCGTCGCGCCGCCTCAATGGTGATGGCGCCATCGGTGAGCATTACGAGCAGCGGTGCGTGCCGCTCTGAAAGCACATTGATGTTGATGGGCGACAGGATCGGCGTCGGCAGCGCGCAAACATGCGGTCGCAGGCGCGCGTACAGAGCCGCGTCGAAGCCTCGTACTGCGCGCAGTTCGCTGACCTCCGACAACAGGGTCCCTGCGGTCCGGTAAGGCCGGGCTCCGCGCTGATAGGTCTCGTCTTCCGCGCCGCCGGGCTCGCGCAGCGCATCGCTGTCGATCCAATCCACGAGGGCGCCCGCCAGGGCTTCGGCCTGCTGCGGCGCGACCTGCAGCGCGATCAGAAGGGCGGTGAACTGGGCGGTGCCGAGATCGCGGCGACGGAAGGTTTCGCCAGCGCCGTCCACCACGCTGTTCAAGTTGAAACAGGCCGCGCCATCGCTGATGCGGCCCTGGATCACTCCGTCGTCGAGGGGAAACCGAAAGGTCTTGCCGTTCCAATCCCCGGCGAGGGGAGCGTTGGCGGCCAGATCGGCCAGCCGCGCGCGCGCCATCGCTTCGGCTCCCAGAGCATACCACCGCGCCTGACTGACGGCCTCGCCGTTCGCGGTTCGGCGTATCCCGAACCGGACGTCGTCCAGCAACCCGACGGCCAGCGCCGACATCACCGCGACCAGCAGCAACACGGTCAGCAGGGCCACCCCCTCTTCCCCCGCCCGCTTCACGACGCACCGCCCGGCAACAGGAACAGTTGCCGAATCTCGCCGACGGACTTGAGCCTCAGGGTCAGGCGTACGACCTGCGGGGTAGGAGCGCTCGCCGAGGAGGTCCAGCTCGGGCGCCACGCCCCCTGAGACAGGAATTCGATGTCGGCCGCCTGCACGCCGTCGATCAACTGCTGGGCCTCTCCGAGCTGAGCGCCATCCAGTGCGGGGCGCGACCGTCGCTCGAGACGGCCGTCAACCACCCGGTATTCGACATATTGCAGGGAGGCTCGGGCGACCTTGTCCGGGTTGTCCCAGCCGCGACGGGTGAGGGCCAGCAGCACGCCGGGACCAGGTCCGCCCGAAAAGGCGCCTGGCGCCGGGGTTCCGGCTTCGTCGCGCGTCCTGCGGGGCGCAGCCTGCTCCAAATCTCCCTTCAGCAGAGCTCGTGCCCGCTGGAAATCGCCCAAGCGATCCATGCGGCTGCGCACCGCCATCTGATTGTCGAGCGTGAACCGCATCACAGTGACGCCAGCGGCCGCCAGCAGGCTGAAGATGAACAAGGCCACCAGCATCTCGACCAGCGTGAATCCCTTCATCCCCGCCCCCGGAACACGGTGACCTCGCCAAGCGTGCGGTCGCTGTCGGCGCGGGTGACGCGGATGTCGATGCGGATCACCGACGGATCGGCGGTGCGGGCGACCTGCTGGGTCCAGGTCCACGTTCGGTCTCCGGCGGCTTCCACGCCACGGCTCACGCCCAGCGTCGGAAGGCCGGGGTCGGTGAGCAGTTCGATGGCGCGGTTCTCGGCCACGACCGCGGCGAAGGTCTGCTCCTCCATGACGGCGGCGGCGCGGGTGTTCTCACCCGCCAGATTCAGTAGGGCGATGACCGCCAGGCTGAAGACGGCGAGGGCCACCAGGAGCTCGATGAGGGTGAAACCTTCAGCGCGGCGCGGCATCGAGCTTCACGTTTCCAGCGTCATCGACGAGCACGCCGGCAAGGCGGCGGTCCCGCGACAGGGTGATCCGCACCGGTCCTGCCGTCCCTGTCGGATCAAAGCGAACGCCATGGCCGCCATCGGCGGCCGCGACGACCGCCTTCAGCCCAGGGCTCCAGGAGGTCGGCGCGAATGGCGGTTCGGCCAGATCGATCCACCCACCGCGGTCCTGGACGCGAAATCGATAGCCGGCCGTGTCAATCGCCACATCGACGCTGCGATTGGTGAGCACGGCTTCCTCCTGGGCGCGTTTCAATCTCGCGGCCAGGATCTCCGCCTCCCCGCTCGGCGTCGGCGTCTTGTCCGGGACTGTCATGACAATGGCCGCACCGATAAGGCCAATGATGAACAGGGTCACCATCAGCTCGACGAGAGTGAAACCCTGCTCAGATCCCCGCTCAGCTCCAGTTGCCGATGTCGGCATCAGCGCCCTCGCCACCTTTGCGGCCATCGGCCCCGAACGAGAAGATGTCGAACTGCCCCTTCTCCCCGGGCGCCGCGTATTGGTAGGGATTGCCCCAAGGATCGGTCGGCAAGCGGCGGATATAGCCGCCCTCGCGGTAGCGGTCGGAGCGCGTCATGCCGCTTGGCGGCGTCACCAACGCCTGCAGGCCTTGCTCGCTGGTCGGGAAGGCGAAATTGTCGAGCCGGTAGCTTTCGATCGACTGCTCCAGAACCGAGATGTCGGCACGGGCCTTCTCCTTCATGGCGCGATCCTGACTCGGCAGGACGTTGACCATGACGATCGTCGCAAGCAGGCCGATGATGACGATCACCACCATCAGCTCCAAAAGCGTGAAGCCGGCCTCGGCATGGGGACGACGCGGTTCACGGGACTTGTTCATCGCTGGCTCCATTAGCTCAGGGCGAGGGTGTTGATTTGCAGGATGGGCAGCAGGATCGAGAGCACGATCAGCGTGACCAGCCCGCCCATGATGAGGATGATCACCGGCTCGAGCAGGCTGAGCGCGACGGCCGTGAACGTGTTGAACTCGCGCTCGAGATACTCAGAGGCGCGCTCCAGCATCAGGTCCACTCCCCCGCTGCTTTCGCCGCCGGCGGTCATGTAGATCAGGAGCGGCGGGAACACCTCGGCGCGGCGCATGGCTGTCGAGAGGCTGCCGCCTTCTTCGATCGTGGTCGCCATCTCCTCGGTCGCCTGACGCAGCACATGGTTTCGGACCGTCGGCGCGGTAATGCGCAAGCCTTCCAGGACCGGCAATCCGCCGCTGATCATGGTCGCCAGGGTCCGGGCCAGCCGTGCGGCGTGCAGGTCCCGGATCAACTTGCCAAACAGCGGGAGGGTCAGGATGAACGCGTCGACCTGCAAGCGGAAGGCGGGGCGTTGAAGGGCGCGCGCGAAGATCGCCGCGCCGCCCATCAGGATCAGCACCGCGAGCCATCCCCAATCGCGCATCCCGGTCGACATCGCGATGACCACGCGGGTCAGCAGGGGGAGCGCCTGCCCCATTGACTCGAACTGCTCGACGACCTTGGGAACGACGAACGTCATCAACGCCACGACGACCGCGATCGCGGTCACCGCGAGGGCGGCCGGATAGACCAGGGCGGTCACCACCTTGCCGCGGGCCTGTTCGTTGCGCTCCAGCAGGTCGGCCACCCGTTGCAGGATGACGGGCAAGGCGCCTGAGGTTTCGCCTGCCGCCACCATGGCGCGATAGAGCGGCGGAAACGAACGCGGTTCGCGCGACAGGGCGACTGACAGGCGATGGCCCTCAAGCACCGCGGCGTGGACCGCCGACAATACCTGCCGCACTTGAGGCCGGTCGGCCTGCAGCGCGATCGTCCGCAGAGCCTCCTCCAAAGGCGCCACGGCGATCAGCGTGGCGAGTTGCCTTGTCACAAGAGCCAGCGGCTTGGCGCCGAGGCGAGGCGCAATCAGCGCCTGACCACGTTGTGCGCGCCCCTGGCTCGACGTAGGCGCCAGACGCGTCGGTACGAGCTTGCGGCTCTCCAGTTCCTGACGCGCCGCGCGCTCGCTAGGCGCCGAGATCACCCCTTTTCGGGTGCGGCCGCCGGCGTCCAGCGCCTGAGACTCAAACGCCGACATCGCTCGCCGTCTCCTGGCGCGTGACCCGGATCGCCTCCTCGATCGTGGTGATCCCCGCCGCGACATAGGCGCGCGCTTCCTGGGTGAGGGCAGGCGCCGCTTCAAAGGCGATGGCGGCGATTTCATCCTCATTGGCGTTGGCGCCGATCAGCCGGCGGATGCGGTCGTCGATCCGAACGGCCTCGTAGATCCCGATCCGGCCGGCATATCCCGTCTGGTTGCAGGCGGGACAACCGGCCGCCCGAAAGAGGGTATGGCCGACCGATACGCCAGCCAGGCGCGCGGTCGCGGGATCGGCCGCTTCGGCCGTTCGGCAGACGTGGCAGAGCCGACGCACGAGCCTCTGGGCCACGATAACCCGCAGGGTCGAGGCCAGCAGAAAGGGCTCGATCCCCATGTCCCGCAGCCGGGTGATCGCGCCCACGGCGTCGTTGGTGTGAACGGTGGAGAGCACGAGGTGGCCGGTCAGGCTGGCCTGAACGGCGATCTGAGCGGTTTCTGCGTCGCGGATCTCGCCGACCATGACCACGTCGGGATCCTGCCGCAGAATGGCCCGAAGGCCCGCGGCGAAGGTCATCCCGACCTTCGTATTGACCTGCGTCTGGCCTATGCCGCTCACCGCGTACTCGACGGGATCCTCGATGGTCAGGATGTTGCGGCTCGCGTCGTTGAGCACGCCCAGACCGGCATAGAGCGAGGTGGTCTTGCCCGACCCGGTGGGGCCGGTCACCAGGATGATGCCGTTGGGCTCACGCAGCGCGGCGCTGAACACGTCCAACACCGCCGGCGTCATGCCCAGGTCCTCGAGCCCGAGCCCGGCCTGAGCCTGGTCGAGAATTCGCATCACGACCCGCTCTCCGGCCCTCGACGGGAGGGTGGAGACCCGCACGTCGAGCGATCGCCCGCCCAGGGACAGGGATATGCGGCCGTCCTGGGGGACGCGCTTCTCGGCGATATCCAGCCTGGCCATCACCTTGACCCGCGACACGAGCAGCGGCGCCAGCCGGGGCGACAGGCTGAGCACCTCGCGCAGCACGCCGTCGACACGGAAACGCACGACGAGCGCGGCGTCGAACGACTCGATGTGAATGTCGGAAGCCCCCAGCCTCACAGCCTCGGCGATCAAGCCGTTGATCAGGCGGATGATCGGCGCATCATCCTGGGCGTCCAGAAGATCAGCGGTGACTGGAATGTCGTCGACGAGGCCTTCCAGTCCGCCCGACAGGTCGAGGTCCTCGGCCCCATTGGAGAGCCCCTCCCCGCCATAGGTCTCCGACAGCCGCCGCTCGAACTCGGTGCGCGACAGGCGCTCGACCCTCAATGGCCGGCGCAGGGCGCGGCGCGCCTCCACCAATCCCATTGGATCGGCGCCCTCCCTGAGTCCGACATGCGCCTCTTCGTCGACGCCAAGCAGCACGATCCCGTGCTGCTTGGCGAAGGCGTAGGCCAAGGGCGGCGACTGCGGCGTCATCGGGGCGCCGGCAAGGCGGCGGGGCGCGGTTCGGCCGCCGACGGCGCGCGCGAAGGATCGGTGGGCGGGGTGGTTCGCAGGTAGTCGCGGACCAACTGATCCAGTTCGCTGACGCCATCGGCGTTTCGCAGCGCCTGCTGGTCGCGGACGTATCCGTAGCGCGGCGCGGTAACGGCGCGCGCATCGGCGGTGCTGCGGACGATCGTCGGGCGGATGAAGACCATCAGGTTCGTCTTGCCGCCTTCCCTGGCGGTGCTGCGGAACAGGTGGCCCACGCCGGGGATGTCGCCCAGCAAGGGTATCCGCTCGACCGACACCCGTTCGTTCTGGTCGAGCAGCCCGCCCAGGACGATGATTTCGCCGTCATCGACGCTGACGGTCGTCTCGATCTCCCGCTTGTTCAGGATCAGCTCGTTGAAGTCGTCGCTGACCGGCCCGGCCACCGCAGAGACTTCCTGACGAAGGAACAGGGTGATGGCTCCGCCAGCATTGATCTGCGGCTTGACCTCCAGCTGCACGCCGACGTTCTGGCGCTGGATGGTGCGGAAAGGGTTCGAATTGGCGTCGCCGAGCACCTCGCCTGTCGTGATCGGAACCTCTTGGCCGACCAGGATCTTGGCTTCCTGATTGTCCTGGGTGAGGATCGAAGGCGTCGACAGCAGGTTCGAGGCGGTATCGTTCTTCACCGCGTTGACGATGAAGCCGAAGAGCGCGTCGTCTCCGATGCGCCCGCCGCCGCCGGTGATGACCCCGTTCGCAGCCAGCAGCGACCTGATCGCGGTGGCCCGCAGGAGCTCCAGGGTCGCCGAATCCTCCGGCAGGTTCTGCTGCGCGGCTATGGCGCCGGTGATGGCCATCAGGTTGGGCGCGCTGTTGGAGTAGTTGGTGGCCATGAACGGGATGCTGGAGCCGTTCGTGCCGGCCAGGGCGAACTGGACGCCCAGCCGCTTGGCCGTGTCGTCGGACACCTCCACGACGATGGCCTCGACCAGCACCTGTTGGCGGCGCGTATCGAGTTGTCGGATCACCTCGGCCAAGGTCCGCTGAGTTTCCGGATCAGCGGCGATGACGATGGCGTTGGCGCCGGCGTAACGCGCGATGTTGGCGCGAGCCGCCCCGCCGCCCATCGCCGCCGCGGCGGGGGCGGACGCTGTCGTCGCCGACGTCTCTCCCGTCCCTCGGCCGGAGCTGGATGGAGCCGGCGAGGTCACCGCCTGGCCGACCAGTTGCTGGAGCACCGGCAGCAACTGATCGGCGTTGGCGTGCTGCAACTGGATCACACGGATGTCGCTGCTGGACTCGGCGCGCCGATCCAGGTCGGCGATCGTGGCCAGCAGGGGACGGATCGTCGCGGCGTCGCCCCTCAGGATCAGGGAGTTGCTGCTCTCCACCACGACGACCGAAACCACGCCGTTGCGCGCATTGGGCGCTTCGCCCGGCGCCTTGAGGAGTTCGTTGATCACCTCCCCGATCTCTCGGGCCGAACTGCTGCGCAGGGTGACCGTCTCGGTGACTCCGCTGTCCTGATCGATCTGTGACAGCAGGGACCGGATCCGGCGAAGATTGTCGGCGTAGTCGGCGACCACCAGCAAATTGCCCCGGCGGCTAGGCAGGATCACCCCCTGTCGGCCGACGAGAGGCTTGAGCGTCTCGGCCGCAGAGGCGGCGTCGAGCGTGCGAAGCCGGAACACCTGGGTGGCGAAACCGAGCCCTCCGCCGGCTGACGCGGGCTGGGACGCGGCGCCCTCATCGGGAGCGATCCGGTACGCGCCCGCCCCGGTCGGGATGGCGACCAGGCCGTTGGCCCGCAGGGTCGACAGCATCACCTCGAACAGCTCGGTGCGCGACAGCGGCTCCTGACTGGCCACCGAGACGCGGCCTTGCACTCGCGGGTCGATGACGAATGTCTGGCCGGTGGCTCCGGCGACATCCTGAATGAAGGCGCGGATGTCCGCATCGCGCAGATTCAGCACCTGCTCCTGGGCATGTACGGGCGCGCCAGGCGCGCCGGTCAGAATGGCCGCAGACAGCAGAAGCGAGACAATTTGTTTCAACGGGACACCGTTCCTAGCCGGGTGGTCATGGGCTGGCCGTTCCGCTCGAAGCGCACCTCGACGTCCTGGGCCTTGGAGAGCAGGTCTGGCAGTTCACTGATCCGCTCGGGGTTGAGGCTGGCCCCGTCGACCGAGATCAGGATGTCGCCGTCCTGCAGCCCGGCGCGGGCCAGAGCATCGCCGCTTCCGCGCGCCATGACGCGATAGCCGGCGACCTGACCATCCTTCATCGTGGGACTGAGCGCGGCTGCGCTGAGAAACTGGCTGGGGTCCAGACCGCCTGAACGCGGGGCCTGAACGGGGCCTCCCGCCGGAGCGAGGACAGGGCCCACGGCCGCGGTTGGCGCCGGAGCCGACGCCGCGTCGGAAAACTCAACTCGGACGCGCGACCCTGCGCGGGTCAGGATCACATGATCTGGCGCAACCACGCGCAGCACCAGGCCGCCGCCCACATCGTCGCCCACGGCGAAAAGGTTTTGAGCGCCGCCGGGCGTCCCCAGGATCGCCGAGCCGCCGCCACGCCCGTCCGAGCGGACGCCAAAGAGGCTCAGACCGCCTTCGGAGGGCGCCTGCGCGGCGCCGCCCGGATCGGCCTGAAAACGAAAGAAAGGGTCCACGGCCCGGGTCGGCGGCCCGGCGACGGGCGCGGCGTCGCCGAGCGGACCGACCGGCGTAAGGAACAACAGGATAAGCCGGGCGCTCTGCAGTGCGAGCAGGAGAACCAGAGCCGTTTCGAGGGTGTGGCGGATCAGCTTTGGCGACGGACGGCCAGCCGACCACCGCCAATCCTCAAACACGCGCAACATATGTCTTCTGTCCACTCGGTACGCCCCCCGAACTCTGGCGTTCGGCAACCTGCTATATGAAGCGCGGGCGACAGTTGTATGACGGCGCCCGGTGTTGCCCGGACGCCGTCTAGTGGAATTAGAACTTGGTGCTGAAACTCACTGAGAAACTGCGTCCCAGGCCATACTGGTTGGCGTAGACACGGCCGGAGGAGGTTGCGCGCCTCAAAGCCGAATTCGATGTCGTGGTCGCGCACCAGAACGCTTTTGCGATAGGTGAAGTCGAGAATGACGCCCGGGCTCTGAATGAGGTCGGGTTGTCCCGGCCGCCCGCGCGCGGAGGTTCGATCGCCCACGTACTTGACGAAGACGGTCGCCTGGGACGCCGCCGTGTCGTCCTCGAAGCCGAACTGGACGTTGGCCAGGTGCTCGGATTGTCCCTGCAGTTGGCTCCCGTCCTTGACGTAGTCCGTTGCGGGACGCGGGGCCCCGCCACCGGCCAGCGGGAAGACCACGTCGCCTTCGTCCACCTGAACCTCGGACTTCGAATAGGTATAGTTCGCGCCGACCAGCCAACGCTTGGTCGCAAGCCAACCCGTCTCGGTCACAGGCTCGAAGTACTTTTTGATCTCGAACTCGGCGCCATAAAGGATCGCCTTGGGCGCGTTGATGTAGGTCTGCTGGACCGTGGCCCCGGCCTCATTCACGACGGCTTCCACCGGCCGGTCGATATCCTTGTAGAACACCCCGGCGGTAAAGAACTGCTGGTCGGCGAAGTACCACTCGAAGCGGGCGTCGAAGTTCAGCAGCTCAGTGTCGACCAGGTACGGATTGCCGATGAACAGGCGATCAAGATCCGGGTCAAAGTACTGCTGCGGTGCAAGTTCGCGGAACTGCGGACGCGCAATGGTCTTCGACACGCCGAAACGCGCCTGCATGTCCTCGGCGAAGTTCCAGGTCACCGTCGCGGCGGGCAGCCAATACTGGTTGTCGAGCGGGGCCGGCGCGAGCGGCGGCACGCCGCCGAACAGATCGACCGGCGTCACGCTCTGGGTCGCGTCCTCGTAGCGAAGTCCGAGCACCGTGCGCACCAGCGGGAGCACCTCGGCGTCGACCTGCGCATAGGCGCCGAACACCTCAAGGTTGGCCGTATAGGCGGCCGCGCCTTCGGCGCCTGTGGTCTCGCGGATCACCAGCTGGTTCGGGCCGATGTTATAGTCGGCGAGCAGATAGTCGACGCGCTGACGCTGGACTTCGATCGGCAGGGCGCTGTTGAGCGCGAGGAAGCGATACTCGCGGGACTCGGCGTGACGATCATTGTCGCTGTAGGACATCCCGGCGCTAAGCTCTAGGTTGCGCGTGTCCGAAAGTGGGAGGGTGTAGCCAACGTCGACACCGCCGCTCGCGATGGTGTCCTCGACCTCGCTGAAGCGGGTGTAATTCTGTTCTTGCGAGGCGTTGTGCAGATAGACGCCATCCACAAGACGGTAGCGAATGCCCTTTTCGTAGGGGGCGTCGCGCGTGCTTTTGGCGAAGGCGCCTCGCCAATCGACTTGCAGGGCGCCGTCGTAGAATTCGTGCGCCCCGGTCAGTTGCGTGTTGAGCAGCGTGCGCTCGAACCACTCGGTATAGTCATCGCGGACTTCGGCGCCGGCCAGTTCGTCGTTCCCGGCCCGGCTGCGCGCTTCCTTGGTCGTGGAGCGGACATAGAGGTTCGTCCACTTGATCTCGTGGTCGCCCCATTGGAGCGCCGTGCCGAGCATGCCGTTGAGGACGATGTCGTTCTGGGTCGACTGGTACTTGTAGTCGGTGCGGACCTCGAGGTTTTCGCCTTGGACGATCCCTTCCTGCTGCACCCCGTTCCGCGTGCGCCAAGCGTTATCGAACCCGCCGACCGCGATGAAGCCGAGCGTCCCCCAGCCGAGGTCCACGGACCTGCCGCCGCTGATATCGACGCTGAAGTCCGGCTCAACGCTGCTCTTGCGCTGCATGAGGTTGAGCGGCGCGTTGAGGAAACTCTGGCCGATCGTCTGAAGTTCAGCCGGCGTGAAATTCGCGTCGGTCAGGCGCTTGCCGGAAGCGAGCGCCATGCGAAGGGCGTCGGGCGTGTCGCGCGCGCCGTCGTCATAGCCCGTCCAATCGGTGTCCGAACCATAATAGGTCAGGCCATCTTCGAAGGTGGTTTCGGTGTTGCCGCCGATGCTCATGCCGAAGGAGAAGAACGGCTCGATGGGCACGGCCACAGTTTGCAGGTCGATCAGGCCGCCGCCGAATTCACCCGGATAGGTGACCGAGAACGTCTTCTGCACCACGGCGCTGGCCAGGATGTTGCTCGGGAAGAGATCGAGCGGCACCACGCGCTGCAGCGGTTCGGGGCTCGGCAGCGGCGAGCCGTTGAGCAAGGCCGAGGAATAGCGTTCGCCAAGACCCCGGACATAGACGAAGCGCCCGCTCACCAAGCTCAGGCCGGACATCCGGGTGAGCGCCACGGCGGCGGTGTCATCTCCAGCGCGCTGGAGATCCTCGGCGGTCAAGATCGTCGCGACCTCCGAGGTCTCGCGCATGACGTCGGGGATGAAACGGCCAAGGACTTCGAGTTCCTCGACCTCGGTCGCCGCGGGGGCCTGCTGGGCCATGGCCGCGTGGGGCGCCATCAGCGCCGACGTCGCGAGCAGCAGCGTGCTCAGGGAAAGGGAGAGCTTCTTCATGGTCGGAGCCTTGTCAATGTCAGCGGGGAGGCGATTGGGCGGCGTGATGTACGCCGCCCGCTCCGTCAGCAGGTCGAGCCGGCGGTCAGGCCGCAGGTCCAGCCCTGCCACCAGGTGTCGCTGGCGTTGCGGACCGCGCCGACATAGGTGGTCGGCGTGAAGAAGGATGAGATCGCCGTCAGGTTGGCGGCCGGGACCGCCGTCTCGTTGGCCCCGTTGATGAAGCCGCCCGTCAGGGTCGATTGGCCCTGGGCGGTGTTGTTGGCGCCGGCGTTGAAGATCGCAGCCGTGGCGGCGGCGTTGATCCCGCTGTCGTCGCGGAACGGCATCGCGCAGGAGAAGATCACCGAGTTGAAGGAGCCGGCGGTGTTGCTGTCGTCGATGTCGAGGCAGGCGGCGCTGGTCGAGGGCGAGGTCACCACGCCGTTGGCGTAGACGCTGTTGGTGCCGGTGTTCATGACGATGACGTCGCCGCCGCCGGCTCGCCCCGTGCCGACGAAGGTGAAGTTCGCGAGCTTCGGATTGGCGGCGGGCGTACGCGACGAACCGCTGAACTCATTGATGCGGTCGCCGCCGTTGGCGCGCTGCACGGCGATGATGAACTGGAGTGCGCCGGTGAAGCCGACGTCGGTATCTAAGCTGTCGTCGTCATTTCCGGTGAGCACCAGGTGCTTGGCGTTCACATTGCCGCCGAACCACTCGATGCCGTCGTCCGAGCTGTTGTGCACCTGGACGTAGTCAACCGTCGTCCCATTGCCGACGCCGGCGAAGGTGATGCCGTTGAGTTCGTTGTTGGGCAGGATCTGGAAGCCCGAGTGCTGGACGCGCACGTACTTGATCACGCCGCTGTTGTCGGCGCCGGAATTGCCGCCGTAGAAGGCGTTCGTGCCTTCCACCTGCGCCTCGCAGGTCGCCGAACCCGGCGTCGAGGTGCCAGGGCAGTTGCTGATGGGAGCGCGGCCCAGAACCACGATGCCGCCCCACTGGCCGATCGAGTCGGTCGTGGTGGTGCCCTCGATGCTTTGCTTGCTGGTGAAGATGATGGGCTGGGTCGCGGTGCCTTCGGCGAAGATCTGCGAACCGCGGTTGACGACGATGTAGTCCAGACCAGCCGAACCGAAGATCTTGACGCCTGCGCCGACGGTCAGAACGCCCTTCTGCGCGCCGGCCTTCGGCGCCGCGCTGTCGCCGCCCTGGTCGTCGCCCACGTCCACCCGGCCCGTGACCGAGTAGACCGTGCCCGCCCGCAGCGGGACCGTAAAGTTGCCGACGATCTTTGCGGGCAACTGGCAGTTGCGCAGGGTTCCATTCACAACGGTGCCAGCGTTGGTGAAGCCCGCAGGGCAGTCGGTCGCGGCCGTGCCCGTGCCGCCGTTTCCGCCGCCATTGCCGCCCGTGCCGCCGCCGGATCCGCCACCGAACGAGCCTTCGCCGGGCGAGACCGGGGCGTCGCCGCCGCCGCCGCAGGACGCCAGCGCAATTGCGCTAAGCGACGTGATCAGGAGGGTTTTGAAATCCTTGAGGCCGGTCATCTTGCTCTCCACCACCGTGTTTTGTCGGCGCATACGGAGTCGCAACCCAAGTCCCAAGCCACGCTTGAGGGACTCATACCGCCCGCCTGCCCGGTCGCGGTTCTAGGCGCGGCCGATGACAGAGCCCCGAAGGATTGATGACAGCTTTGTTGCAACCTACGGCACGCCGGGTCGCGACATGTCCGGGCCCGGCCCTGCTCGCCCCCCTCCCCCTAACGGAAAAGCTGAACGCTTCATCCAGACCAGTCTTAGAGAATGGGCCGTAAACGCAGGGTCTGACCGTTCTACCCCTCGGGTGCGACGCCGAGCCTGTAGGAATGCCAGTGAGGTTGGCAACGCGATCTGGGAGGCGGCGTCGCTACGAGCTCATTTTGCGCTAGGGAGGGCAAGGTTGCCGCGTTTTGAGGTGTTCCTGTGGACACACCACTTGAATCTAGACTGCGTACGGAAGTCGACCTGGCGGTCCGCAGGATACTGAGCGCAGTGGGCATAATGGTCGCCGTCGCCACCTTGATCAAACTACTTAAGTAGCCAACCGCCCGGCACCGCTTGGAGCACAGACTCCGAACAGCGGTCATGCGACGCGGCCAACGCCGTGGCCCAATCGACAAGTTCAAGAATTCTAACGCCTGCTACAACTCCAAAGCTGCGCGCCTGTCGGGCGGGTATGAGTTCGCCTCGTTGTGGACCGCTGCCCGCCGCAAACCGGGAGTGGCCGGCGCTCGCGCGACCCGCGCGCGATGTAGCCAAGCACGCCAGCGGCGGGAGTCGTCAAGCGCAGCGAAGCCTCTCCCGCACGCGGCGTGAGGCGCCCGCCGAGGAGCCGATCACAATATTGTTTTTCAGCGAGTTCGGGGGCCGCCAACGGCCGCGGCGCGCTTTGACGCGTGGCGAAACGGCCCGAGGGCGGGTGAGACGACCGCCATGCTTAGAGTCTGGAATCTTTAGGAGCTAATAGTATTAGAAATAGCAAAATTCATAACAATTCGTGCTGCAGTATGTATAATTCTTCATTCAGATTAATGAACATCGCGGCCAATTTTTCGGCGTTTGGATTCCCGTTTTGTTCGAATACTTAACCTTACTCGCGATTGGCGAGCCGCCGCCCCAGACGGGCGTCATGAAAAAGGTTCTGTATGAGCTCCACGAAGTTCCAGCTGCTGTCCTGGCGAAAACTGCAGCCTATGATCAGCGTCTCGCGCACCACCTGGTGGCGCATGATCCAGGCCGGCTCTGCGCCGCGCCCTATTCAAGTCTCGCCCGGCCGGGTCGCCTGGCTGGAGGCCGATGTGATCGCGTGGCTTGAGGCGCGACGACCAGCCTAGCAATGAAGCGCTAGCGGTGAGCGGGAGGAGCCCGGCCACCGCAGCGCCCTGATCTTGGGCCGACGTGCGCGCGCCCCAGCGATGTCCCCTCGCCGTCCCCTAATTGTCCCCTGGACGTCCCCTTTTTGTCCCCGACCGGGGTCTTGAGAGTCCGAATTGTCCCCTTTGTGTCCCCTCGCTGTCCCCTCGCCTCCGGCTTGCACCCTTGGCGTACTCGCGTTGGCGCCTGGATGTACTCTGGAAGTACCCGCGGCGTACTCGCGACGTACTCCCGCTCAGGTTCATAGGACTGAGCGCCTCCCAGCCCTGCCCTGCGCACTGAATTGCCTGAGAATATCGCCCCCCTGCGCCCTTAAGGCGCTGATACACCATACGCACCTCGCGGGTGCACGCAGCCAATTGAATTTACACATCTTTTCAGTCCGCCCCGAAGGGCGTCGCACTACGGCACAGTCTACGCGTCGCCAGCAAAGCCAAGCCCGATAAGGGCCTACCGCACTACCAGCAGCATTCCCGGAGCCCATGCGTTTCTCAGACCCCATTCAACTCCGCCTTGAGCCTCAAAAGCGCAACGAACTCGAAGCGATTGCGGCCTCGCGCGGCATCCCGCTCTCCGAACTCATTCGAGAACGACTAGACCAAATGGCGACCACCCTCGCCTCGATCACGAGCCTGCGGCTCGCTTTGGCCGTCGATGAGAAGCGTGCGCCTCAACCCGAAAAGCCGCCTGAGGCCTTTCCCGTCGAGATCGAAGCGATGCTCGCCGAAATCCTGCTCACGCTGAGAGAGACCACCCCTGATGCTAAGCGCCGATATGTTCAGCTGCAGCTAAGGCAAATGTCTCTGCCGACCTGGAGTGACGCTCCCCGTCGGCGCTAGCACACGGTGCTCAGCCACCAGATCCTCACGCGGCAGGATGTCGGCGACGTCGCCAGCTACTATGGCGACGGCGCGGACGACTACTATGCAAAGGAAGGCGAGGCGCAGACCTGGCAGGGCCGAGGCGCTGAAATGCTCGGCCTTGTCGGCTCCGTGGACAGTCGGCGGTTCAGGGAGCTGCTAGCGGGCAAAATTGATCCGGACGGCGCACCGGTCCGGTCCTCCACTCGCGACGACAGCAAGTCGCGCATCGGCATCGATCTGACGTTCTCTGCGCCCAAGGGCGGTTTGGCCGAGGCCGAGGCGCAGTCGCGGCTCCAGGCAGACGCCGCCTCCGGCCGCCTTGTCATGGTGGAGGCGCGTTACACGACGCCGGAGGCCCTGGCGAGGGAGCACGAAATCCTGCGGATCGAACGAGACGGCCGTAGCGCCTTAGCACCAGTGCTTTCGCTGCCGGACGCCGTCGCACACTTCGCTGACCGGCCATTGAACAATGGACAGCGATCGGCTGCCACGATGATGCTCTCCTCCAGCAACCGCGTGGTCGGGATCGAAGGGTTCGCCGGCACCGGCAAAAGCCACATGCTTCGCTTCGCCACCGAAAAGATCGAGGCGCAGGGATACACGGTACGGGCGCTTGCCCCCTACGCCGGACAGGTCAAGGCGTTGCGCGGCCTTGGGGTCACCGCCAATACTGTGGCCTCCTTCCTCCGCGCGAGGGAACAACCGCTTGGACCAAAGAGCGTCCTGGTGATCGATGAGGCCGGGGTCGTGCCCGCCCGCCAGATGGCCAAGCTGCTGCAAACAGCCGAAAGCGCGGGAGCGCGCATCGTGCTCATCGGCGATCGCGCTCAGACGAAGGCGATCGAGGCCGGCCGTCCCTTCGACCAGCTGATCCGCAACGGCATGACAACGACCGAGATGGCGGAGATCCAGCGGCAGACCGACCCGAGGCTCCGGGAGGCGGTCGAGCTCGCCGCAAGGGGCCGTGCTGCGCCCTCGCTGGCGAAGGTCCGCAACATCGTGGAGTTGGAGGACGATACGGACCGGCGAACTGCAATCGCGCAGTCCTACGCCGAGCTGACGAAGTGGGATCGAGAGCGAACTCTGATCGTCGCCGGTACCAATGAAGCACGGCGAGAAATCAATGCCTTGGTGCGCGAGGCGATCGGCACTGCCGGCGAAGGCAAGCAGGCGTCCTTTCTCGTCCGTCGGGACACCACCCAGGAGCAGCGTCGGTACTCGCGTAACTACGATGTCGGCGACACGATCCAGCCGGAGCGTGACTACCCATCTGCAGGGCTCGTTCGAGGAGCCCTCTACACGGTTGAAGAAAATGGCCCCGGCAATCGATTGACCGTTCGGGCTCAGGACGGTGCAGCCGTCGAATTCAGCCCGTACAAATGCAGCAACCTCTCGGTCTACCAGACCGAACGCGCAGAGCTCTCAAGGGGCGATCTGGTCCGCGTGACCCGCAATGACGCGGCCCTCGACCTCGCAAACGGCGATCGGCTCCGGGTGGCCTTTCAAGTTCGCTCCACCGTCGTCCTCACCGATGGTGTTCGCACCATCCATATGGACGCGAGCCGCCCCCTGCACCTAGACCACGCATATGCGACCACCGTGCACAGCAGTCAGGGCCTGACCACCGATCGCGTCTTCATCGAAGCGACCACGACCAGCCGAACGACCGCCAAGGACGTCTACTACGTTGCGATCTCACGAGCCCGCAGCGAGGCCCGCATCTTCACCAACGACCGCGAAGCCCTGGGCAACGCGATCAGCCGCGAGAACCCGAAGATCGCCGCAATGGACCTGACGACACCAAAACGGGCGCTGGATCGCGCGAAACGCGTGGAAGAGCTGGGTGATCGAGAGCGGTAACGCTCTTTCACGTCCGACTGCGCCAGTACGACCGAAAAGGGCTCTAAGCGGTTCATCCGTATGTCCGCTGCCAGACATCAAGGGGGGCTCCGCGGCAATGACCGCGTTGGGCTCGTTGCTGACGATCGGGACGTCCGCTTTGGGGCATTGAGCTCACTCTCG
>MEEW01000010.1 GCA_001724985.1 Phenylobacterium sp. SCN 69-14
CGGGGCTGGCCAGCCCCGGATCTGCTTCCGGCTCAACAACATTGCACCACTTCAAACAGACAATCCCGGTTTCGGCGAAGCCGAAGACCGGGACCCATGCGCACCTGATCTCGAAGGCCAAGGCTCGACCCCGCCCGGTCCGGTGTTCATGGGTCCCGGTCTTGCTTCACAAACCGGGATGACACCCGCCTCAGCCCCGGCGGTCGCGCTTGGCGGCGACGCGCAGGCGCAGGGCGTTGAGCTTGATGAAGCCGGCGGCGTCGCGGTGGTCGTAGGCGACCTTGCCTTCCTCGAAGGTGACCAACTCCTGGTCGTACAGCGAGTAGGGGCTGGTGCGGCCGATGACCGTGACATTGCCCTTGTAGAGCTTCACCCGTACCTGGCCGGTGACGTTCTTCTGGCTGTAGTCGATGGCCGCCTGCAGCATCTCGCGCTCGGGCGCGAACCAGAAGCCGTTGTAGATGAGCGATGCATATTTCGGCATCAGCTCGTCCTTCAGGTGCATCGCGCCGCGGTCGAGGGTGATCGACTCGATGCCGCGGTGCGCGGCCAGCAGGATGGTCCCGCCCGGGGTCTCGTAGACGCCGCGCGACTTCATGCCGACGAAGCGATTCTCGACCAGGTCGAGGCGGCCGACGCCGTTGTCGTGGCCGAGTTGGTTCAGCTTGGTCAGAAGGACGGCGGGCGAGAGCTTCACGCCGTCGATGGCCACCGGGTCGCCACCCTCGAAGTCCATGGTGAAGATGGTCGGGGTGTCCGGCGCGTCCTCGGGCGAGATGGTGCGCATGTGGACGAACTCGGGGGCTTCCAGCGCCGGGTCCTCCAGCACCTTGCCCTCGGACGAGGAGTGCAGAAGGTTGGCGTCGACGCTGAACGGCGCCTCGCCGCGCTTGTCCTTGGTGATCTGGATCTGGTGCTTCTCGGCGAAGTCCAGCAGGGCCTCGCGGGACTTGAAGTCCCACTCGCGCCAGGGGGCGATCACGTGGATGTCGGGCTCGAGCGCGTAGTAGCCCAGCTCGAAGCGGACCTGGTCGTTGCCCTTGCCGGTGGCGCCGTGGCTGACGGCGTCGGCGCCGGTCTGGCGGGCGATCTCGATCTGGCGCTTGGCGATCAGCGGCCGGGCGATCGAGGTGCCGAGCAGGTACTGGCCCTCATAGACCGTATTGGCGCGGAACATCGGGAACACGAAGTCGCGCACGAACTCTTCGCGCAGGTCCTCGATGAAGACGTTCTCGGGGTTCACCCCGGCGGCGACGGCCTTGGCGCGGGCCGGTTCGATCTCCTCGCCCTGGCCGAGGTCGGCGGTGAAGGTCACGACCTCCGCCCCGTATTCGGTCTGCAGCCACTTGAGGATGATCGAGGTGTCGAGCCCGCCCGAATAGGCGAGGACGACTTTCTTGATCGGCGGGGCCATGGGCGGTGTCTTTCGAGAGCGGAGAAGGGGAGGTTCCCGCGCCTTTAAGGGCGCCGGGGCGACAGTTTCAAGACTTCAGCGCGCCTTCGGCCTCGAGCGCCGTCAGCGCGCCCTTCAGCCATTGCAGGTGGATCATGGCGATCACCGCGGCCAGGGTGGCGCGCAGGCCGAAGAAGATGACGTTGTAGGCCAGGTCCGGCGCGCGATGGTGACCCCAGAGCAGGGCCAGGCCCACGGCGAAGGCGGCCAGGACCGGCAAGGGCAGGGCGAGGTTGCGCGGCGCGCGCCAGCCGCCGATCATCGGCACGCGGACCTCGGCGTCCATGCGGTTCCAGGCGGCGCGGGCGCTGCTGGCCATGATCGAGAGGGCCAGGATCCAGAGGACGTCCGCAGCGATGCTCAGCCAGTTCATCTAGACGGTCACCTGGGTGCCCAGCTCGACCACGCGGCCGGGCGGGATCTTGTAGAAGTCGGTCGGGTTGGCGGCGTTCTTCATCAGGAAGATGAATATCTTGTCCTGCCACAGCGGCATGCCCGAATGGGCCGAGGGCACGATCGAGCGCCGGCCCAGGAAGAAGCTGGTGGCCATGATGTCGAACTTCAGCCCCAGCTTGCGGCACAGGCCCAGCCCCTTGGGCAGGTTGGGGCTTTCCATGAAGCCGTAGGAGATGAAGACCTTCTTGAAGTCCTCGTTGACCTCCTCGATGCGGATGCGGTCCTCGTCGCGCACGCGGGGGGTCTCGGCGGTGATCACGGTGAGGATGATGTTCTTCTCGTGCAACACCTTGTTGTGCTTGAGGTTGTGCATCAGGGCGACGGGGGCGATGTCCGGGTCCGAGGTCAGGAAGATCGCCGTGCCGGGCGCGCGGTGCGGGGCGCGGGCCTTGAGGATCTCGGAAAGCTCGACCAGGGGCACGCTGTCGCGGCGGGTCTTCTCGGCCAGGATCTGGGCGCCGCGCGTCCAGGTCCACATGATGAGCACCAGCATCGCGCCCATCACCAGGGGCAGCCACGCGCCGTCGGGGATCTTCAGCAGGTTCGAGCCGATGAACACCAGGTCCAGCGCGCCGAAGGCGCTGGCCGCCAGGGCCGCCTGCCAGACCGGGCGCTTCCACATGAAGCGGATGATGACGAAGAACAGCAGGGTGTCGACGAACATCGCGCCGGTGACGGCGATGCCGTAGGCGGCGGCCAGGGACGAGGAGTCCTGGAAGGTGAACAGCAGCACCAGCACGCCGATCATCAGATAGGTGTTCACCTGGGGCACGTAGATCTGGCCGGCCTGGGTCTCGGAGGTGCGGCGGATGTCGATCCGCGGCAGCAGGCCGAGCTGCACCGCCTGCTGGGTCATGGAGAAGGCGCCGGTGATCACCGCCTGGCTGGCGATGACGGTGGCGGCCGTGGCCAGCACGAACACCGGCCAGTAGGCGAGCTCGGGCACCATCTCCCAGAACGGGTTGAAGCGCGCGGCCGAGTGGGCCAGCACGTTCGCGCCCTGGCCGAGATAGTTCAGCGCCAGGCAAGGCAAGGCGAAGGCCAGCCAGGAGGCGCGGATCGGCGCGCGGCCGAAATGGCCCATGTCGGCGTAGAGCGCCTCGGCCCCGGTCACCGCCAGGAACACGCTGCCCAGGATGACGAAGCCGACCAGGCCGTCGTTCACCAGGAAACGCACGCCGTAATAGGGGTTCAGCGCTCGCAGGATCGACCAGTCGTCGGCGATGTGGAACATCCCCAGCCCGCCGAGGGTGAGGAACCACAGGGCCATGACCGGCCCGAAGAAGGCCGCGACGCGGTGGGTGCCGCGGGCCTGGACCATGAACAGCGCCACCAGCACGCCGGCGGCGATGGGCACCAGATAGGGCTCGATCCCCGCACCGACGCCCGGCGCGTCCTTCAGACCCTCGACCGCCGAGAGCACCGAGATCGCCGGGGTGATGATGCCGTCGCCATAGAACAGCGCCGCCCCGATCACCCCCAGGAAGAAGACCGCGGTGGAACGCTTGGGCAGATAGCGCTGGGCCAGGGCCATCAGGGCCAGGGTGCCGCCTTCGCCCTTGTTGTCGGCCCGCATCAGGAAGACGACGTACTTGATGGTGACGATCAGGACGAGCGCCCAGAGCACCAGGGAGACGACGCCCAGCACCGCCAGCTCGCTGGCCCCGCCGGAGCGCGAGTGGTGCAGGGCCTCTTTCATCGCATAGAGCGGGCTGGTCCCGATGTCCCCGAAGACGACGCCGATCGCGCCCAGGGCCAGGGCGGCGAAGCTGTCCTGCTTGTGGTGATGGGGATGGGACTCCTTGGCCGCCCCAGCAGCGCCGGCCGAGTCAGCCATTCAAGGTCTCCGGGAACACGCCATAAGGCTCCCATGCGCGGCGGAAACGCCGCAAAGGCGGGCGCGATTACACCCAATCCGGCGACGGTACAATCGCGATGCGCCCGCGTCACGCCGCCGCTTCGCCTCTCTCGGGCGGCGGCTTGACCTGGCCGGGGCTTTCGCCACCCTCGGCGCGAGCAGGGACGAGGGGCGCAGATGGACCGCAGATTGGCGCTGGTGACGGGAGCGTCGGCCGGGATCGGCGCGGCCTTCTGCCGGATCTATGCGAGCCATGGCTACGACGTCGCCCTGACCGCGCGCCGGGCCGAGCGCCTGGACGACCTGGCCGGGGATCTGCGGGCGAGGTTCGGGGTCGAGGCCCTGACCATCCCCGCCGACCTGGCCGATCCGAAGGCGCCGGAGATGATCCTGCAGCGGCTGGCCGTGCAGGGGCGCGGGGTCGACGCCCTGGTGAACAACGCCGGCTACGGCGTGCCGGGCGGCTTCCTCGACTCCCCGTGGGAAACACACGAGGCCTTCCTGCGCGTCATGCTGACCGCGCCGACGGAGCTGGCCTACCGGGTGCTGCCCGGCATGGCCGAGCGACGGTTCGGGCGGATCGTCAATGTCGCCTCCCTGGCCGGGCTGATCCCCGGATCGCCGGGCGCGACGCTCTATGGGGCGGTGAAGAGCTATCTCATCAAAACCAGCCAGAGCCTGCACCTGGAGACCCTGGGTAAGGGCGTGCACGTCAGCGCGCTCTGCCCCGGCTTCACCTATTCGGAGTTCCACGACGTCAACGCCACGCGCGAACAGATCAGCCGCAGCGCCCCGCCGTGGCTGTGGATGGACGCCGACGCGGTGGCCGCCGCCGGCTATGCGGCGGTCGAGGCGAACCGGCCGATCTGCGTGCCCGGCGCGCCGAACAAGGCCATCGCCGCGGGCGTGAAGCTGGCGCCGGACGCCTGGGCCCTGGCGCTGATGGCCTCGCAGGCGCCGCGCTTCCGCGGCAAGGTCTGACCGGCAGGTTTCCGCCCCGGTCCCGCAGGAAGGCGCCGAACCTACTTCGCGTAGGGGGCGGCGGCCTCGCGCAGGATGACGCCGGCGGTGGATTCGGCGATCCCGGCCAGGATGAACTGCACGGCCAGGGCGCAGAGGATGAGGCCCAGGACCCGGACCACGATGGTCAGGCCGATCCGACCGAGCAGGCGGCTGATGAGCGGGGTGGCCCAGAAGATCAGCATGACCGCCAGCGACAGGGCGGCGATGACCCCGACCCCGACGGCCGCGCCGGCCAGGCCGAAGGTCTTGGCCTCCGAGGCGTAGATCACCACGGTCGAGATCGCGCCGGGGCCGATCAGCAGCGGCATGGCGAAGGGGACGATCATCCGCTCGAAGCGGCGGCGGGCGTGGGCGCGGCCCTCGCCGGCCGGGACCTCGTCGTCGGCCGCGCCGGCGAAGGTGGCGGTGAAGTCGTCGCGCGCCATCTCCAGCCCCAGCAGGAACAGGATCACCCCGCCGGCGATGCGGAAGGCCGGAAGCGAGATGCCGAAGAACTCCAGCAGCGACAGGCCCGAGAAGTAGAAGAAGGTCAGGAAGCCGAAGACGAACAGCGAGATGTAGACCGAGATCCAGCGCGCATCGCGGCTCTTCACGCCGTTCGTCGCCGCCGCGAACAGGGGCACGTTGCCGATCGGGTCGATCAGGGCGAACAGGGCGACGAAGAAGTTGACGGCGAAGTTCCACTGGCTCATGCAGCGCTCTTAGCCCAATTCGCAGCCTACGCCGACACCCGCCAGGGGCGGCGCGCCCCTGCCTGGAAGGACCCCCTCATGGCCCTCGCCGACCCGCGCCTGATCGTTCCGCTGGACACGCCGACGACCGCCGATGCGCGGCGGCTGGTCGAGGCCATCGGCGCGGCGGCGAGCTTCTACAAGGTCGGGCTGGAGCTGTTCGCCACCGGCGGGGGCATGGAGCTGGCGCGCGAACTGAAGGGTGCGGGCAAGCAGGTGTTCCTCGACTGGAAGCTCCACGACATCGGCGCCACGGTCGAGCGCTCGGCCGCGGTGCTGGCCGGGGCCGGCTGCGACTTCCTGACCGTCCACGCCGAGCCGCAGGTGCTGGCCGCGGCGGTGCGCGGCAAGGCGGGCTCGGACCTGAAGGTGCTGGGGGTGACGGTGCTGACCAGCCTGACCGACGCGGACCTCACCCAGATGGGGTTTTCGGAAACCACCGGCCAACTGGTCGAGCGCCGCATCCGCCACGCCATCGCCGCCGGCGCCGACGGGGTGATCGCCAGCCCGCACGAGGCGGAGCTGGCCCGCAGGCTGGGCGGCCCGGATTTCCTGGTGGTCACGCCGGGCGTGCGCCCCGAATGGTCGGCGAAGAACGACCAGGCCCGCGTCGCCACCCCGGCCGACGCCCTGCGCGCCGGCGCCAGCCACATCGTCTGCGGCCGGCCGATCACCGCCGCGCCCGATCCGCATGCGGCGGCGCTGAAGGTGGCGGCGGAGATGGCGGGAGCCTGAGCTTCCGGCTTCCTACAGCATCGAGGGGATGACGCGGTCGGGGGGACGGTGGCCGTCCATCCAGGTCTTCAGGTTGATGATGACCTTTTCGCCCATGTCGATGCGGGCCTCGACCGTGGCCGAGCCGAGGTGCGGCAGCAGCACGGCCTTGGGCTGGGTCAGGAGCTTGGGATTGATCGCCGGCTCGAACTCGAAGACGTCGAGGCCGGCCCCGGCGATCGCGCCCTCGGCCAGCATGTCGGCCAGGGCCGCTTCGTCGATGATGCCGCCGCGGGCGGTGTTGACGATCACCGCATGCGGCTGGAGCAGCTTCAGCCGCCGGGCCGAGAGCAGGTGGTAGGTGGCCGGGGTGTGCGGGCAGTTGACCGAGATGATGTCCATGCGGGCCAGCATCTGGTCGAGGCTTTCCCAGTAGGTGGCCTCCAGCTCCTCGGAGATCACGTGGCTGACCGGCTTGCGGTTGTGATAGTGGATCTGCATGCCGAAGGCCTTGGCCCGGCGCGCCACGGCCTGGCCGATGCGGCCCATGCCGATGATCCCCAGCCGCTTGCCGTTGACGCGGCGACCCATCATCCAGGTCGGGGTCCAGCCGGTGAACTGGCCGGCCTGGACCACGTTGGCGCCTTCCACGATACGGCGGGAGACGGCCATGATCAGGGCCATGGTCAGGTCGGCGGTGTCCTCGGTCAGCACGCCGGGGGTGTTGGTGACGACCACGCCGCGCTCGCTGGCGGCGGCCACGTCGATGTGATCGATCCCCATGCCGAAATTGGCGATCAGCTTCAGCCGGTCCCCGGCCTGGGCCAGCAGGTCGGCGTCGATGGCGTCGGTGATGGTGGGGACGATGGCGTCGGCCCGCTGCATGGCCGAGAGCAGGGCCGCGCGGTCCATCGGGGCGTCATCGAGGTTCAGCTCGGTGTCGAACAGTTCGCGCATGCGCGTCTCCACCTGGTCGGGGAGGCGGCGGGTGACGATGATCTTGGGTTTGCGAGCGGGCATGGACGTTCTGGAAAGGAATCTTTAACCGCGCTCGGCGCGCCTTGCGTTGTGACCAGGAACCTCTAGCAAAGCCCCCATGGACGGCCAAGGCGAGCCACGTACGAATGAGCGGCGGAAAGCCGCTGCGCTCACTTTTTTAGCGGCGGCGCTGGTCTGGGCCGCCTGCGCGGCTCCTGCCCCGGCCGCGCCGCGGCAGACGCCGTCGGGCCAGCCGGTGCCGCGTTACGTCTCGCTGAAGTTCGACAAGGTCTATGCGCGGGCGGGCCCGGGCGAGGATCACCGGCTGCTGTGGGTCTACGAGGCCAAGGGCCTGCCCGTGCAGGTGATCGCCGAAAATATCGAGTGGCGGCGCATCTGCGACCCGGACGGCGGCGTGGCCTGGATCCATCGCCGGCTGACCAGCGGCGAGGCCACGGTGATGCGGGTCAAGACCACGCGGCTGGCCCTGCACAGGAAGCCGCGCGCGGAGGCCGAGATCGTCGCCTATCTCAACCCCCGGTCCATCGCCGAACTGGTCAAGGACTGCGAAAAGGGCTGGTGCAAGGTGCGCGGCGAGGGGGTCAGCGGCTGGGCCCCGGCCGGCGAACTCTGGGGCGTTTCGCCCGCCATCCAGTGCACGGTCGGCGGAGCGTCGCGGCCGCGCAGCCGTTGAGCAGATGGGCTGGCTCTGCTAGGGCCTGAAGAGACGATTCCCAAGGGCCCGTAAAACGGACCGCCGCCAAGAAAGCCAAGCATGATCCAGGGCGCCAAGGCCAAGGACCACTACGATCTCGAAGAGCTGCTGGCCTGCGGCCGCGGCGAGATGTTCGGCCCGGGCAACGCGCAGTTGCCGGTGCCGCCGATGCTGATGTTCGACCGCATCGTCAAGATCACCGAGGACGGCGGGGCGCACGGCAAGGGGTATGTCGAGGCCGAACTCGACATCAACCGGGACCTCTGGTTCTTCCAGTGCCACTTCATCAACGACCCGGTGATGCCCGGCTGCCTGGGCCTGGACGCCATGTGGCAGCTCGTCGGCTTCTTCCTCGGCTGGTCCGGCGCGCCCGGCAAGGGCCGCGCCCTGGGGGTCGGCGAGGTGAAGTTCACCGGCCAGGTGACGCCGAACGTGAAGAAGCTCGTCTACAAGATCGACCTGAAGCGGGTGATCATGCGCAAGCTGGTCATGGGCATCGGCGACGGCGTGCTCGAAGCTGACGGCAAGGTGATCTACGAAGCCAAGGACCTGCGCGTCGGCCTGTTCGACGCCAAGGACCTGGTCTAGAGGACGGAGCCCGCCCATGCGTCGCGTCGTCGTCACCGGGATCGGCATCGTCTCGTCGATCGGCAACAATGCGGGCGAGGTGCTGGCCTCGCTGCGCGAGGCCAGGTCGGGAATCACCTTCTCGCCGGAATATGCGGAACTGGGCTTCCGCTCGCAGGTTCACGCCGCGCCGACCCTGGATTGGGAGTCGATGGTCGACCGCCGCGCGGCGCGGTTCCTCGCCCAGGGCACGGCCTTCGGCCATATCGCCATGGAGCAGGCCATCGCCGATTCCGGCCTGCCGGAGGGCGAGGTCAGCCACGAGCGCACTGGCCTGATCGTCGGCTCCGGCGGACCGTCCACCAAGGCGATCATCGAGGCGGCCCACACCGCCAAGGAACGCGGCCCCAAGCGGGTCGGCCCGTTCGCGGTGCCCAAGGCGATGAGCTCGGGCGCCTCGGCGACGCTCGCCACCTGGTTCAAGATCAAGGGCCTGAACTTCTCGATCTCCTCGGCCTGCGCCACCTCCACCCACTGCATCGGCTCGGCCTACGAGCAGATCCTGATGGGCAAGCAGGACGTGATGTTCGCCGGCGGGACCGAAGAGCTGGACTGGAGCTTGAGCGTGCTCTTCGACGCCATGGGCGCGATGAGCTCGAACTTCAACGACCGCCCCGCCACCGCCAGCCGCGCCTATGACACCGCTCGCGACGGCTTCGTGATCGCCGGCGGCGCCGGGATCGTGGTGCTGGAGGAATACGAGCGCGCCAAGGCCCGCGGGGCGAAGATCTATGGCGAGATCGTCGGCTACGCCGCCAATTCCGACGGCTTCGACATGGTCGCCCCCTCCGGCGAGGGCGCGGTGCGCTGCATGCGCCTGGCCATGGCCGACCTCGGCGGGCGCAGGATCGACTATCTGAACCCGCACGGCACCTCGACCCCGGTCGGGGACGTCAAGGAGATGGGCGCGGTGCGCGAGGTGTTCGGCCAGGACGCGCCGCTGATCTCGTCCACCAAGTCGCTGACCGGGCACAGCCTGGGCGCGGCCGGGGCGCAGGAGGCGATCTATTCGCTGCTGATGCTGAACAACGGCTTCGCGGCGGAAAGCGCGCACATCGAAAACCTCGATCCGGAATTCGCCGACCTGCCGATCCTGCGTGAACGCAAGGACGTGGAGCTGGAGACGGTGATGTCCAACTCCTTCGGCTTCGGCGGCACCAACGGCTGCCTGGTGATGGCGCGGGTCTGACCCCGCGCCGCGCCGCTTCATAGACCAGACCTCAAGGAGACCCCGCGTGGCCGACGATTATCAGATGCCCAAGGGCGAGCTGATGAAGGGCAAGAAGGGCGTGATCACGGGGGTGGCCAACCACCAGTCGATCGCCTGGGGCATCGCCTCGCAGCTCGCCGCCCAGGGGGCGGAACTGTCGTTCCTTCACCTGCCGGGCATGGAGCGGCGGGTGACGCCGCTGGCGCAAAGCGTGGGCGCCAAGGCCATCGTGCCGGCCGACGTGCAGGACGACGCCTCGATGGACGAAGCCTTCGCGCAGATCGAGAAGGCGCACGGGACCATCGACTTCTTCCTCCACTCGATCGCCTTCGCCAACAAGGACGAGCTGAAGGGGTCGTTCGTCGAGAACACCAGCCGCGAGAGCTTCCTGCGGGCGATGGACATCTCGGTGTTCAGCTTCGTCGACTGCGCCAAGCGGGCGGCGCGGCTGATGCCGAACGGCGGGTCGATCGTGACCATGACCTATCTGGGCGCCGAGCGGGCGATCCCGAACTACAACACCATGGGCGTGGCCAAGGCCGGGCTGGAGGCGGCGACCCGCTATGTGGCGCGCGACCTGGGGCCGGCGAGGATCCGGGTCAACGCCATCTCGGCCGGGGCGATGAAGACTTTGTCGCTGGCGGGGATTTCCGGCGGCCGCGGCATGCTGGCCCAGGGGCGGGCGATGTCGGCGCTGGGCGAGGACACCTCGATGGAGGGCGTCGCCGGCTGCGCGCTGTGGCTGATGTCGGACCTTGGCCTGTCGACCACCGGCGAGGTGGTGCATGTGGACGCCGGCTTCCACATCATGGGCCTGGCGGGCGACAGCGAAGGTTGAGGGCGGCCATGCGACTGTCCGTGATCGCGCCGTGCCTCGTGCTTGCCGGCTGCGCGGCTTCCTCGCCGCCGGCCGAGCCGAAGGCGGAGCTGGCCAATCCCGCCTCGGTCTATTGCGTCGAGCAGGGCGGGACGGTGGAAATCCGCCAGGAGGCAGGCGGCCAGGTCGGATATTGCCGTCTGGCCGACGGCCGGGTCGTCGAGGAATGGGCGTTCTTCCGGGCCGCGAAGACGTAGCTAGGCCGCGTAAGCCTTCATGAAGCGGTGGGCCGCTTCGTGGGCGATGCGGTCGATCTCGGCCTCGTCCAGGGTGCGTCCGACGCCGAGCAGGTGGGCAAGCTGGTGCGAGCCGATCACCATCGAGGCGAAGAAGTCGGCGGCGAGCGGCGGGTCGTCGACCGCCAGGCGGCCGGCCTCGGTCTCCAGGCGCAGGAAGTCGGCGAGCCGGCGGCGCGAGGTGGCCGGTCCGGATTCGAAGAAGGCGCGCGCCAGGTCCGGCTGGTCGGCGGCGCTTTCCACCGTCATGCGCAACATCGCCCCGCCGCGCGGCTGCATCACCGCGCCCAGCATGAAGCGGGCGAAGGTGGCCAGGGTCTCTTCCGGGCGGCCGGCTGCGGCGGCGGGCGCCATCAGCGGGGCGGTGATCTCGCGCACGCGGCGGTCGACGATGGCGCGGATCAGCTCGGGCTTGGAGCCGTAGTGGTTGTAGATGGTCTGTTTGGAGACCCTGGCCCGGCGGGCGATCTCCTCCATCGAGGCGGCCAGGCCCCGTTCGCCGAACATCTGGCCGGCGGCGTCGAGGATGGCCTGGGTCTTGACGCGGTCGATCTGACCGGGCGCGCGCGGCATCAGTGACCCCCGCCGCCGGGCGCGGCCGGCGGGGCCTTGCCGGGCGTGGCGAGGAAGCCCAGCAGGGCGGCGACCGCGCAGCCGGCCGCCAGGAAGAAGAAGCCGTCGCCGAAGCCCATCACGGCGGCGTCGCGGTGGAGGCCCATGGAGAGGAACTTGCGGGCCGCGCCTTCCGGATTGGCCACGCCCTGCTCCTGCATCATGGCGGTCAGGCCGGCCAGCATGTCCTGCCCCTGAAGGCTGGAGACGCTCATCGCCGCCGACAGCTCGTTCATGTGCAGGGCGGTCTGGTCGGTCAGGACGGTGGTCAGGATCGCCAGGCCGATGGCGCCGCCGACGTTGCGGATCAGGTTCACCAGGCCCGAGGCGTCCTTCATCATCGAGATCGGCAGGGTGGAGACCGAGAGGGCCTGGGCGGCGATCATCGCCACCATCACCCCGAAGCCGCGGATCGCCTGCAGGGCGGCGAACTCCCAGAAGCCCCACTCGGCGGTCACGCGGATGCCGAGGCCGACGCCGTAGGCGGCGAGCGCAAAGCCGGCGACCAGCGAGATGCGCGGGTCCATCAGCCGCACCACGCGCCCGACCACCGGGGCGCTGAGGAACATGGTCAGGCCCGAGACCAGCATGGTGGTGCCGACCTCGGCCGCCGAATACTGGCGAATCTGGCCGAGGAACAGCGGCAGGATGAAGGTGCCGCCGAACAGGCTCATGCCCGAGACGGCGTTCATCAGGAAGCCGAGGGTGAAGTTGCGGTCCTGGAACGGGCGCAGGGAGACGATGGGCTGGCGATAGGTGAGCTGGCGCCAGACGAACACCACGCCGGTGATGACCGCGGTGACGGTGAGCCAGAGGATCAGGTCGTCCTCGAACCAGCCCTCGCCGGAGCCTTCCTCGAAGACGTACTGCATCGAGAGCAGGAAGACGGTCATGGCGATCAGGCCGAACCAGTCGATGCCCTTGGCCAGCTCCGGGTCGCCCTTGTCGAAATCGCCGTAGCGGCCGACCAGGAACATCACCAGCAGGCCGGGCGGGATGTTGACGAAGAACAGCCAGCGCCAGTTCAGCGCCTCGGTCAGGTGGCCGCCCAGGGTCGGGCCGATGGTCGGCGCCAGGGTGACGATCAGCCCGACGGTGACATTGGCCATCACGCGCTTTTCCGGCGGGAAGACGGTCATGGCGGTGGCGAAGACGGCCGGGATCATCGCCCCGGCGGTCAGGCCCTGGAGCGCGCGGGTGACGATCATCATCTCGATGCTGGTCGACAGCCCGGTGAGGATCGAGGTGACGATGAAGCCGGCGGCGGCGGCCACATAGACCGGCCGCGTGCCCCACATCTTGGTCAGGTAGGCGGTGAGCGGGATGATGACCACTTCGGCCAGGAGGTAGATGGTCTGCACCCAGCTTATCTCGTCGGCGCTGGCGCCGATGCCGGCCTGGATCTGGCTGAGCGAGGAGGCGACGATCTGGATGTCGAGCGTGGCCATGAACTGGCCGACGACCATGCCGCCGAATCCCAGGAAGACCTTGATCCAGTCGATCTCGCCGGTCTCGGTTATATGACCGCCGATCGGTTCGGCCGGCGCCTGGCCCGGCTTGATGTCTGCGACGGCGGTGTCGGCCACGGCCGGGCTCCTAGCGCGAGGCGCCGGTGCGGGCGAGCTGGGCGGCGGAGACCGCCTGGGCGAAGCCGGGGCCGGTGTCGGCGGTGACGTCGACCTTCACCTCGACCGAGAGGCCCGGGCGCAGGGCGCCGGCGAGCGGGGAGGCCGGATCGACCGCGATCTTCACCGGCAGGCGCTGGGCGATCTTGGTGAAGTTGCCGACCGCGTTCTCGACCGGGATCAGGGCGAATTCCGAACCGGTGGCGGGGGCGAAGGAGTCGATCTTGCCCTTGAAGGCCTGCTTGCCGAAGGCGTCGGCGCGGATGGTCACCGGCTGGCCGACCTTCAGGCGCGAGACCTGGGTCTCCTTGAAGTTGGCGACGATGTAGGCGTTCTGGACCGGCACCACGCTCATCAGGGCGCTGCCGGGACGCACGTACTGGCCCGGACGCACGGCCCGCGCCCCGACCACGCCGGCCACCGGGGCCTTGATCTCGGCGCGGTCGAGATTGATGCGCGCCTGTTCGACCGCGGCGTGGGCGGCCTGGGCCTGGGCCTGGGTCTGGGCGCGGCTGGAGCCGAGGCTCTGCGCGGCGCGGCGCTCGGCCTCGAGCGTCGCCTTGGCCTGCTCGACGCCGGCGACGGCCTGGCTGGCGGCGGCCTTGGCGGTCTGGGCGCGCTGGGGCGAGACCCAGCCCTGGCCGGCCAGGGTTCCGTAGCGGGCGAGTTCGGCCTGGGCGAGCTGGGCCTGGGCGTGGGCCGAGGCGACCCCGGCCGCCTTCTGGGCGATCATCGCCTGTTCCAGCCGGGCCTTGTCGTCGACCGCGCGGACGGCGGCGTCGAGCGCCTGGGCGTTGGCCTCGGCCTGGGCCAGAGCCGCCTTCAGCGGGGCGGTGTCGAGCCGCACCAGCACCTGGCCGGTGGCGACCGCCTGATTGTCGCCGACCAGCACCTCGGCGACATAGCCGTCGACCTGCGGCGCGACCGAGACCTTGTCGGCGGCGATGAAGGCGTTGTCGGTCTTTTCGTAGTGCTGCTTGTCCATCCACCAGGCGCCGCCCCCGACCACCAGGAGCACGGCCGCCACCCCGCCGGCGGCGAGGGGAACGAACTTCTTGGGCAAAACCGCCATGGGATACGCCTGAAATAGCTCAAAAATGGACGCGCCGGTCCAATCTAGACCGAAGTAAGACCCCTTGTCCGGCGGCGCAATGGGTAAGGTGGCCGCTAGGTCCGGAACCAGCCCCCTACGACGCAGGAGGCCTTGCCGCTGCGGATCGTCACCGTGGCGGGTCGGCCGACGCCCGGCTTGAAGTAGGTCACGCCCTGCGGGGTGGCGACGGCCAGGGCGGCGGGGCCGTTGAACTGGCAGACATGGAAGATCTCGCCGGGGATCAGGCCGCCGTCCTGGGGCGCGGCGCAACTGACGTGCCCGAAGCGGCGGGAGAACTGCGCCCCGCCATAGGAGAAGGTGCGCGGGCCCTTTGGCCCGAACAGCTCGGCGGCCGGCGAGACGGTCGGGCAGTCGGGGCCGGCGATGGTCCAGGCCGCGCGCTCGGCATGACGCAGGGCCCAGGCCTGATGGATCACCCAGGCTGGAGCGGCGGCCACGAAGACCAGGAAGGCGACGGCGCCGAGCGCTTGCGGCCCCGGACGAAGGGAACGTGCTGGCGTCATGGCGGCCTCCCCTGGCGCAGCTCACACGCAATCGGCGGAACGCGCAACCCTGGGGCGCGGGGCGGAAAGAGCTCCCGGCCCCAGGCCAGGAGTGCTAGATCACCGGCATGGCATTCGATGCGGACGTGATCATCGCCGGCGCCGGCATGGCGGGCGCCACCCTGGCCCTGGCGCTCAAGAGCGCGGGGCTGGAGCCGATCCTGATCGACCCGGTGGTGTTCGACGACCAGGTGGCGCCGACCTTCGACGGCCGGGCCTCGGCCATCGCCTTCGCCTCGTTCCGCCAGTGGCGGACCCTGGGCCTGGCCGCGGAGATCGAGCCCTACGCCCAGCGGATCGAGCAGATCCTGGTGACGGATGGGTTCTCGCCGGGGGCGGCGGCGCGCCAGCCGACGCCGTTCTACCTGCGCTTCGATTCCGCCGAGATCGCGGGCCGCACCGAGGGCGAGCCGCTGGGCTACATGCTGGAGAACCGCCGCAGCCGCGCGGCCCTGGCGGCCGGCGTCGGGCGGGCCGGCATCCGCGTCGAGGCGCCGGCGCGGGTAAGGAGCGTCGAGCTGGCGCCGGCCGGGGCGCGGGTGACGCTGGAGGACGGCCGGGTGCTGACCGCCCCGCTGGTGGTGGGCGCCGAGGGCCGCGGCTCGGTGGTGCGGGCCGCCGCCGGGATCGGCGTGACCGGCTGGGACTACCGCCAGACCGGGGTGGTGGCGACGGTGAGGCTGGAGCGCGGCCACGAGGGCGTGGCGCACGAATATTTCCTGCCGGGCGGGCCGTTCGCGATCCTGCCGCTGACGCAGGACCGGGCGAGCCTGGTCTGGACCGAGAGCCCGGCCAAGGCCGCCGCGCTGAAGGCGGCCTCGCCCCCGGCGTTCCATGCGCACCTGCAACGGCGGTTCGGGGAGTTCCTGGGGGCCGCGACCCTGGACGGCGGGGTGTTCACCTATCCGCTGTCACTGCAACTGGCCGAGCGGATGATCGCGCCGCGCGCGGTGTTGCTGGGCGACGCCGCCCACGGCATCCACCCGATCGCCGGCCAGGGACTGAACCTTGGCCTGAAGGGCGCGGCGGCGCTGGCGGAGGTGCTGGTCGAGGCCGCGCGGCTGGGCGAGGACATCGGTTCGGAACTGGTGCTGGAGCGTTACGCCCGCTGGCGGCGGTTCGACACGGTGATGCTGGCCGCGGCGACCGATGTCTTCACCCGGCTGTTCTCGAACGACAATCCGATGCTGCGGCTGGCGCGGGGCGTGGGCATGGCGGCGGTCAACCGCATCGGCCCGGCGCGGCGGTTCTTCATGGAAGACGCCGGCGGCGCCAGCGGCGACCTGCCCCGCCTGCTGCGGGGCGAGGCGCTGTAGGAACGGCCCCGACCCTTGGCGGGTCGGGACCTTGGGCTGCGTCAGGCGCCGTGGCGGTTCTTGAGCAGGTCGTCGACCACCGAGGGATCGGCGAGGGTGGTGGTGTCGCCGAGGTTGGAGAGGTCGTTCTCGGCGATCTTGCGCAGGATGCGGCGCATGATCTTGCCCGAGCGGGTCTTGGGCAGGCCCGGCGCGAACTGCACGATGTCGGGCGCGGCGAACGGTCCGATCTCGCGGCGGACCCAGCCCTTGAGCTCGGCCTGCAGGATGTCGGACGGGGCGCTGTCGGCCTTCAGGGTCACGAAGCAATAGACGCCCTGGCCCTTGATGTCGTGCGGATAGCCGACGACCGCGGCCTCGGCCACATGCTCGTTGGCGACCAGGGCGCTCTCGATCTCGGCGGTGCCCAGGCGGTGGCCCGAGACGTTGATGACGTCGTCGACCCGGCCGGTGATCCAGTAGTAGCCGTCCTCATCGCGGCGGCAGCCGTCGCCGGTGAAGTACTTGCCCGGATAGGTCGAGAAATAGGTGTCGATGAAGCGCTGGTGATCGCCATAGACCGTGCGCATCTGGCCCGGCCAGCTATCGGTGATGCAGAGGTTGCCGGAGGCCGCGCCCTCCAGCACCGCGCCTTCGGCGTCGACGAGCTGGAACTTCACGCCGGGCAGCGGCTTGGCGCAGGAGCCGGGCTTGGCCGCATGGGCGCCGGGCAGGGGCGAGGCCAGGCAGGCGCCGGTCTCGGTCTGCCAGTAGGTGTCGACGATCGGGCAGCGGCCTTCCCCGACCACGCGATTGTACCAGAGCCAGGCCTCCGGATTGATCGGCTCGCCCACCGTGCCCAGCAGGCGCAGCGAGGTGCGCTTGGTGCGGGTGACGTACTCGTCGCCCTCGCGCATCAGGGCGCGGATGGCGGTCGGGGCGGTGTAGAAGATCTCGACCTTGTGCCGGTCGATCACGTCCCAGAACCGCGAGTGGTTGGGATAGTTGGGCACGCCCTCGAAGATCAGGCTGGTCGCCGCATTGGCCAGCGGGCCGTAGACCACGTAGCTGTGGCCGGTGACCCAGCCCACGTCGGCGGTGCACCAGAAGACCTCGCCGGGGCGATAGTCGAACACCAGCTCGTGGGTGTAGGCGGTCCAGGCGAGATAGCCGCCGGTGGTGTGCAGCACGCCCTTCGGCTTGCCGGTCGACCCGGAGGTATAGAGGATGAACAGCGGGTCCTCGGCGTTCATCGGTTCGGGATCGCAGGTGTCGGAGACGCCCTGCTTGAGGTCCGAGAAATAGGCGTCGCGGCCCTGCGTCATCGGTACGTCGCCCTTGGTGCGGCGGATGACGATGACATCCTTCACCTGCGGGCAGGTCTGCAGCGCCTCGTCGACATTGCGCTTGAGCGGCACGATCCGCCCTCCGCGCAGGCCCTCGTCGGCGGTGATGACGATGCGGCTGTCGCAGTCCTGGATGCGGCCGGAGATGGAGTCGGGCGAGAAGCCGCCGAAGATCACCGAATGCACCGCCCCGATGCGGGCGCAGGCCAGCATGGCGACGGCGGCTTGGGGGATCATCGGCAGGTAGATGGTGACGCGGTCGCCCTTCTTGACGCTCTTGGCCTTCAGCACGTTGGCCATGCGGCAGGTTTCGGCCAGCAGCTCGCGATAGGTGAGGGTGGTGGTCTCGCCGCCGTCGCCTTCCCAGATTATGGCGACCTGGTCGCCGCGGGCCTCGATATGGCGGTCCAGGCAGTTGACCGAGAGGTTCAGCACGCCGTCGGCGAACCAGCGGATGCGGAAGTCCTCCTTGTTGAAGGAGACGTCCTTGACCACCGAGAACGGCTTGATCCAGTCCAGCCGATTTCCGACCTTGGTCCAGTAGGCGTCGGGATCGGCCTCGACCTGCGCGACCGCGGCCTCGTAGCCCGCCGCGTTCATGAGGGCCTTCTGCGCCCAGGCTTCGGGAACCGGAAAGACTTCGCCTTCGCTCACGCTGCTACTCCCTAATCTAACGCTTTCCTTCGGAGTTACGCGCGCGGGGGCCGGCGTGCAAGGGCGGGGTCGGCCCACTTGCCGGGCCGGGGCGGATCGGGGAATGGTCGCATTTCCCCTATCGAGCCGAGCAATTCCCAATATGCGCTTGACCCTGGCCTTCGCCGCCCTCGCCCTCGCCGCCTGTCCCGCCCTGGCGGCGGACGCCGACGGGAGCCGGTGGTGGGCGCATGTCGAGACCCTGGCCGGGCCGCAGTTCGAGGGGCGGATGACCGGCACGGCCGGCTATGACCGCGCCGCCGACTACGCGGCCCGCGCCTTCGCCGCCTATGGCCTGCAGCCGGCCGGGACGGAGGGCTATCTCCAGCCGATGACCTTCACCGAGCAGACGGTGCTGGCCGACCGCTCGAGCGCGGCGCTGGTCGCCGGCGGGCAGGTCACGCCGCTGGAGGTGGGCGCCGACCTGCTCCTGGGCGCGCGCATTCCCCAGCCCCAGGCGACCGAGGCGCCGCTGGTGTTCATCGGCTATGGCCTGCACCTGCCGGAGGCCGGCTATGACGACTTCGCCGGCCAGGACCTGACGGGCAAGATTGCGGTCTATGTGAACGGCGGGCCGGGCGACATCTCCGCCGAGCTGAAGGCCCATTCGCGCGGGTCGGAGACCTGGCGCGCGGCCCAGGCGGCCGGGGCTGTGGGGCTGATCTCCATCGCCAATCCGAAGTCGATGGACGTGCCGTGGGCGCGGCAGATCCAGAACTCCAGCCAGCCGGGCATGTACCCGGCCGACGCGGCCCTGAACGAAGTGCGCGAGGCCAAGCTGTCGGCGGCGTTCAATCCGGCCCAGGCCGAAAAGCTGTTCGCCCGCTCCGGCCGCAGCTTCGCCCAGGTGCTGGCCCTGGCCGATGCGGGCAAGCCCATTGCGGGCTTCGACCTGGCCCAGTCGATCCGCGCGAAGGTGGCGACGCGGACGCGGCAAGTGACTTCCGCCAATGTGGTCGCCAGGCTGCCGGGGCGCGATCCGGCGCTGGCCGCCGAGCATGTGGTGGTCACCGCCCACCTGGACCATCTGGGCCTCAACACCAGCGGCGAGGGGCCGGCCTATTACCCCGGCGCCCTGGACAATGCGGCGGGGGCGGCCTCGGTTCTGGAGATCGCCCGCGACATGGCCGCGGCCAAGGCGCGGCCGCGGCGCTCGGTGCTGTTCGTGCTGCTGACCGGCGAGGAGAAGGGGCTGCTGGGCTCGCGGCACTTCGCCGGACGGCCGAGCGTGCCGGCGGACTCGGTGGTGGCCGACCTCAACATGGACATGGCCCTGCCGCTTTGGACCTTCGACTCGGTGCTGATGTACGGGATCGACGAGAGCACCTTGGGCGACACCGCGCGGCGGGTGTCGAAGGCGGCCGGGCTGGAGGTGGTGGCCGACCCCTATCCGGACCGCAACTCGTTCATCCGTTCGGACCAGTACAGCTTCATCCGCGCCGGGATTCCGGCCCTGGCCTTCAAGTTCGGCTTCAAGCCGGGCACGCCGCAGGAGGAGATCGAGAGAGCCTGGCGGGCCAGCCGCTATCACGCCCTGACCGACGACCTGTCGCAGCCGGTGGAGAAGGCGCAGGCGGCGAAGTTCAACGCCTTCCTCGGCAAGCTGATCTTCGCGGTCGCCGACGGGCGCGAGCGACCGCGCTGGAAGGAGACGAGCTTCTTCAAGCGGTTCGCGAAGTAGGCGCTTCCTTCATGGCGGGCTATCGGGATCCATGAACACCTGATTTTCAGAACCTGACGCCAGAGCGGCATAGCCCGATCCACCCGCGTTCATGGGCCCCGGTCTTGCTTCGCAAACCGGGGTGACACCTATGCGCGATAGCCCTGCCTTCATGGGGAGGGGCGGCGCTGCTATCCTGGAGCCTCGCTTCCGTAGGAGTTCCCGACATGCTGCTTCATCTTTCGACCTGGCAAGAGATCGACGCCTTCCTCCAGCGTTCCAAGGCGGTGGTGGTGCCGATCGGGTCGAACGAGCAGCATGGGCCGACCGGGCTGCTGGGGACCGACTGGCTGTGCCCGGAGATCATCGCCCACGAGGCGCAGAAGAGCGCCGACCTGCTGGTCGCGCCGACCTTCAACATCGGCATGGCGCAGCATCACCTGGGCTTTCCGGGGACCATCTCGCTGCGGCCCTCGACCTTCATCGCCGCGATCGGCGACTGGTGCCGCTCACTGGCGGCGCACGGGTTCGAGAAGATCTATTTCCTGAACGGTCACGGCGGCAATGTCGCCACCATCGAGGCGGCGTTCTCCGAGCTCTACGCCGAGGCGAGCTTCGCGCGCGCCGAGCGGGGCTTCGCCTGCAAGCTCAAGAACTGGTGGGAGCTGGCGGGCGTCACGGCGCTGGCCAACAGCCAGTTCCCGACCGGCCACGGCAGCCATGCGACGCCCTCGGAGATCGCCGTGACCCAGTGGGCCTATCCGGACGCGATCAAGACGGCGAACTATGCGCCGCAGATCGCGCCGACCGGGCCGATCCGCGAGGCCAAGGACTTCCGCGCCCGCTATCCCGACGGGCGGATGGGCTCGGACCCCGCCCAGGCGACGCCGGAAAAGGGCGGGGAGCTGGTCGCCCTGGCGGCCAAGGGTCTGGCCGCCGACGTGGCGGCCTTCGCGGCCGAACCGTTCCCGGCGCGGGGGTGAGCGGGCGCCGATCAGGCGGTGAGCACCTCGCCGCCCGTCACCTGAACCGGCCAGGGGTCGAGCGCCTGGCCGGCGCAGGGACCGGCGACGCAGAGGCCGTCGAGCGGGCGGAACAGGGCGGCGTGGCCGCCGCAGAGGATCAGGTCGCCCTCGCGCCTCAGATAGCGGTCGTCCCAGGCGGCGAGCGGCCAGCCGGCGTGGGGGCAGCTATCGACATAGCCGCGGACCTGGCCGCCCACCTGCACCACGAAGCCGGCGAACAGCTTGCCGTCCTGGCGGAAGCGAAAGCCCCTGGAGCCGGGGTCGGCCAGGTCGGAGAGGGCGCAGAGCCGCACGCCCGGGCCAGGCCGGGCCGGGTTGCCGGGCCCGTCGCGCATCAGGTCGAGAAACCGCCGAGCGTGGCCTTGAAGGCGGTGATGTCGACGCGCTGGAAGAGGCCGGCCTTGACGTAGGGGTCCTCGGCCGAGAACGCCTGGGCCGCGGCCAGGTCCTCGAACTCCATCACCAGCAGCGAGCCGGCCATGTTCCCCTCGGCGTCCAGCAGCGGGCCGCCGACGCGGGCCTGGTCCTTGAAACCGCCGACATAGGCCAGGTGCGCCTGGCGGTTGGCGAGCCGCAGGTCGAGCGAGGCGGGCTTGTCGAGGCAATGGATGGCGAAGAGGGGCAAGGGGTTTTCCTTCTAGCGTTCGGAGCGGATCGGGCGGGCGAGCAGGCGGCCGATGGCCTCGTCCACCTGGGCTTCGCCGGCCAGGATGGCGGCGACGGCTTCGCAGATCGGCGCCTCGACCCCGAGCTTGCGGGCCAGGGCGACCACGGCGGGGGCGGAGGCGACGCCCTCGGCCACCGAGACCTTGCCGGCCAGGGCCTGCTGCAGGGTCTGGCCGGCTCCGAGGGCGAGGCCGACGCTCATGTTGCGCGATTGCGGCGAGGAGCAGGTCAGCACCAGGTCGCCCAGGCCGCAGAGGCCGGCGACGGTCTCGGCCTCTCCGCCCAGCGCCACGGCCATGCGGGTCATCTCGGCGAAGCCGCGGGTGATGAGGGCGGCGTGGGCGCTGCGGCCCAGGCCCTTGCCCTCGGAAATCCCGCAGGCGATGGCCAGGACGTTCTTCACCGAGCCGCCGATCTCGGCGCCGATCATGTCGGTGGCGAGGTAGGGCCGGAAGGCCGGCAGGCCGAGGGCCGCGCCGATGCGGAAGCCCAGCTCCTCGTCCGGGCAGGCCAGGGTGACGGCGGTGGGCAGGCCGCGGGCGACGTCGATGGCGAAGCTGGGGCCGGAGAGGACGGCGGGCGCGGCCTGGGGCAGGCCCTCGTCCAGCACCTCGGTCATCAGCTTCAGCGTGCCCTGCTCGACGCCCTTGGAGCACAGCACCATCGGCACGCCGGCGCGGGCGTGGGGGCGGAAGGCCTCCAGGCTGGCGCGGAAGTGCTGGGCCGGGGTGACGTTGAGGATCACGTCGGCGCCGGCGAGGTCGGCCAGGTCGCCAGTGGCGCGGACCGGGGCGTCGAAGACCACGCCGGGCAGGAAAATGGTGTTCTCGCGCGCCGCGTTGATCGAGGCGACGACCTCGGCCTCGCGCGCCCAGAGGGTGGTGTCGAGGCCGGCGCGGGCGCAGACCAGGGCCAGCGCCGTGCCCCAGGCTCCGCCGCCGATGACGCCTGCGGTCTTCATGCCTTGGCTCCCTTGCGGCCGAATGCGTGGGTGGGATTGGAGGCCGCGGCCTCCGCGTCCAGCGGCCAGCGGGGGCGGGCGACCGCGTCGAGCGGGTCGCTGATCCCGAGGGCCAGCCGCTCGGCGCCGGCCAGGGCGATCATGGCGGCGTTGTCGGTGCAGTAGGCGAGCGGCGGGGCGTCGAAGGAGAAGCCATGCTGGGCGGCGGTCTCCTGCAGGCGGGCGCGCACGGCCTTGTTGGCGGCCACGCCCCCGGCGACCACGAAGCGCAGGGCCTGGCCCGGATGATCGGCGGCGTAGGCGGCCATGGCCTTGCCGGTGCGCTCGGAGAGCTGGCGGGCGATGGCGCCCTGGACCGCGGCGGCGAGGTCGCGGCGCTCGCCCTCGGTCGTCACCGTGGCGGCGAAGCGGGCGGCGGCGGTCTTCAGCCCCGAGAACGAGAAGTCGAAGCCCGGGCGGCCGAGCAGGGCGCGCGGCAGGTCGTAGGCGGCGGGCTCGCCGCCCTCGGCCAGTTTCTCCAGGGCCGGGCCGCCGGGATAGGGCAGGCCCATGCTCTTGGCGATCTTGTCGAAGGCCTCGCCGGCCGCGTCGTCGATGGTCGAGCCGAGGCGCCGGCAGGCGCCGATCCCCTCGACGGCGAGAAGCTGGCAATGGCCGCCGGAGACCAGCAGCAGCAGGAAGGGATAGGGAATGTCGGCGGTGAGCCGGGCCGAGACGGCGTGGCCCTCCAGATGGTTCACCGCCACCAGGGGCAGGCCGCGGGCCAGCGCCACCGCCTTGCCGAACGAGAGCCCGACCATGACCCCGCCGACCAGGCCCGGCCCGGCGGTGGCCGCGACGCCGGAGAGGTCGCCGTAGGAAAGGCCCGCGTCGGCCATCGCCTGGGCGGCGACCGCATCGATGGTCTCGACATGGGCGCGGGCGGCGATCTCGGGCACCACGCCGCCATAGGGGGCGTGCTGGGCGAACTGGGTCCCGATGACCGAGGACAGCACCTGGACCGCGCCGCCGGCGTCCAGGCGCACGACCGAGGCCGCGGTCTCATCGCAGCTCGTCTCAAGGCCAAGGACGGTCAGGGTGCGGGTCACTCAGGCTCCCAATGGTTGCGGCGCCCGGCGCGGTCCTATAGGCCGGGGCTTTCCTTGAACCGCCGAGGTAGACTGCGCGTCGTGCCCACGCAACAGCCCGTCCGGATCGGAGCCCGCGGCTCCAAGCTCTCGCTCGCCCAAACGGGCATGGTCCAGCGCCGGATCGCCGCCGCCCTGGGCGCGGACCCGACGAACCAGGCCGAAGTCGATGCGCTCGCCCCGCTGGTCATCATCACCACCACCGGCGACCGGGTGCAGGACCGCCGGCTGCTGGAGATCGGCGGCAAGGGGCTGTTCACCAAGGAGATCGAGGAGGCGCTGGCGTCCGGGGAGATCGACTGCGCGGTGCATTCGATGAAGGACATGCCGACGACGCTGCCCGAAGGCCTGTGCATCGCCGCGATCCCCGAGCGCGAGGACCCGCGCGACGCCTTCCTGAGCCACAAGGTCGAGCGCATCGAGGACCTGCCGCAGGGCGCGATCCTGGGCACCGCCTCGCTGCGCCGCCAGGCCCAGGCGCTGCACCTGCGGCCCGACCTGGACGTGCGGATGCTGCGCGGCAATGTCGACACGCGGCTGGCCAAGCTGGCGGCGGGCGAGGCCGACGGCATCCTCCTGGCGCTGTCGGGGCTGAAGCGGCTGGGGCTGGGGCTTCTGCCGCAGAGCCTGCTCGATCCCATCGAGCGCCCGCCGGCGCCGGGCCAGGGCGCCCTGGCCATCGAGACCCGCGTCTCCGACCTGGGCGCGCCGTGGCTGGAGGGGATCCGCCATGCGCCCACCGCGGTCGCCGTGGCGGCCGAGCGCGGCGCCCTGACGGCGCTGGACGGTTCGTGCAAGACCGCCATCGGCGCCCATGCGCGGCTGGCGGGCGGCTCGCTGCACCTGATCGTCGAGGCGCTGTCGGTCGACGGCGCCCACAGGTTCCGGCACGAAGGCTCGGCCGAGCTGTCGGCCTCGGCCGACCCGCAGGAGGCGGCGCGCGACCTTGGCCTGTCGCTGGGCGCGGCGGTCAAGCGCGACGGCGGCGACCTGATCCTGGCGCCGGAGTAGCGGCTTCCGATTGCCATGGGCGGCCGACCCCGCCAGGGTTGCGGGCGAAGATGACCGCCGACCGACCGCTCAATGTCTGGATCACCCGCGCCCAGCCCGGCGCCGAGGCCACCGCTGTGCGGGTGCGGGCGCTGGGCCATGCGCCGGTCATCCTGCCGCTGCTGGCGGTGCGGCCGGTCCCGGACGTGCAGGTCGACCTGGCCGGGGTCCGCGCCCTGGCCTTCACCAGCGCCAACGGGCTGAGGGCCTTTGCGCAGGCGTGCCCGGACCGCTCGCTGCAGGTGTTCGCCGTGGGGGCGGCGACGGCCCAGGCCGCGCGCGAGGCGGGCTTTCGCCAGGTGCTGTCGGCGGACGGCGACGTCGAAGCGCTGGCCGAAGGCATCGCCGCGCGGCGGGCGGAGATCGGCGGGGTGGTGCTGCACCCCGGCGCGGCCGAACCGGCGGGCGACCTGGCCGGCGCCCTGGCGCGGGTGAAGGTCGAGGTGCGGCCCCTGACCCTCTACGACACGGTTCCGGTCCGGCTGGACCCGGGCCAGGTCTCGCAACTGCCCGGGATGGACGTGGCCCTGGTCCATTCGCCCAAGGCGGCGCGGACGCTGGCGGGCGTGCTGCGGGCCCGCCCGCAGCCGCAACTGCGCATCCTGGGGCTTTCCAAGGCGGTGCTGGCGCCCCTGGCCGGAACGGCCTCGGCGGGCGTGGCCTCCGCCCCCTTCCCCCTCGAAGCGGCCATGCTCAATCTGCTCGATCGAGGCGCGTAGGCGAGAGAACGGCGGCCTTGTGGAAGCGGGCGCTTGGCGAGCGCGCCGAGAGTCGCTAAGTAGGCGCTCCCTCGCAGCCAAATCGGCCCGCGAGCGCGACGCCAGGCCGCTTTAGCTCAGCTGGTAGAGCACCTCATTCGTAATGAGGGGGTCACAGGTTCGAGTCCTGTAAGCGGCACCATCTCTCCGACATCCAAGATAGAGACGGCCGTGGCGCGCCCACGAAAAAAGCGCGCCGGGGGAACCGGCGCGCTTTTCGCATTTGCGAAGGCGGGTGCGATCAGGTGGTCGCGCCGGCCGGGGCGGGGGCCGCAGGGGCTGCGGGGGCCGGCGCCGCGGGGGGGGCGGCGGGCGCGGCCGCGCCGGGGGTCGCCGGCTTGGCGCCGGGCTTGGCCGGTTCGGGCTTGTACTTGTCGTTGTAGGTGATCTTGCCCTCGGCCGCCTTGCGCAGGGATTCGAGCTGGCGGGCCAGGGCTTCCTGGACGCGCATCTGCTTGAGGCCGGCGGTCGCGAAGTTCACGGCGCGGTCGCCGGTGAACGGCACGGTGCGGGAGTCGCGGATCTGGTTGATGAAGACGGCGTTGCCGCGCGGGAAGACGAAGACCTCGCCCGGCGGCAGCTTCAGCAGGGTCTGGGACAGGCCCTCCGGCGCGTTCAGGGTGTCGAGCACGGTGGTCGTGCGCTGGTATTCGACGTTCTCGCGATCCAGCACCGCCTGAACTTCCTCGAGGGTGTTCAGCGGCTGGAATTCCTTCATCAGCTTGTCGTCGAACCGGCCGGTGATGATCTGGTCGACCACCATCACGCGGCGCTGGGCGAACATGTTGGGGTGTTCCGAAATGAACTTCTCGGCGTCCGCGCGGGTCGGATTCGGGACGGTCGCGGCGACCTTGCGCTGCAGGGCGCCGACCAGCATGGCGTCGCGCGCCTGGAGCTCCTGCTGGGCGAATTGCGGGGTCTTGTCGAGCTTCTGCTCCTTGGCCGCCTGGGCGGCCAGGGTGCGGCTGATGATCGACTGCAGGGCCGCCTGCTCGAGCGCCTTGCGCTGTTCCGGGTTGGCCGGGGACGCGCCGCCGAGTTCGCGGTTCAGTTCGGTGATGGTGATCTCTTGCCCGTTGACGGTCGCCACGACCTGCCCCTTGGGGGCCTTGTCGCCGCCGCCGAACATGCCGCAGCCGCTCATGGCGATGCAGGCCAGCAGCGCTGCGCCATGAGTCCATTTCAGTTTCATCGGTTTCTCCCCGAGTGTGTCGCCCGCTCGTCCCTGCAAGATGGGCGCCGCAAGGATGGGGGGCGGCGCCGCAACCGGAACGAGACGTCAGTCCCTTTAAGCTCGAAACATCTTAAGCTGTCACGAACAGCGGTCGGCGGCGAGCCGGTTTCGTGCGTACGGCCAAGCTTCCGTATGCCGGCGTTTTCCACCGCCTTTGGTGTTGCAAGTCGGGGCCGGAGAAGGGAGAACGCCTCGGCTTCCGCCGCAGCCGCTGCGAGCCTGCACTGAAGGGCCTCTTGATGAGCGACGAACCCAAGCGCCGCCCGATCCTGTCGCTGAAGAACCCGCCGAAGGTGGTCCCGCCCGCGGCCGCGAAGGCGCCTGCGCCCGCCGCCGCCCCGCCGCCGCCGCAACACGACTGGAAATGCAAGCCGTGCGGGGCCGGGTTCTCGATCGAGGCGGAGCTGGAGGACGTGGTGGTGATCCGCTGCCCGTCCTGCAACGCCAAGCTGGGAACCGTGGGCGACTTCCGCACCGAGCCGCTGCCCACCAAGGTCCGGGCGCGCCCGCTGCGCAAGGCCGGCTAGAGCGTGATCCGCTTCGATAGAATCGGATCACGCTCAAGACTCTTTGAATTTAGAGCATTTTCTACGCCGAACCGGCAGCCACTTCGGCGGAAAATGCTCTAGGGCCTGACCGCCTCGCGCATGGCCGGGCCGATCTCATCGTGCAGCACCAGGTCGGCATAGGGGTCCTGGTCGGTCGGCTCGCGATTGACGATGACCAGCCTGGCGCCGTTGCGCTTGGCCAGCATCGGAAAGCCCGCAGCGGGATAGACGACCAGCGAAGAGCCCAGCACCAGGAAGAGGTCGCAGTCCAGGGTCGCGGCCTCGGCGCGCGCCATGGGTTCCTGCGGCATGGCCTGGCCGAACGAGATCGTCGCCGACTTCACCAGCCCGCCGCAGGCGCGGCAGACGGGAATCTCTCCGCGTTGCAGGAAGGCGTCGCGGAAGTCGTCGAACTCATGGCGCAGGCCGCAGGCCAGGCACCGGGCGTAGTGGGCGGACCCGTGCAGTTCGATCACCTTGTCGTCGGGGACGCCCGATTCCTGGTGCAGGTTGTCGACGTTCTGGGTGATGACGGCGCTGGCCCGGCCCCCGGCCACCAGCCGGGCGACGGCGGCGTGGCCGTCGTTGGGCCGCGCGCCGGTCCACTTCGCCGTGCCGGAGAAGACCCGGCTCCAGGCCTCGCGGCGCCTGGCCTCGTCGGCGACGAAGTCCTGATAGGTGATCGGCTTCATGCGGGCCCACACCCCGCCCGGGCTGCGGAAGTCGGGCACGCCGGATTCGGTGGAGACCCCGGCCCCGGTGAAGACCACGATGCGGCGCGCCTCGGCCAGGGCGGCGGCGAGGGCCGCGCGGCCGGCGCCCGGCGAACTGGAAGCCATGTCGTGTCCTCCCCTAGAGGCTCGGCGCGGACCCTTGCGCCGACGATCATGGGTACAGCGGACGCTGCGGCGCC
>MEEW01000011.1 GCA_001724985.1 Phenylobacterium sp. SCN 69-14
AACCAAAACGCCTCGCCATCGCTGCCATCGCAAGAAAGCTCGTCGTCATCGCTAACGCCAAACTACGCGACCATCACCAACAACTGACTTGATGACATCCGGCGTGCGGGATCAGGCCTCGACCTTGTTGTACGGGTACTGGTCGCGGATCTCGTAGGCGAAGAACTGGCCCTTGGAATCTGCGTCCAGAAAACTTCGGTGCACCTCGCCTGGGACGCCGACATAGACGTACAGGTCGCCGTCGTTGAAGGTGACGAACAGCTTCGCGCGCTGCGGATCGTAGGAAATGTCGCGGATCGCTTCGGAAAGGACCTGCATGGGCGGGACCTCCAGTGTTCCGTGGATGCCAATGTTCCGTAGGTGTCAGTGAAACGCATCGACCCGCATGGGCGGTTCCCTGCAGGCGCCGGACTGTGCCAAGCTTGACCCCAGGGCGCAGGGCGCGCCACCGACTTCAGGGGGAAACATGCAACCGCACAGTTATGTGGCGCTGGTCACCGTCGCCGCGCTGCTGGTCTATGTCTGGATGGGGGTCCGGGTCGGCCGGGCCCGCGCCCAAAGCGGCGTCGCCGCCCCGGCGATGACCGGCGATCCGATCCTGGAGCGCCATATCCGGGTCCAGGCCAATACGCTGGAATGGCTGCCGATCTTCCTGGCCGGCCTCTGGCTGTTCGCCGTCTACTGGAACGACCTGATCGCCGCGGGCCTGGGCGTGGTCTGGATCGTGGGGCGCATCCTCTATGCGGTCGGCTATGTCGCCGACCCCAAGAAGCGCGAGGCCGGGTTCATGATCCAGATGATCGCCAGCGCCCTGCTGCTGCTGGGCGCGGCCGGCCGCATCGTCTGGACCCTGGCGACGGTCGGGGCCTAACCGAACAGGATCACCGCCTGCCAGACGGCCAGGCCCGTCACCACCAGGCCGACGATCCAGGTCAGCATCCGCAGGGGCAACACCTTGGTCATCCAGCCGGCGACCGGGGCGGCGATCACGCCGCCGCCGATCAGCCCCAGCACCGACCACAGGTGATCGGCCAAGCCGTCGGTCTCCCAGTGGCCGGAGACCAGGGCCGCGAGAAACGCCGCCGAGACCGCCGCGGCCACGAACGCCTCGGCGGCGTTGGTGGTGCCGATCGCCTTGCGCGGGTCGGCGCCCGAGCCCAGCAGGGTCGAGGTGACCACCGGCCCCCAGCCGCCGCCGCCGACCGCGTCGAAGAACCCGCCGGTCAGGCCCAGCGGCAGCGGCGATTTCCACGAGAACGGCTTGGGCCGCGCCCCCTTCCAGGCGCGGTAGAGGATCACCAGGCCCATCAGGCCCAGCCAGCCGACCACGTAGGGCTTGATCGCATCGCCGTCGACCGAGGTGAGGATGTAGGTCCCGATCACCCCGCCGACCACGCCGCCGATCGACAGCAGGACCAGCAGCCGCCAGTCCACATTGCGGTGGGCGATGTGCGAAATGGCCGAGGCCGCGCCAGTGAACACCTTGGCCGCATGTACGCTGGCCGAGGCGTTGGCCGGGGTCACGCCGCCCGCCAGCAGCACGGTGGTCGTCACCACGCCATAGGCCATGCCCAACGCGCCGTCGACGAGCTGCGCGGCGAAGCCGACGGCGAAATAGAGCCAGAACTCCGGACCCATCGTCCCTCCCGATCCGGCCTGGCAGGTCGCAGAGCTTCCCGAGCGACGCAATGGGGATTACCTCGGGGCGGACTCAGCATTTCTGCACCCCTCCCCTCGCCCACGCCTTCGCTTCGAGCCGCCCATGCACTTGCCCGTCGACCCGGCCCGCTATGCGACCTTCCTCGGGGTCATGGCGGTGATGGCCGCCACGCCCGGCCCGGCCAATCTGTTCGCCATCGCCACCGGCGCGCAGAAGGGCAAGGGCGCGGCCCTGGTCGGGGTCGTGGGCATGAACAGCGCCACCCTGGTCTGGTTCGGCGCGGCGGCCCTGGGGCTGGGCGCCCTGGTCCTGGCCTTCCCCCAGGCGTTCCACCTGCTGGCCTATGCGGGGGCGGCCTATATCGCCTGGCTGGGGCTGAAGTCGCTGAAAGGGGCGTTCCAGAAGGACGGCGAGCCCGCCGCCGGCGCCTTCCGCCAAAACGGCGAGCTGGGCCGCTCGGCCTTCCTCGACGGCTTCACCGTGCAGATCGCCAATCCCAAGGCGGTGCTGTTCTTCACCGCCGTCCTGCCGCCTTTCCTCGATCCGGCCCGCCCGCTGCCGGCCCAGCTCGCCGCCTTCGCCTGCGCCACCCTGGCGCTCGATGTCGTGGCCATGAGCGCCTATGGCCTGGGCGGGGCCGCCCTGGCCGCCCGGATGGCCGAGCCGGGCTTCCGGCGCGGCTTCGCCGTCGCGGTCGGCCTCCTGCTGCTCGCCGCGGCGCTGATGATGGCGCAGAAGGCTGGCGGAGCTTAACAAGCGCAACCATAATCCGGCCCAGGTGTTTCGCCTAAGATCACCCGTCGTCGAGGGACGATGGAGCTTCGGATTCTGAAGTCATGTCACGCAAGTCAGCCGCCATCGTCGCCAGCCTCGCCCTAGCGGGCCTGCTGAGCGCCTGCGCCACCGCCACGCCCTACCAGCCGAACCTTCCAGGCCAGGCCGTATCCGGCGGCTATTCCGAGCAGCGGGTCGAGGCCAACCGCTTCCGGGTCAACTTCTCGGGCAACAGCCTCACCTCGCGCGAGACCGTCGAGGGCTACCTGCTGTTCCGCGCCGCCGAGCTGACCGTGCAGGAAGGCTACGACTGGTTCGCCGTCGTCGACCGCAACACCGAGGCCGACCGCCGGACCTATGTCGAGCGCGACCCGCTCTACAGCCCCTGGTACGGCCCGTCCTACGGCTACTGGCGGCCCTACTGGCGCTATTACGGCGGCTTCGGCTGGCGGACCTGGGACCCGTGGTGGGGCGACCCCTTCTGGGCCGACCGCATGGACGTTCGCACCGTCACCAAGTTCGAGGCCAGCGCCGAGATCGTCATGAACCGCGGCGCCAAGCCGGCCGACGACCCGCGCGCCTTCGACGCCCGGGCGGTGATCGCCAATCTCGGCCCGCGGGTGACGCGCCCGGCGAACTGACGGGACGGCCTTAGCCCGCCAGCGCCTTGCGGACCGCCTCGTCCGTCCAGCCCTCCAGGGCGTCGACGGGAGCGGGGCGGCCGATGGCGTAGCCCTGGACTTCCGCGCAGGCTTCCCCGCGCAGGAACTCGAGCTGCTCGGCAGTCTCGACGCCTTCGGCGGTGACCGGAATCTCCAGGCTGCGGCCCAGGCTCAGCACCGCGCGCACGATGGCCGTCGCGCGGTCGTGGCGATGGATGTTCTCCACGAAGCTCTTGTCGATCTTGATCTTGTCGAACGGGAACGACTGCAGGGTCGAGAGCGACGAGAAGCCGGTGCCGAAGTCGTCCATGGCGATCCGCACGCCCAGGGCCTTCAGCCGCCGCAGGTTGTCGAGCGCGCGCTGATAGTCCTTGAAGAGCGCGGTCTCGGTGACCTCCAGCTCCAGCCGCCGCGGCGCCAGGCCCGTCTCCAGCAGGATCTCGTGGACCACGGCGGGCAGGTTCGGCTGGTTGAGCTGCACCGGCGACAGGTTGACCGCGATGCGCAACGGCTTTTCCCAGACCGCCGCGTCGGCGCAGGCGCGGCGCATCACCCATTCGCCCAGCGGCAGGATCAGCCCGCTCTCCTCGGCCACCGGGATGAACTCCATCGGCGGGACCATGCCGCGCTGGGGATGGCGCCAGCGGACCAGGGCCTCGAAGCCGCAGACCTCGCCGTCCTGCGCCCGCGCCAGCGGCTGGTAGTGCAGCACCAGTTCCTCCTGGACGATCGCCTGGCGCAGCTCGCGCGCCAGGGTGCGGCGCTCGCGGATGGTCTCGTCCATCTCGCGCTTGAAGAAGCAATAGCCGCCGCGGCCGTCCTCCTTGGCCCGGTAGAGCGCCATGTCGGCGTTGGCCAGCAGGGCCTCGCCCGTCTCGCCGTCCTCGCGATAGAGGCTGACGCCCAGGCTGGCGCCGACCTGCAGCGGCTGGTCGTTAAACTCGACCGGCGCGCCCAGCACCTCCAGCAGGTTCGCGCAGAGCTCGGCCGCGGCGGCGGGCTGCTCGCCCCCGCCGATCTGGACGACCACGAACTCGTCGCCGCCGAGCCGGGCCGCGAAGGACGGGGCGACGACGCTGGCGCGCAGGCGGCGCGCGACCTCGGTCAGGATGGCGTCTCCGGCCAGGTGGCCGTGCAGGTCGTTCGCTTCCTTGAAATGGTCGAGGTCGATGCAGATCACCGCCACGCCGTCGCCCGAGACGCTGGCCTGTTCCAGGGCGTGGGCCAGGCGCGACTGCATGACGTTGCGATTGGCCAGGCCGGTGAGCCCGTCATGTTCGGCCAGGTAACGGATCTTCTCCTCGGCCGAGCGCCGCTCGCGCAGGTCGCGGACGGCCAGCACCACCAGGTCGGCCTCCTCGCCCGTCCGGCGGCCGGTCTGCAGCACGCGCGCGAAGGCATCGACCGGGATCGGCGCCCCGCCGCCACGCGGGGTCAGCATCCCTTCGCGGCGGGTGTCCAGTGGCGCGCCCTCGTCGTCGAAGCTCAGCAGGTCGCCTTCCAGGCGCAGGGCGGCCAACTCGGCGACCTCGGCCCCGGCCAAGGCGCAGAAGGCGGCGTTGGCGTCCTGGATGCGGTCGCCGCGCACGACCACGATGCCTTCATAGGCCGCGTCGGCCAGGCGGCGGATGCGCTCCACGGCCTGGGCGTTGGCGCCGCCCTCGATCAGCACCGCGCCGAGCGCGGTGAGGATGATGAGGCTGACGATCAGGGCGACCGACAGGGTCATCATGCCCGAAGACAGCAGTTGCGCCGGAACATGGACGGCCGCGTCCGGGGTGACGGTGATCGCGCCCATGCCGGTGAAATGCAGGCCGCAGATGGCCAGGGTCAGGACCAGGCCGCCGAGAAGCTGCAGGCGCCGCGTGCCCGCGTCCTGCGCCACGAACATCGCGGCGATGGAACCGACGAGGCTGATGGCCAACGACGCCGTGACGATCGGCAGGTCCCAGCTCAAGGCGCCCTGGGTGACATAGGCCGACATGCCGCAATAGTGCATCGACGCCACGCCGACCCCGGCCAGCACGCCGCCGGCGACCTTCCCCGCCCGTCCCGGGGCGCTCGAGGCCGCGCCGAACGCCGCGGCCATGAACACCACCGCGATCAGCAGCGAGGCCAGGGTGCCCAGCGGCAGGAAGCCGGTTTCCAGGCCGGAATCGTAGGCCAGCATGGCGATGAAGTGGGTGGTCCAGACGCTGCAGCCGGCGACCAGCCCGGTCAGGAATATCCAGGCCGCGCGCACGGCGGGATCGCCGGCCGTACGCATCCGCGAATAAAGCCGCATGGCCGTAAAGCAGCCGACGAAGCATATGACTCCGGCGACAAGAACAAGACGAAGGTCATGCTCTATCGCCAAGCACGTTAACACCTTGAACACTATAAGCGAACCACCCTGAAACGACGTGGGTCGCGGATATTGGAAGCGCAGTAAACAAACCGCTCATTCAGAATTATAAATCCAGAATCCCGGCGCCGCCGCGACCTCAGGTCGCAGCCTCCAGCCGCCAGACCACGCCGACCTGCATGACGAAGGGCAGGCGCCGCAGGCGCTCGGCCAGGTGATCGCCCGCCTCGCCGCCCACGCCTTCGGCCTCGATGCGGATCGAGGTGCGACCCTGCGCCTCGCGCGCCTCGAGGGCCAGGATGCGCGCGCCGAGGGCTGCGAAGGGGGCCAGCACCCGCAGCAGGGCGTCCGCCTCCGGCGCGGTCTCCAACAGGAAGGTGCGGCGAGGGGAGGGGGCCGATTCAGCCATGTTTGAGCCCCCCGCGGCGATAGGCCTGGGCCAGCAGCAGGCGGCCGGCCTCGTCGAAGGCGCGCAGGGCCAGGGTCGGGGTCCTGGTCTGGGGCGCCGCCTCGGTCGCCCAGATCATCTCGCAGGCCGGCGCGGCCGCCGGCCAGGCCAGGTCCAGCGCCTGTTCGACGGCGAACAGCGCCTCCAGCCCGGCGGTCGGGGCGAGCGTCGCCTCCAGCCGCGCCGTGTGGGCCAGCAGCGCCTGCGCCGCCAGGGCGTCGGCGAAGCGGCGGGCGGCGAGGCCCGCGGCGGCTGGATGATCGGGGAGGTCCTGGCAGTCCATGTTTCAGTCCTTTCGACGTGGAGGACCGACGGCGCGCACAACAAAAAACCCCGCTGCCTGTTCGGGAGCGAGGTTCCTGATCTTGCGATCCGTCGGCTTGGCTAAAGCGCGCGCGTTCGCCCCGTCCCAGAGGTGGGGGTGATAATCATGGTCATGGTGGTTTTCGACGCGCAGGCGGCCGCAGGCGCGGTGCGCGCTCGGCTCGGGCTGACGAGGTCGAAAACAAAGGTCATGGCCAGCGCCTATACGCCCGCGGCGGCGGCGAATGCAATGCACGGCCGCCCGGAAAAGCAAAAGGGCCGCCTCGCGGCGGCCCCTGCTGGGTCACGATTTTCGATTGGAGCGGGCGATGAGATTCGAACTCACGACCCCAACCTTGGCAAGGTTGTGCTCTACCCCTGAGCTACGCCCGCACTCCGAAGCGACTTGGTTTTCCGCGCCGCCCGAAAATCGAGAGCGGGCTTATGGCAGAGCGCCCGCAGGTTGGCAACACCCCTCTCACCCAAATTTTGGAGTCTTCAGCCGGCGCTTGTTCACATGGTCCTTCGGGGCCTCGGCGACCTCCTCGGGGAACTCGCCGCGGAAGTAGTAGCGCTGCCAGGCTTCCTTGGTCGCGTCGGGGTCGGCGCGGAAGATGCGCTTGTTGAACTCGCTGCGGTGCTTTTCCCAGGTGTCGTACTGGTCGCGCAGCTCGGGGTTGCGGTCCATGCCGCGGATCACCGGCTGGAACTGCGCCATCTCCCGGTCCTTGGTCAGGGTGATGAAGCAGAAGGGCTCGCCCTTCTCGAACCGCACGCGGCCGGGCCGGGTGAAGATCCAGTTCATCGTGAAGGGGAAGGGCAGCCACTCGGTCTCGACCAGACCGGCCAGCGGCTGGACGCCGTCCTTCACGTGGTTCGGCGGTCCCTGGGCGACCATCGACCAGCCGGGCGGAGTGCGGAACAGGTAGCCGGGGTGGAAGGTCACGACCCCGTGGCTGAAATGGCTCTTCACGAAGTTGTGGAAGTCCGGGTGCGGCCGGTCGGCGGTCAGGGTGATGTCGTCCTGCATCACCCCGCCGTTCCACTCGGCAGTGAAGGCCATCGGGCAGAGGATCTCCCAGCCGGTGGTGTTGGCCATGGCCAGCGGCAGGCATCGATAGGGATGGCGCTCTGCGAAGTGGTCCATCCAGGCCCGCTGCGGCCGGCCAGGGACGATTTCAGGCGGCCGCTCGGCGGTCGGATAGCACTCGAGCTCCATGGGTTCCCTCCAGACTGGCTCTATCCCGACTGCTCTAATCCCCTTGGCGGCCCCCCGCTAGCGGCCAGGGCCCGCCATCGGCTAAGCAGGCGCCATGAAGACCCGTTCCGACCTGATCGCCTTCTTCGACGCCCACGCCATCGCGCACGAGACCACCGATCATCCGGCCGTGTTCGGCGTGGGGGAAGGGGAGGGGATCAAGGGCGGCATCCCCGGCGCCCACACCAAGAACCTGTTTCTGAAGGACGCCAAGGGCCGGCTGTGGTTGATCTCGGCCCAGGACGACACGGCGATCGACCTGAAGCGCCTGCATACGGTGATCGGCTCGGCGCGGCTGTCGTTCGGACCGGCGGAGCTGATGGAGCAGACCCTGGGCGTGACGCCCGGCTCGGTCACGGCGTTCGGCCTCGTCAACGACGTGGAGCGCCGGCTGACCTTCGTGCTCGACCAGCGGCTGGCGCAGGCCGAGCGGGTCAATTTCCACCCCCTGACCAACACCGCGACCACCGGCGTCTCGCGCGAGGGCTTCGCCGCCTTCCTGGCGGCCCTGGGCGTGACGCCCATTGTCGTCGATTTCGCCGCCATGGCGGTGGTCGAGGCGCCTTGAGGCTTCACCGCGCCGTTGAAGCCGGCGCGGGAAGGGACCATTTTAGCGCCCGGGCGCGTTTAGCCCGGGCCTCACCCGAAAGTCTGGAAGATCGACATGAGCCTGATCGGCGAAACCCAGTCCCCCGACGACCTGATCAAGGACGGCACGGACGCCAGCTTCATCGCCGACGTGATCGAGGCGTCGAAGGAGACGCCGGTCATCGTCGACTTCTGGGCGACCTGGTGCGGCCCCTGCCGCCAGCTCGGCCCGTCGATCGAAAAGAACGTCCTGGCCGCCAAGGGCAAGGTGAAGTTGGTCAAGATCGACATCGACCAGAACCCGCAGTTCGCCGGCCAGCTTCGCGTGCAGTCCATTCCCGCCGTGTTCGCCTTCGTCGGCGGCCGGCCGGTGGACGGCTTCATGGGCGCCTTGCCCGACAGCCAGGTGAAGCAGTTCGTCGACCGCATCGCCGGCCAGGCGCCGGCCAACGCCACCGATGAGCTGCTGGCCATGGCCAAGGAGTCGCTGGACATCGGCGATGTCGGCGGCGCGGCCCAGGCCTACGCCCAGGTGCTGCAGGGCGAGCCGGACAATGTGAAGGCCATCGGGGGCCTGGCCCGCTGCTACCTGGCCGGCGGCGACGCCGAGCGGGCGGCCGAGGTCGCCGCCATGGCGCCGGAGGGGGCCAAGGACGCCGATCTCGACAGCGTGCGCGCGGCCCTCGCCCTGGCCGAGGAAGGCCCGAACGAGGTAGGCGAGTTCGAACAGCGCCTGGCCAGGGACGCCGGCGACCACGAGGCCCGGTTCGAGATCGCCAAGGCCCTGGCGGCCCGCGGCGCCTGGGGCGAGGCGGTCGACCATCTGCTGACGATCATCGAGCGCGAACGCGACTGGAACGAGGACGCCGCCCGCAAGCAGCTCCTGACCATCTTCGAGGCGGCCGGCGCCGGATCGGACATCACCCGCGCGGGGCGGCGACGGCTGTCATCCATCCTGTTCTCGTGAAGGGGAGGCGCGTCATGCCGGCCGCCGTGTTCCGCAAGGTTTCCGACCTGCCCCAGGTGATCCCGGTGTTTCCCCTCGACGGGGCGCTGCTGCTGCCGGGCGGCGACCTGCCGCTGCAGATCTTCGAGCCGCGCTATCTCAACATGATCGACGACGTCATGGCCGGCGATCGCATGATCGGCATGGTCCAGACGCGCAGCGGCGGCGACCGCACCCGGCCGAACCTGGCCGGCGTCGGCTGCGCCGGGCGGGTGACGAGCTTTTCCGAGACCTCCGACGGCCGCTACCTCATCACCCTCACCGGCATCTGCCGGTTCCTCGTGAAGGAGGAGTTGTCGGTCGCCACCCCCTATCGCCAGGTGCGCGCGGCCTTCGACGCCTTCGCCGACGACCTGGCCGAGGGCGCGGAGATCGCCGCCTTCGACCGGCGGCGTTTCGCCGGCGCCCTCAAGCGCTACCTGAACCGCCGCGAGCTCGACATCGACTGGGAGACGGCCGAATCCGCGCCGCTGGAAAGCCTGGTCACCAGCCTGGCCATGGGCCTGCCGTTTGACCCCGCGGAGAAGCAGGCGCTGCTGGAGGCGCCCACCATGACCGAACGCTGCGAGGCCCTGACCGCCCTGCTGGAGATCGACGGGCTCGGCGCGGACGATGACGGGCCGCAATCCATCCAGTAGAAGAGGCCCATGAGCGACGCCCTTGTCCCCCTGTCCCTGACCGCGGAAGTCGACCCCCGGCTGCTGGAAATCCTGGTCTGCCCGATCACCCACGGCCCCCTGGTCTATGACCGAGAGGCCGGCGAGCTGGTCAGCAACGGCGCCAAGCTGGCCTATCCGATCCGCGACGGCGTGCCGATCATGCTGCCGGAAGAAGCCCGCGCCCTCGATTAGCCGCCGCTGTCGCGCTCGCCCCGCTCGCTGCGGGCGGTCTCGCTACGGGCGGTTTGGCGCGCTTCGCGGTCCTTCTGCTCCTGCCAGTAGGCCGCGCCTTCGTCCGGCTTGAACATGGTGCGCGGCGCGCCGTCCTTCGTGGCCACCGCGAAGACATTGCCCTTCGGATCGTAGAGCAGCACGTCGCCGTTGCGGCGGGTCAGCCGCTCGGTCCCGCGCGGCGGGTCCGTCACGAAGGCGTGGGTCTTGCGGATGAACTCGTCCAGGCTCCTGGCGCCGAACGCCTCGCCATTGCGGTCGAAGGCGCGCTGGGCGTTCTCCTCGGCCGTGCCGCGGCGACTGGACGACCAGATCGGCCGCCCGTCCAGCTCGCGCACCGGCGCGGCGTTGCGCCCGGCCTCGGCGGTGCGGGCGGGGGCGGCCTCGTGCCCCTGCACGGGCGCCTGATCGGGCGTCTTGTCGGCCACCGCCGAGGGCCGCTCGCAGGCGGCGACCAGGACGAGGGCGAGGCCCAGGCTCAACACATGTCTGTACTGCAGCGCCACTTGGGTTCTCCTTGCGCGGGCAGGGGCGATTATATACTTTGCAAACCCGGCTGATCTGGGCTATAAAATTCCTCAAAGGAATCAATGCCCATGTCCGTTCTGAGCAAGCCCTACTTCCACGATGAAGCCGCCGCTTTCGAGTTCGTCGAAAGCATCCTCTGGGCGCGTGGTCCGGTCTGCCCGCATTGCGGCTGCATGGGTCGAATTTCGGCGATCAAGCCGAACCCGGAGAAGCGCGTCCGCATCGGCCTCAAGAAGTGCGGCGACTGCAAGAAGCAGTTCACCGTCCGCATCGGTACGATCTTCGAAGAGAGCAAACTTCCCCTGACGAAGTGGCTGCAAGCCATCTTCCTCATGTGCAGCAGCAAGAAGGGTGTCAGCGCCCACCAACTGCACCGCACTCTGGAAGTCACCTACAAGACGGCGTGGTTCCTGGCGCACCGCATCCGCGAGGCCATGCGCTCTGGCGACCTGAACCCGTTCGGCATGGGCGGCGCGACTGTGGAGGTCGATGAGACCTTCATCGGCAACGATCCCGACGCCGATCCGCCGAAACCGGGTAAGCCGCGCGGCGTCCGCCAGATGATGAAGGTTGTCTCGCTGGTGGAGCGTGAGACCGGCCGCGCCCGCTCGGTCGTGATCGACCACTACAGCGCCGGTGACGTGGCCTACGTCGTCAATCAGAACCTCCACCGCGAGGCCCATCTGCTGACGGACGAGAGCAAGTTCTACACCCGCGTTGGCCGTCACTTCGCCAGCCACAACACCGTCAATCACTCCGCTGGCGAGTACGTGAACCGCCAGGACGCCACGATCCACACCAACACGATTGAAGGCTACTTCAGCATCTTCAAGCGCGGCATGAAGGGCGTCTATCAGCACGCCTCCAAGAAGCACCTGCATCGCTATCTGGCGGAGTTCGATTTCCGCTATTCGATGCGCGCGGCCCTGGGCGTGAATGACCAGCAGCGCGCGAACGAGGCGCTCAGGGGCGTGGTCGGGAAGCGGCTGACCTATCGGCGGATTGACCAGCGGCCTCAAGCCTAGAGCGGTGGGAAGGCGCCGATCGCGCTGGCGAACAAAGCGCAAGAAATCAGTGGGTTGAGTCAGATCGCCACAAACAGAAAGTTTCTTAGCGGATTCATTGACTTAGCTGCAAAAGTGACGGAAGATTCTTGCGGTCCTTGGGTCGGGCTGCGGGTATCCAACCCCGTGGCGTCCGCGCGGCACGCCTGACAATTGGGGTTGGGCTACAAAGGCGGCGGAGCAGACGGCCCAAGGATCAAATCTGCTTCTGCCACCACTGTTGAGGGTAGCCAAAATCGCGGAATATATCGCGCTGGCACTCCTCCACCTTGCCGGTAAGGGTGGAGAACTTCGGCATCAACTTCAGGCCGTACCCGGAGATTAGACTACCAGTCTCCTGCGGTGAGCGCGCCATTCGAGGCCGCAGGGCTCTCGCGAATTGCGGGTCACAAGCGCCTGTGTCGTGAATGTCCGCAGCTTTGAAGAAGGCGCTAGCGACGATATCCGGCAGCTTCAGACCTGCATGGCCGGCGTGGTTGCGCACCTCAAGCAGGCGCATATCCAGCGTGTCATAAGCCAGGTTGCCGAGGGGCAGGTATTGGTTGTCCCCCTTCATTCGTAACCACTGATAATAGGCGTTCATCTGCGTGTACGAGAGGCCGCCGCGTTCGCTGTAAACGAGCTTCACCCTGGCGGGCGAACCCATCTCACGCATCGACCGTCGCTCGACCCAGTGCGTCACACGCTCCAGCAGCAGCCTGGTCATCCAGCAGTAAAACCAGTTGTCGGAAGGAATCTTCTCAGCCCAAGGATTTCTGAATCCGCGCATGTTCTGCTTGTTGGACATGACGACGAAGCAGCGCACTGGGCGAGCCGCGACGTGACGACAGGCTATTAGCTTTCGAGCCGGATTCAGCTTTGCGAAGTGGATTTCCCGCATCTGACGGCTGGCCATTTCCGTCATCATTTCCGAAATCCATTGCGGAACGTCGGCTTCACGCTCCGCCGCCATCACAACAGCCGCGACTACCAGCCACTCGCTAGAGCCGTTTTCATCAAGAGGCTTTACCTTCTTGATGCCGGGGTCGCCGGACTCGTCGATGTAAGCTATGTATTTGTATTCTGGCGGATCGTTGGTGGACGGCATGAGCAAGACGCGACCACAAGACTCCACCGAGAGTCAAACAGCTAAGTTTGAACACCTCGCCCGTGAGCTCGAGGCCGACGAGGACGAGGCGCGGTTCGAAGAGACCGTAAGGAAGATCGCGCCTAAGATGCCAGCGCAGGAGGCGGATGAAGAGGGGCCAGATTAATCCTTGCGTTCGCCCGCTCGCCAAATGCGGTCGCGGCGCTCTTCATCAGTTTCCGGCCGGGTTAGCGAGCCGAACATGTCTTTACTGTCCCTAAAGAACAGTACCTTCACCAGCACGCCGCCGATAATGATTGCCCAAATCCAGGCATCTCCGCTCATGGCGTTCTCTCGCTCAACTCTGATTAGTCGTCATCGAACTCGAAAGGTCTGATTGGCGGAATGTAACCTTCGCGGGCTTGGCGCTCCCGTTCACGCTCTTGCTCGCGTTCTTGCTCTTCTAGTCGCCTCTCTTTTTCACGGCCCATCTAACATCTCCCTTTGAGGCTGATTTCAACGCTCGCAGCGTCACCGCGTCAACGGGATTTGCAAAGTATATAATCGCCGGGCAGGTTGCAGAACAAATTAAGAACAGAAATCGATGCTTGTCCAGAGCCTAGCTTGCGGGGCCAAAGGGCTCTATGACGAGCGGCCGAAACGGAGGGTGAAAAAGCCTTGTCGGACAAGCGGATTCTCCTGATCGTCGGCGGTGGGATCGCCGCCTACAAGTCGCTCGAACTGGTGCGGCTGCTGCGCAAGGCGGGCGTCGGGGTGCGGCCGATCCTGACCCGCGCGGGGGCGGAGTTCGTCACCCCGCTGTCGCTCGCCGCCCTCTGCGAGGACAAGGTCCATTCCGAGCTCTTCTCCCTGACCGACGAGGCGGAGATGGGCCATATCGAGCTCTCGCGCTCGGCCGACCTCGTCGTGGTCGCGCCCGCCACCGCCGACCTGATGGCCAAGGCGGCGCACGGCCTGGCCGGGGACCTCGCCGCCACCACCCTGCTCGCCACCGACAAGCCGGTGCTGATGGCGCCGGCCATGAACGTGCGCATGTGGGAGCATCCGGCCACGCGCCGCAACCTGGCGACCCTGAAGGCCGACGGCGTGCGGTTCGTGGGACCGGACGAGGGGGCCATGGCCTGCGGCGAGTTCGGATTCGGGCGCATGGCCGAGCCGGCGGCCATCTTCGAGGCGGTCATGGCCGCCCTGGAAGGCCCCGCCGCCCGGCCGCTGGCCGGCAAGCGCGCCATCGTCACCGCCGGCCCGACCGCCGAGCCGATCGACCCGGTGCGGATGCTGACCAACCGCTCCAGCGGCAAACAGGGCTTTTCCATCGCCAAGGCCCTGGCCGACCTCGGCGCGGAGGTGACGCTGGTCGCCGGCCCGGTCGCCGTGCCCACGCCCGCCGGAGTGAAGCGCGTCGACATCGAGACCGCGCGCGAGATGCTGGCCGCCTGCGAGGCGGCCCTGCCGGCCGACATCGCCGTCTGCGTGGCGGCGGTCTCCGACTGGCGGCCGGAAACGGCGGCCGGCTCGAAGATGAAGAAGGGCGCGGGCGGCCCGCCGGCCATCTCCCTGGTCGAGAACCCCGACATCCTGGCCACCCTGTCGCGCAGCGCCCGGCGCCCGCGGCTGGTGGTCGGCTTCGCGGCCGAGACCGACGACGTGGAAGCCTACGCCCAGGCCAAGCTGGCCAGGAAGGGCTGCGACTGGATCGTCGCCAACGACGTCAGCATCGCCGGCACGATGGGCGGGGACGACAACGCCGTCAGCATCGTCACCGCGGGCGGCGTCGAACGCTGGGACCGCACGGCCAAGTCCGAAGTCGCCCGCAAACTCGCCCTGCGGATGGCCCAGGCGCTGGAGCGTGATCCGCTTCGATAGAAGCGGATCACGCTCAAGACTCTTTGAATTCAGAGCATTTTCTACGCCGAACCGGCAGCCACTTCGGCGGAAAATGCTCTAGGCTGATCCACCCCGCCGGGCCTTGAGCTGGCCCAGCAACAGCACGGTGCGGCGCACCAGGTCGCAGGCGCTCATGTGCAGGTCGTCGAGCGCCGCCGGCGCGCCGGCGGGCGGGGCGTTGCAGACCTCCACCCCCATGCGTCGCAGGCTGGCGTAGGCGAGGTCCTCCAGCAGCGCCCGGCGGCGCCTAGCCAGATCGGCCGCCTCGCGGGCCAGCGTGCAGGCCTTGCCGGCCAGGGGCGCGAATTCGGGACTGGCCTGGACCACGCGGGCCATCGCCTCGGCCCGCGCCGATACATCGCCCTCGACCCGCGCCCCGGCGGTTTCGGCGCATCGCCCGAGAAACAGCTCGAGGAACGCCCAGGTCTCGGTGAAGGCGCCCAGGGCGTGATAGTCGGTCGCAGGTCCGGAGGCCGCGTGCGTGGCGGCCCCGCCGGCGCTCCGGCGAAGCTCAACCGCGCTCATGGAGCCTCGCTATTTCTGGGTGGCGAGATAGGCAATGATCGCCGAGCGCTGGGCCGGATTGGCCGCGCCGATCATCATCTTGGTCCCCGGCACGGCCGCCGTGGGCTTGGCCAGATAGGTCTCCAGCTTGCCGGCGTCCCAGGTGACTCCATAGCCCTTCATGGCCGGCGAATAGGCGTAGCCGGGCAAGGTTCCGGCCTTGCGGCCGACCACGCCCTTCAGCGGCGGGCCCATCTTGCCGGGGGCCTGGGCGATCGAATGGCACACGCCGCACTGCTGTTTGAACAAGGTCTCGCCGCTGGGCGCCTGGGCGAGGGCCGGCGAGGCCAGGACGGCGGCGGCGCAGGCGGCCAAGGCGATGGATCGGGCGACGGGTCGCGGCATGAAGCTCCTCCTCTTCGAGCGAGGCTATGAACTCCGACATGACGCGTTCGTGAACAAGAGTCTCTTTGCAGGGCGTATGCACTCGAACCACCTCCGGTCCCGGCTTCCGACTCCCAAGACGCGCGGCCCGCACAAACCCTCACCGTGGCCGCGGGGCGATTGGCGTTCGCCCACGCCTCGCGCTATGTCGAAGCCGACATGCAGATGCCGCCGCCCGACGCCGCCTTGCTGGCCCGACGCCCGGAGTTCGTCTCCGCCCTGCGCGCCATCGTCCCGGGCGAGGGGGTGATCGACGACGACGCCGAGCTGGCCGCCTACGAGTGCGACGGCCTGACCGCCTATCGCCAGCGGCCGATGATCGTGGTCCTGCCCGAAACCGTCGACCAGGTGAGCCGGGTGCTGGCCTACTGCCATCGCGAGGGGCTGAAGGTGGTGCCGCGGGGCGCCGGCACCTCGCTCTCGGGCGGCTCGCTGCCGCTGGCCGACGGGATCATCCTCGGCATGGGCAAGTTCAACCGGGTGCTGGAGGTCGACTACGACAACCGCTGCGCGGTGGTGCAGCCGGGGGTCACGAACCTGGCCGTCACCCAGGCGGTGGCGCAGCGCGGCTTCTATTACGCCCCCGATCCCTCCAGCCAGATCGCCTGCTCGATCGGCGGCAATGTCGCGGAAAACTCCGGCGGGGTGCACTGCCTGAAATACGGCATGACCACCAACAACCTGCTGGGGGTCGAGATGGTGCTGATCGACGGCACGGTGCTGCGCCTGGGCGGCAAGCATCTCGATCCGGAGGGCCTGGACCTGCTGGGCGTGGTCTGCGGGTCCGAGGGGCTGCTGGGCGTGGTGACCGAGGTCACGGTCCGCATCCTGCAGGCGCCGGAGACCCAGCGCGCCCTGCTGATGGGCTTTGCCGACGTCGAGGCGGCCGGCGCCTGCGTCGCGGCCGTCATCGCCGCGGGGATCATCCCGGCCGGCATGGAGATGATGGACCGCCTGGCCATCGCCGCGGCCGAGGCCTTCGTGAAGGTCGGCTATCCGCTGGACGTCGAGGCCCTGCTGATCGTCGAGCTGGACGGGCCGCCGGCCGAGGTCGACCACCTGATCGAGGTGGTGCGCGAGATCGGCGACCGCTGCGGGGCCACCTATCTGCGCATCTCCACCAACGAGACCGAGCGCCTGGGCTTCTGGGCCGGGCGCAAGGCGGCGTTCCCGGCGGTGGGGCGGATCTCGGCCGACTACTACTGCATGGACGGCACCATTCCGCGCGCCGCCCTGCCGAAGGTCCTGACCCGGATGAACGAGCTGTCGCAGGCATGCGGCCTGCGTATCGCCAACGTCTTCCACGCCGGCGACGGCAACCTGCACCCGCTGATCCTCTACGACGCCGACAAGCCCGGCGAACTGGACCTGGCCGAAAAGCTGGGCGCCGACATTCTGACCCTCTGCGTCGAGGTCGGCGGGGTGCTGACCGGCGAGCATGGGGTGGGCGTGGAGAAGCGCGACCTGATGGAGGTGCAGTTCGGCCCCTCCGACCTCGACCAGCAGCAGCGGCTGAAATGCGCCTTCGACGCGGACGGCCTGCTCAATCCCGGCAAGGTGTTCCCCAAGCTCTGCCGCTGCGCCGAGCTCGGCCGCGTGCATATCCATGGCGGCAAGCTCCGCTTCCCCGAGCTGGAGCGGTTCTGAAGGTGGCCTGGAGCCCGAGCAACGCCGAAGAGACCGTCGAGGCGGTGAAGGACGCCCTGGCGGCGGGCCAGACGCTCGAACTGCTGGGCCGGGGCACGCGCCGCGCCTTCGGTCGGCCGGTCGCCGCCGATGCGGTGCTGGACCTCTCGCGTCTGACGGGGGTGGTCGCCTACCAGCCGGAGGAGCTGATCCTGGTGGTGCGGCCCGGGACGCCCATGGCCGAGATCGCCGACCTGCTCGCGACCAACGGCCAGTGCCTGGCCTTCGAGCCGCCGGACTTCGGCCCGCTGTGGGGCCTGCCCGCCCACACCGGCAGCATCGGGGGGGCGGTGATGACCGGCCGCGGCGGGCCGCGCCGCCTGACCGCCGGCGCCCCGCGCGACCACAGCCTGGGGGTCAAGGGCGTCAACGGCTTCGGCGAGGCCTTCGCGGCCGGGGGCCGGGTGGTCAAGAACGTCACCGGCTTCGACCTGCCCAAGCTCACGGCGGGCAGTTTCGGCACGCTGTTCGCGGTCACCGAGCTGACCTTGAAGGTGCTGCCCGCCCCGCCGACCTCTCAGACCCTGGTAATCGCCGGCCTCTCCGACCAGGCGGCGACGGCGGCCATGGCTCAGGCCATGGGTTGCCCGGCCCAGGTCTCCTCGGCCGCGCACCTGCCGGCCGACATCGCCCGCGGTTCGACGGTTCCCGAGATCGCAGCGGCCGGCGCGGCCACGACCCTGCTGCGGGTCGAAGGCGTCAAACCTTCGGTGAGCGCGCGGATCGCGCATCTGGCCGACCTGCTGGCCGGGCTGGGGCCCTTGACGGTGCTGGACCACCAGGCGTCCGGCCAGGCCTGGTCGGAGATCGCCGACGCCCGGCTGCTGGCCGGCGGCGAAGCCCAGGTCTGGAAGCTCTCGGTCCCGCCCACCCTGGGCGCGGAGATCGGGCGCAGCCTGGCCGGCGACCTCGGCGGCCGCTGTTTCTACGACTGGGCCGGCGGCGGCGTCTGGCTGGAGGTCCCGGCGGCCTCCGACGCCCACGCGGCCCAGGTGCGGGGCGTGCTGGCCAAGGTCGCCGGCGGCGACGGCCACGCCACCCTGATGCGCGCCAGCGAGGCGGTGCGAACCGCCGTCGCCCCGTTCCAGCCGCCCTCGCCGGCGGTGGCGGCCCTCAGCGAGCGGGTGCGCCGCCAGTTCGATCCGCAAGGGATCTTCAACCCCGGCCGGATGCAGCCCTGATGCAGACGAACTTCCGCCCCCAGCAACTGGACGATCCACAGGTCGCCGCGTCCGAGAAGATCATCCGCACCTGCGTCCACTGCGGCTTCTGCACCGCCACCTGCCCGACCTACCTGCTGCTGGGCGACGAGCTCGACAGCCCGCGAGGGCGCATCTACCTGATGAAGGAGATGCTGGAGGCGGGCGGGCCGCCCTCGCCCAGGACGGTCAAGCACGTCGACCGCTGCCTCTCCTGCCTCTCCTGCGCCACCACCTGCCCGTCGGGCGTCGACTACATGCACCTGGTCGACCACGCCCGGGCGCATATCGAGCAGCATCATGTCCGTCCCTGGCCGGAGCGTTTGCTGCGCGCCCTGCTGGCCTGGCTGCTGCCGAACCGCGCCGCGTTCCGGCTGGCCCTGCGCGCGGCCCAGGTCGGGCGGCCGCTGCAAGGCCTGCTGCCGGGGCGGCTGAAGACCATGGCGGCGATGGCGCCGGCCCGCCTGCCGCCGCCCGATCCGGCCGAAAGGCCGCGCGTGTTCGAAGCGGCCGGTCCGCGCCGGATGCGCGTGGCCATGCTGGCCGGATGCGCCCAGCCGGTGCTGGCGCCGCAGATCAACGCCGCCGCCATCCGCCTGCTGACCCGGCTGGGCGTCGAGGTGGTGGTCGCAGGCGGCTCGGGCTGCTGCGGAGCCCTGCCGCACCACATGGGCAAGACCGAACGCTCGCATGCGCTCGCCGCCGCCAACATCGCCGCCTGGACCCGCGAGCTCGAAGGCGAAGGGCTGGACGCGATCGTCGTCACCGCCTCCGGCTGCGGGACGAGCGTGAAGGACTATGGCGTCCTCTTCCAGCAGTCGCCGGAATGGGCGGCCAAGGCCGCCCGCATCGCCGGCCTGGCCAAGGACATCTCCGAGGTCCTGGCCGCGCTCGGCCCCATCGCGACGACCGCCCCGCGCCCTCTGAAGGTCGCCTACCACTCGGCCTGCTCGCTGCAGCACGGCCAGAAGATCGGCCAGGTTCCCAAGGGCTTGCTGCAGGCGGCCGGCTTCACGGTCGCCGAGCCGCTGGAGGCGCACATCTGCTGCGGCTCGGCCGGGACCTACAACCTGCTGCAGCCGGAGCTGGCCGGACGCCTGGGCGAGCGCAAGGCCCGCAACCTCGAAGCCGTCGCGCCCGACGTCATCGCCGCCGGCAATATCGGCTGCCTGACCCAGATCGCCGGCGGGACCCAGGTCCCGGTCGTCCACACCGTCGAACTGCTCGACTGGGCGAGCGGCGGGCCGGAGCCCGAGGCGCTGAGAGGACGCTAGACGCCGGTCGAACCGTGGCCGCCGGCCCCGCGCACCGTCTCGTCCAGCGCCTGGACCTCGACCAGCTCCCATTGCGGCGCGGCGGCGATGATCCCCTGGGCGATGCGGTCGCCGCGGCGGACATGGAAGTCCTCGGCCCCGAGATTGATCAGGCAGATCATGATCTCGCCCCGATAGTCGCAGTCGACCGTGCCGGGCGCATTGACGATGGAAATCCCGTTCTTGACCGCCAGGCCCGAGCGTGGCCGGACCTGCAGTTCGTAACCCACCGGCAGGGCGACGGCGAAGCCGGTCGGGATCACCTTGCGGGCGCCCGGCGCGATGGTCACCGTCTCGCCCGCGGGCGTGGCGGCGCGGAAATCGAACCCGGCGGCCCCGGCGGTGGCGTAGGCCGGCAAAGGCAGGTCGGGGTTGCCCTCCCAGCGCTTGAACCTGGCGGTCATGGTCATGCGGGCCAGCCCCTCTCTGGAAGTGTGGGAGCGCAAATGCCAGACCCAGCCGGCCCGCTCAAGGCGCTTTGATCCTCCCCCCACGAAGCAGGGTGATCGCATATGGGTTTCGAGGCGAGACGGCGCTTGACGACTTCGAAGACGGCGCGTGAGCGACGTCAGTCTTGAAACACCAAGACACCAAGGACTCCAAGACCACCAAGATTCCGGCGGCGGCTGGTCGGCCATGACAGGGTGAGATCGACCCCTTCGTGGTCTTGGAGTCCTTGGTGTCTTGGTGTTGAAAATTCCAGCGTCACCGCTGGCTCGGCCTGTCAGAACAGCCGCTTCGCGGCGGAACCGCCATCCCTAGACCTTCGGGACGATCCATAGGCGATAGCCCTGGCTTCGCAGGGGAGCAATTTCCTCAGGCAGGCAGCGGGGCGATGAAGCCGCCGAGGGCTTCGTCCATGGCCTGGGCGATGGAGAGGGTGCGGGAATCGGCGCCGTGCGCGCCGATGATCTGGACGCCGACCGGCAGGCCCTGGGCGCTCAGGCCCGCCGGGATCGCCGTGGCCGGCAGGTGGCAGGCGGTGGCCAGGGCGATCCAGTTCAGCATGGCGCCATAGGGGATCGCCCCGCCGTCCGACAGCTTCAGCCGCCGCGCGCCGAACGGCCGCTGGTCGTGCAGGAAGGCCACCGTCGGGGCGATGGGCGCGAGGATGGCGTCGAGGCTCGCCAGGTCGGCTTCGACCGTGGCGCGCAGGCGCGCGCGCACCTCGTCGGCGGCGATCCATTCCGCATGGCTGGCGGCGTAGGCGCGCGCCAGGCCCGCCCAGGACGCCCGGCCGGCGCCGATCCCGCGGGCGAGGGCGGCCAGGGCGCGCATCCGGCGCAGACGCGCCTGGGCCGCGGCGGGCATGTCGGTGGCGACCACCGAGCCCAGCAGCACCTGGTAGCTGGCCATGAGTTCGTCCAGCGGGACCGGGGCGGAGATCGGCCGCACCTCCGCGCCCGCCGCGCGCAGGCGCCCGGCCAGGTCCTCGACCACCGCCCGGACCTCGGAGTCCAGGGGAAAGCCGTCCAGCCACAGGCCGAGCTTCAGGGTCTTGAGGTCCGGGACCTCGGCCTTGGCCGGCACGCCTTCGGCCAGGATCGACATCAGCAGCCGCAGGTCGCGGGCCGAGCGGGCCATGGGGCCGATGACGTTGAGGTCGCGCTCTGCATGGGTTCCAGGCGCGGGCGGAATATGGCCCGACTGGCTGACCAGGCCCCAGGTCGGCTTGTGCGAGAACACCCCGCAGAAGCTGGCGGGAACGCGCAGGGAGCCGCCGATGTCCGAGCCGATCTCCAGGGCGGTGACACCGGCCGCCAGCGCCGCGGCCGCCCCGCCCGAAGACCCGCCGGGCGTGCGCGCCAGGTCCCAGGGGTTGTTGGTCGCGCCGTAGAGCCGGTTGAAGCTCTGCCAGTCGGCGGCCATGACCGGCACATTGGTCTTGCCCCAGATCACCGCGCCGGCCGCCCGCGCGGCGGCCACGGCCGCGGCGTCCTCGGCCTTGCGGCGGCGCAGCGCCTCCACCCCCGAGGAGGCGGGCATGCCGATGACGTCCAGGGTGTCCTTGACCGTCATGGGCAGGCCGGTCAGCAGCCCGCCGGCCCCCTTGGCGCGCAGGTCGTCGGCGGCCCTGGCGTAGTCCAGCGCCCGGTCGAGGTCGGCCGCGACCACGGCGTTCAGCCGCGCATGGGTCCTTTCATGCCGCGCCAGGACGAGCTTCAGCAGCTCGACGGCGGAAATCTCCTTGGCCTTCAACGCCAGCAATTGTCCGGTGGCGTCGCGGACGAGGAGATCGGCCATCACTTCAATCCCAGAACATCCTGCATGTCGTAGAGGCCGGGGGAGCGGCCCACGACCCAGCGCGCCGCCTCGACCGCGCCGCGGGCGAAGAGGCCGCGGTCCCGCGCCGAGTGGCTGAGGGTCAGGATCTCATCCTCCGCCGCGAAGATTACCGAATGTTCGCCGATGATCCCGCCGCCGCGCATGACCGAAAACCCGATCTCGCCGGCCGGGCGCGGGCCGGTGATCCCGTCGCGGACCCGCTGGGCGACCTGCGCCAGGGCGACCTGGCGGCCGCGCGCCGCGGCCTCGCCCAGCATCAGGGCGGTGCCGGAGGGGGCGTCGACCTTGCGCTTGTGGTGCGCCTCGGTCACCTCGATGTCGTAGGCGTCGGCCTGCAGGGCGCGCGCGGCCTGGGCGACCAGGCCCATCAGCATGTTGACGCCCAGCGAATAGTTGCCCGCGAACACGATCGGGACCGACTTGGCGGCCGCCTCGATGGCGCGGGCCTGCTCGGGCGAGGCGCCGGTCGAACCGATGACCAGGGCCGGGCTCCCGCGCGCCGCGGCCGCCTGGGCCAGGGCCACGGAGGCGGCCGGGGTGGTGAAGTCGATCACCGCCTGGGAGGCTTCCAGCGCCGCCTCCATGGAAACCAGGCCCTCGCCGGTCGCGCCGGGGCGGTCGAAGCGGGCGGCCAGGCGCATATCGGAACGCTCGGCCAGCGCCTTGGCCACGGCCTGGCCCATGCGGCCGAGCGCGCCGGCCACGGCGATATCGATTGGGGCGGTCAGGGGGAACTCTCCGAAGGCGATTGCGGGCGCCTAGTCTCCCGCCCGAGGCCGGCCGGTCAAGGCGTCGCATCCGCCGCCGGAGGGTCGAAAGACGCGGCAGATGGGTCACGGCGCCGCGGCGGCAGGACGCCAAGGCGCCGCTCAGCGGTTGTCAGCAGGCGCTCGGGGTTTATAGGGTGACGCCCTTTCAGCCTAGCCAGGCCCTATAAGGCCAAGAGGAAACGCCGCGCCGATGAGCGACGCCGAGAAACGCACCTTCACCGACGAAGAAGCCCTGAGCTTCCACAAGCACCCGGTTCCCGGGAAGATCGCCATCGCCCCGACCAAGCCGATGGCCACCCAGCGGGACCTGTCGCTTGCCTATTCGCCGGGGGTCGCCGTACCGGTCCTGAAGATCGCCGAGGATCCCGAGGCCGCCTACGACTACACCTCCAAGGGCAACCTGGTGGCGGTGATCTCCAACGGGACGGCGATCCTGGGCCTGGGCAATCTTGGCGCGCTCGCCTCCAAGCCGGTGATGGAGGGCAAGAGCGTCCTCTTCAAGCGCTTCGCCGATGTCGATTCCATCGACATCGAGGTCAGCGCCACCGATCCCGACGAGATCATCACCGTGGTCAAGAACATCGGGGTCACCTTCGGCGGCATCAACCTCGAGGACATCAAGGCCCCCGAATGCTTCCGCATCGAGACCGAGCTGCAGGAACTGCTCGACGTCCCGGTGTTCCATGACGACCAGCACGGCACGGCGATCATCTCGGCCGCCGGCCTCATCAACGCCTGCGCCATCACCGGCCGCGACATCTCGCAGGTCAAGGTGGTGCTGAACGGCGCCGGGGCGGCGGGCATCGCCACCCTGGAGCTCATCAAGGCCATGGGCGCCTCGCCCGAGAACGTGATCGCCTGCGACTCCAAGGGCGTGATCTACCGCGGCCGCCCGAACGACATGAACCAGTGGAAGAGCGCCCACGCGGTCGAGACCGACGCCCGCACCCTGGCCGACGCCATGGCCGGCGCGGACGTCTTCATCGGCCTGTCGGCCAAGGGCGCCCTGACCCAGGAGATGGTGAAGTCGATGGCCGACCGGCCGATCATCTTCGCCATGGCCAACCCCGATCCGGAGATCACCCCGGAGGAGGTCCACGCCGTCCGCGCCGACGCCATCGTCGCCACTGGCCGCTCGGACTATCCGAACCAGGTGAACAACGTCCTCGGCTTCCCCTACATCTTCCGCGGGGCCATGGATGTGCGCGCGCGCCGGGTGAACATGGAAATGAAGATCGCCTGCGCCCAGGCCCTGGCCCAACTGGCGCGCGAGGACGTGCCCGACGAGGTGGCCGCCGCCTATCACGGCACGCAGCTCAAGTTCGGGCCGCAGTACATCATCCCGACGCCCTTCGACCCGCGGCTGATCGCCTATATCCCGCCCTTCGTCGCCCAGGCGGCGATGGACACCGGCGTCGCCCGCCGGCCGATCACCGACATGGACGCCTATCGGGCCTCGCTGGCCCAGCGGCTCGACCCGACCGCGGCCTTCCTCCAGAAGCTGCAGGGCGCGGTGCTGAAGGCGCCGAAGAAGCGCATCGTCTTCGCCGAGGGCGAGGAGCCGACGGTGATCCGCGCCGCCCACGCCTTCGAAGCCGCGGGCCTGGGCCATGCGGTGCTGGTGGGACGCGAGGAACTGGTCAAGGCGAACATGGTCGAGGCCGGCCTCGACCCGGCCGAGACCAAGCTGGAGATCGTCAACGCCCGGGTCTCGCGCCACAATCCCGAATTCGTGGACTTCCTCTACGAGCGGCTGTCGCGCCAGGGCTACCTGAAGCGCGACGTGCAGCGGCTGGTCAACCAGGACCGCAACTCCTTCGCCGCCTCGATGGTGTCGCTGGGCTACGCCGACGGCATGGTGACCGGCGTGACGCGGTCCTACGATCAGGTGCTGGAAGAGGTGCTGCGGGTGGTCGACCCCGAGCCCGACGGCCGGATCATGGGCATGAGCGTGGTGCTGGCCAAGGGCCATACCCTGTTCATCGCCGACACCAGCATCACCGAGATGCCGGACGCCGAGGAGCTGGTGGAGATCGCCGTCGAGGCGGCCCGCACGGTCAAGACCCTGGGCTATGAGCCGCGCGTGGCCTTCATGTCCTACTCGACCTTCGGCAACCCGATGGGCATGCGGTCGGAAAAGGTCCGCGACGCGGTCGCGATGCTCGACATGATGGACGTCGACTTCGAGTACGAGGGGGAGATGACGCCGGTCCTGGCGCTCGACCCCTCCAAGCGGGTCAACTATCCGTTCATGCGCCTGAACGGCCCGGCCAACGTGCTGATCATGCCGGCCATCCATTCGGCCTCGATCTCGACCCAGCTCGTCCAGGCCCTGGGCGGGGCGACGGTGATCGGGCCGATGCTGCTCGGCCTCACCAAGTCCGTCCAGATCGCGCCGCTGTCGGCCTCCGTCGCCCGCGTGCTGCAGATGGCGACCCTGGCCGCCTACGAGCAGGACCTCGCGGAGACGCAAGCGTGAGCCGCGCGCTCACCCACCTGATCTAGGGCCGCCCGCGCCTTCGGGGGTGCGGGCGGCCTTC